>NZ_JBEZMR010000009.1:0-214837 GCF_040652795.1 Micromonospora sp. NPDC048170
CGCGGCGTGGCCCGCCGCGCCACCGGCCGGCCGGCCGCCGCGCGGCGCCGACCCGGCGGCGGTACGGGCGTGGTGGTCCGCGCTCACCCCCGCGCAGCGACGGTGGCTGGTCGCGCACGAGCCGGGCCTGGTCGGCCGCCTCGACGGGGTGCCGGCGTCCGCCCGCGACCAGGCCAACCGGCTGCTGCTCGGGGCGCGGCGGGAGGAGTTGCTGGCCGCGCGGCGACGGCTGCTGGAACGGGTGCCGCGCGGGCCCGTCGAGCTGGCCGGGCTGGCGCGCGTCGGGGAGTCCCTGGCGGGGCTGGACGCGCTGGCCGCCCGGCTGGCCGGCGACGAGCAGCCCCGCGCCTACCTGCTCGGGCTGGGCACGGCCGGCGAGGGACGGGCGGTCGTGGCGCTGGGCAACCCGGACCGGTCGACGCGGATGCTGACCTACGTGCCGGGGATGACCGCCGGCCTCGGCGACGTGCCCGGCGAGCTGGGTCGGGCGGCCCGGGTGCTGTCCCGCTGCGCCGCACTCGCCCCCGAGGAGGAGACCGCCGCGGTGCTCTGGCTGGACTACGACGCCCCCGACTTCCTGCACGAGGCGGCGTGGCCGGGCCAGGCCCGGAACGCCGGCCCCGCGCTGCACCAGTTCCAGGAAGGGCTGCGGGCGACCCATGACGGGCCCCCAGGCCGGCAGACCGTGCTGGGGCACAGCTACGGCTCGCTGGTGGTCGGCACAGCCGCCCGCGACCACGGGCTGGCCGCCGACGCGCTGGTCTTCGTCGGCTCGCCCGGGGTGGGGGTCAGGCACGCGGGCGAGCTGGGCCTGCCGGCCGGGCAGGTCTGGGCGAGCACCGCGCCGGACGACGTGATCCGGTTGGCCCGACCGCCGGACGAGTTGGCCCGGCGGGCCCTGCTGGGGGCGTCGCCGGTCGGCCCGGCGATCGGGGGACTGCTCGGCATGCCGGAGCGCGAGCTGTGGTTCGGGCAGGATCCGTCCCACCCGGGCTTCGGCGGGCGCACGTTTCCCAGCGGGCGGCACGGCCACACCGGCTACTGGGCGGCCGACAACCCGGCTCTCGACGGGATGGCCCGGGTGGTGCTCGGCCGCTGACCCGGCGAACGTGCCGGGCCCCGCCCACCGGCGCGGTGGACGGGGCCCGGCACGGGGCGGTGCGACTACTCGACGGTGACCGACTTGGCCAGGTTGCGGGGCTGGTCCACGTCGTGCCCCCGGGCTGCGGCGATCTCGGCCGCCAGGATCTGCAACGGCACGGTGGTGACCAGCGGCGCGAGCAGGGTCGGCGTACGCGGCACGCGGATCAGGTGGTCGGCGTAGCGGACGACCGCCTCGTCGCCCTCCTCCGCGATCACGATGGTCCGGGCACCACGCGCCCGTACCTCCTGGATGTTGGAGACCACCTTGTCGTGCAGCATGCCCCGGCCCACCGGGGAGGGCACGATGCAGATCACCGGGGTGCCCTTGTCGATCAGCGCGATCGGGCCGTGCTTCAGCTCGCCGGCCGCGAAGCCCTCGGCGTGCATGTACGCCAACTCCTTGAGCTTGAGCGCACCCTCCAGGGCCACCGGGTAGCCCACGTGCCGGCCGATGAAGAGCACGGTCGGCTCGGCCTTCAGGTCGCGGGCCAGCTCGCGGACGGGCTCGATCCGGTCCAGCAGCTCGCGCAGCTTGCCCGGCATCTCCTGGAGCTGGGCGACCACGGCGGCCACCTCGTCGGCGAACTTGATGCCGCGCACCTGGGCCAGGTGCAGGCCGATCAGGTAGCAGGCGACGAGCTGGGTGAGGAACGCCTTGGTGGACGCGACGGCGATCTCCGGCCCGCCGTGGGTGTAGAGGACCGCGTCGGACTCCCGGGGGATGGTGGAGCCGTTGGTGTTGCAGATGGCCAGGACGCGGGCCTTCTGCTCCTTGGCGTGCCGCAGCGCCATCAGGGTGTCCATCGTCTCGCCGGACTGCGAGATGACCACGATCAGCGTGGACCGGTCGAGGACCGGATCGCGGTAGCGGAACTCGCTGGCCAGCTCCACCTCGCACGGGATCCGGGTCCAGTGCTCGATGGCGTACTTGGCGACCAGACCGGAGTGGTAGGCGGTGCCACAGGCGACGATGAAGATCTTGTCGACGTCGCGCAGGTCCTGGTCGCTGAGGCGGACCTCGTCGAGCATGATCTCGCCGGACTCGGTGAGCCGGCCGAGCAGCGTGTCCGCGACGGCCTGCGGCTGCTCCTCGATCTCCTTGAGCATGAACCAGTCGTAGCCGCCCTTCTCGGCGGCGGAGGCGTCCCAGTCGATGTGGAAGTCCTTGCCGCTGGCGGGCTGGCCGGCGAAGTCGGTGATCTCGATGGTGTCGCCGGTGATGAGGACGATCTGGTCCTGGCCGAGCTCCACCGCCTCCCGGGTGTGCTCGATGAACGCCGCCACGTCGCTGGCGAGGTAGTTCTCGCCGTCGCCCCGCCCGACCACCAGTGGCGAGTTGCGCCGGGCGCCGACCACCGCGCCGGGCACCGCGGCATCGACGGCGAGCAGCGTGAACGCGCCCTCCAGCCGCTGGCAGACCACCCGCATGGCGGCGGCGAGCAGCTGCGGACCGTCGGGGTGGCCGGCGGCGCGCAGGTCGGCCAGCGCGGCGGAGAGCAGGTGGGCCGCGCACTCGGTGTCGGTGTCGCTGGTGAACTGGACGCCGTCGGCCTCCAGCTCGGCGCGCAGCTTCGCGAAGTTCTCGATGATGCCGTTGTGGATCACGGCGACGCGGCCGTCGGGGGCCAGGTGCGGATGGGCGTTGCGGTCGGTCGGACCGCCGTGGGTGGCCCAGCGGGTGTGCCCGATGCCGGTGGTGCCGTCCCCGATGCCGATCGGGCTGGCCGCGCAGGACGTGGGATCCTCGGCGGCCCGCTCGGAGAGCACCTTCTCCAGGTTGGCCAGCTTGCCGGCCTTCTTCTCGGTCAACAGCTCGCCGTCGCAGACGATGGCGACGCCGGCCGAGTCGTAGCCGCGGTACTCCAGCCGCCGCAGTCCGTCGAGCACGATGCCGAGCGCCGGGCGCGCACCGGCGTAACCCACGATTCCACACATGTCCCGCAGCCTAACCTAGTTTCACTCATCATGCGTGCGCGAAAGCCGGGTAATCGATCACCGAAGCTGAGCGATCGGAGGCGAACCGACACCCTCCGTGACATACCTCCGCCCGACGAAGGGGACGCGGGCGGCCGTTCCGGGCGATCGACGACCGTCCTCGGCAGGGGTTGAAGCGGCGCCGGGAGTCCGTAGGCTGGCGGGTGTGACGATCGCCGACGTGGATCCGCTGGTGGCCCGGATGCGCCCGTTCGGGACGACCATCTTCGCCGAGATGTCCGCCCTCGCCGCCCGCACCGGCGCGATCAACCTCGGCCAGGGCTTCCCGGACACCGACGGGCCGCCGGAGATGCTGGCCGCCGCGGCGGAGGCGCTGCGTACCGGGCAGAACCAGTACCCGCCGGGTCCGGGCGTCCCGGCGCTGCGCGCTGCGGTGGCCGCGCACCAGCGCCGGTTCTGGGGGCTGGAGTACGACCCGGACGGCGAGATCGTGGTGACGGCGGGCGCCACCGAGGCGATCGCCGCGGCGATCCTCGGGCTCTGCGAGCCGGGCGACGAGGTCATCTGCTTCGAGCCGTACTACGACTCGTACGCCGCCTCGGTGGCGCTGGCCGGCGCGGTCCGCCGCCCGGTCACGCTGCGTCCCGCCGCCGACGGCCGGTACGCCTTCGACCCGGCCGCCCTGCGCGCCGCGTTCGGCCCGCGCACCCGGCTCGTGCTGCTCAACTCCCCGCACAACCCGACCGGCAAGGTGTTCACCCCCGACGAGCTGGCGCTGATCGCCGAGCTGTGCCAGGAGCACGACGCGTACGCGGTGACCGACGAGGTGTACGAGCACCTGGTCTTCACCGACGCCGCCGCCGGCCACGTGCCGCTGGCCACCCTGCCCGGGATGCGCGAGCGGACGCTACGCATCTCCTCGGCCGGCAAGACGTTCTCCTGCACGGGCTGGAAGGTCGGCTGGGCGAGCGGCCCGGCGGCGCTGGTCTCGGCGGTGCTGCGGGTGAAGCAGTTCCTCACCTTCGTCAACGCCGCGCCGCTCCAGCCCGCGGTCGCCGCGGCCCTGGCCCTGCCGGACGACTACTTCACCGGCTTCCGCAACGGCATGCAGACCCGCCGGGACCAGCTCGTCGGCGGGCTGAGCGAGGCCGGGTTCGAGGTGCTGGCGCCGGAGGGGACGTACTTCGTCACCGCCGACGTCACCGCGCTCGGCGGGCGGGACGGGATCGAGTTCTGCCGCTCGCTGCCCGAGCGGTGCGGCGTGGTGGCCGTCCCGGCCCAGGTCTTCTACGACGATCCGGAGGCGGGCCGCCACCTCGTCCGCTTCGCCTTCTGCAAGCGCCCCGAGGTGCTGGCCGAGGCCGTCACCCGGCTGCGTGGGCTGGCGGACACGCGGTGACCGGCGAGTACGCCTGACCGTCAGCCGGCCGCACGGTTCGGGGCGGTCCCCTGCTCCGGCGGCGCCCCCTCGGAACGGGACGTCCGTAGCCTGGCGAGCACCGCCGCGCCGTCGGCGAGGAGCACCCCCTCGGCGTCGTCGACGAAGGCCAGGTCCGCCTCCACGTGCCTACTCGCCGCCGAGAGCAGCAGCCCGACCACCGGGTCGCCGGCCCGGCAGGTGATCCGCGTCGACCCGACACTGTGTGCGGCCTCGTCCCCCCGCAAGGTGCTGCCTGACGGACGGAGCCTTTACCCAGAACGACGCAGGGGCACCGTGCCCCGGTGCCCCCGACCGCGGGTGACCGGCCGGGGGCGGGCACGAGTCGTCAGGCCGACGCCGGGCTCGCCGTCCGGACCTGGGCGGCGATGCGCTCGGCGACCTCGCGGGCGACCTGCTCGGTGGCCGCCTCGACCATGACCCGGACCAGCGGCTCGGTGCCGGACGGGCGCAGCAGCACCCGGCCGGTCTCCCCCAGCTCCGCCTCGGCCCGCTCGACCTCGGCCCGGACGGCGGGTGCGGCGGCGCCGACCGTACGGTCACCGACGGGGACGTTGATCAGCACCTGCGGCAGTCGGGTGATCACCCCGGCCAGCTCCGCCAGGGACTTCCCGGTCGCCGCCATCCGGGACATCAGGTGCAGCCCGGTCAGCACGCCGTCGCCGGTGGTCGCGTGCGCGGGCATGACGATGTGCCCGCTCTGCTCGCCGCCCAGCGCCAGCCCGGACGCCCGCAGTTCCTCCAGCACGTACCGGTCGCCGACCTTGGTCTCGATCAGGCGGATCCCCTCGCGGGACATCGCCAGGCGCAGGCCCAGGTTGCTCATCACGGTGGCGACCAGCGTGTCCTGGGTCAGCGTGCCCGCCTCCCGCATGGCCAGGGCGAGGATCGCCATCACCTGGTCGCCGTCGACCTCGTCCCCGTCGGCGGTCACCGCGACGCAGCGGTCGGCGTCGCCGTCGTGGGCGATGCCCAGGTGCGCGCCGTGCTCGACCACCGCGGCCCGCAGGGCTTCGAGATGGTTGGAGCCGCACTCGTCGTTGATGTTGAGGCCGTCCGGCTCGGCGTAGATGGCGACGACCTCGGCGCCGGCCTCCCGGTACACCACCGGGGCCACCTCGGCAGCGGCGCCGTTGGCGCAGTCGACCACGACCTTGATCCCGTCGAGGCGGTGCGGCGCGGTGCCGACCAGGTGCTGCACGTAGTGGTCGCCGCCGTCGAGCAGGTCGTGCACCCGGCCGACGCCGGCACCGACGGGCCGCTTCCAGGCGGTCGTGGCGTTCGCCTCAACGGCCGACTCGATCTGCATCTCGATCTCGTCCGGCAGCTTGTGTCCACCGGCGGCGAAGAGCTTGATCCCGTTGTCGGGCATCGGGTTGTGTGAGGCGGAGAGCATCACGCCGAGGTCGGCCTTGGCCTCGGCGGTGAGGAACGCCACGGCCGGGGTGGGCAGCACGCCCACCCGGACCACGTTGGCGCCAGCGCTGGTGAGCCCGGCGACCACGGCGGCCTCCAGCATCTCGCCGCTGGCCCGGGTGTCCCGCCCGACCACGGCCAGTGGGGGATGGCTCCGGTCCGACTCGGAGAGTGTGTGCGCGGCGGCGACCGCCACCGCGAGCGCCAACTCAGGCGTGAGATCCGCGTTCGCCCGCCCGCGTACGCCATCCGTGCCGAACAACCGGCCCATACCCGCCAACCTCCGATGAAACGGTCCAGGAAAGGCGAACGGCCGGGCCACCTCCCGTTCGGGGAGGCGAACCCGGCCGTTCGTCAGAAGTACAACGTGCCGCTGAAGATCAGCGCTTCGAGTACTGGGGAGCCTTACGGGCCTTCTTGAGGCCGTACTTCTTGCTTTCCTTGACCCGGGCGTCCCGGGTGAGGAAGCCGGCCTTCTTCAGCGCCGGACGGTCGTCAGGCTCGCTGACGATCAGGGCCCGGGCGATGGCGAGCCGGAGCGCGCCGGCCTGACCGGTGGTGCCGCCGCCACGCAGGTTGGCGATGACGTCGAACGCCTCCGGCTTCTCGGCGGTGACCAGCGGGTCCTTGATCAGCTGCTGGTGCACCTTGCTCGGGAAGTAGGCCTCGAGGTCCCGGCCGTTGCAGGTGATCTTGCCGGTGCCGGGGACGATGCGGACCCGGACGATGGCCTCCTTGCGCCGACCCACGGTCTGGATCGGGCGGTCACCACGCGGCGCGCGGACGACAGGCGCCGGCGCCTCGGTGGCCTCGGGGGCAACCTCGGTCTCGGTGATCTCGGTCATGCTGTTTCCTTCGCCCGCGCTCACTGCGCGATCTGCTTGATCTCGAACGGCATCGGCTGCTGAGCGCCGTGCGGGTGCTCGGCACCGGCGTAGACCTTCAGCTTCTTGATGAGCTGACGGCCGAGCTTGTTGTGCGGGAGCATGCCCTTGACGGCCAGCTCGATGGCCCGCTCGGGACGCTTGGTCAGCAGCTCGTCGTAGCCGACCTGCTTCAGACCACCCGGGTAGCCGGAGTGGCGGTAGGCGACCTTGGTGTGCCGCTTGTTGCCGGTCAGCGCGACCTTGCCCGCGTTCACGATGACGACGAAGTCGCCCGTGTCGACGTGCGGCGCGAAAGTCGGCTTGTGCTTGCCGCGCAGCAGCGTGGCGGCGTGGGTGGCCAGGCGGCCCAGCACGACATCAGAGGCGTCGATGACGTGCCACTGACGCTCGATCTCACCCGGCTTCGGGCTGTACGTACGCACAGGTATACCTTGTCTCGTCGTCGGTCTGGGGTCGCGCGCCGAGGATTACCGGGCGCGCACGAACGACCAAGCGTACCTCAGGCGGCACGCCTCTGGATGTCGTACAACAGCAGGCAACGATACTCGCCGCCCCGTCGGCAGGTCAAAACGGGGGTACCACCCCGCTCGCCCCGCGACCCTACATGACGGGGCTCACACCCCGGTCAGCCGACTCCGACCCGGCCGCAGGTAGACCAGCCAGGTCACCCCGAAACAGAGCGCGTAGACGGCGATGAAGGCGACGTACGCCGCGTCCGCGCTGCCCTGGGCCAGGAAGGACTGCCGGAAGGCGATGTTCACCAACACCCCGCCGAAGGCCCCGACCGCTCCGGCGATGCCGATCAGCGACCCGGTCATCCGCACGGCCCAACGCTGTGCCGCCCCCGCCTCCCGCCGTCCGGCGTCCACCTCGACGGCCGCCCGGACCCGGAAGATCGCCGGGATCATCTTGTACGTCGAGCCGTTGCCGATCCCGGAGAAGACGAAGAGGGACAGGAAACCGAGCAGGTAGAGCCCGAACGACCGCTCCCGGGCGGCGTAGAGCACCAGCGAGGCGCCAGCCGCCATCGCGACGAAGTTCCAGAAGGTCACCCAGGCCCCGCCGAGGCGGTCGGCGAGGTACCCGCCGACCGGCCGGATCAGCGAGCCGATCAGCGGGCCGAGGAAGGTCAGCCAGGCGGCGTCGACCGGAGTCGGGAAGCGGTCGGCGAACTGGAGCTGGAGCACCTGGCCGAAGGCGAAGCCGAAGCCGATGAAGGAGCCGAAGGTGCCGATGTAGAGCAGCGACATGATCCAGGTGTGCGGGTCGCGGGCGGCCTCGCGCAGCGCGCCGGGCTCGTTGCGCACCCCGGCGATGTTGTCCAGCCCCCGTGCTGCGGCGAACGCGGCCAGCACGATCAGCGGCAGGTAGACCGCCGGCACCAGACGGGGGTACGCGGTTCCCGCCGTGGCCAGCACCGCCAGCCCGACCAACTGCACCGCGGGCACGCCGAGGTTGCCGCCGCCGGCGTTGAGCCCGAGCGCCCGGCCCTTGAGCCGTTGCGGGTAGAACAGGTTGATGTTCGCCATCGAGGACGCGAAGTTGCCTCCGCCGACGCCGGTCAGGCAGGCCAGCACCATCAGGGTGGAGTAGGAGACGCCCGGCTCCAGCAGCACCGCCATCGGCACGGCCGGGACGAGCAGCAGCAACGCGCTGGCGATCGTCCAGGTCCGCCCGCCGAAGCGGGCCACGGCCAGCGTGTAGGGCAGCCGCAGCGCCGCCCCCAGGGCCGCCGGGACGGCGGTGAGCAGGAACTTGCCCGCCGGGTCGATGCCGTACTCCGGGCCGAGGAAGAGCACCATCACCGACCAGAGGCTCCACACCGAGAAGCCCACGTGCTCGGCGAGGATGGAGACCCAGAGGTTGCGGCGGGCGATCGGCGCCCCGGTCGTACGCCAGAACTCGGGGTCCTCGGGTCGCCAGTCGTCGATGCGGTGCCGCCGGCTGGCAGCGGCCGGGGCGGCCTCGGGTGCGGTGGGGGCCAGTGCGCTCACGGCGACTTCTCCTCATCGGTGCGAGCTGTAGGAACGCCAGGAATCCGGGATCACCCGGGGGTGCCCGTCCCGGGTCGGGGCCGGAAACGGAGACCGCACCACGGGGGGATGTCGACGCTGAGATGTCAGAGCTGTTGCAGGATGCGCAGCGCCCGGCCGACCCGGTGCATGGTGTCGGTGTCTGCGACGTCCACGCACTCGGTGAACCACTTCTTCATCGGCGAGGAAAGCCGGTCGGGCATCACCACGTACGCGCCCATCGCCACCGCCAGGGGCGAGTCGCGCAGCAGCGCCTCCTCGACCACCTCGGCCACGATGACGATCGGCACGTCGGTGGAGTTGTAGACGTCGGAGCTGATCACCAGCCCGAGCCGTTCCCGGGCGCCGTCGATGCGCCAGACCTCGCCCCTACGCAGCACGCGGGCGCCCGCCGAAGAGCACGTCGTCGACCATGCCCACCTCGCGGGCGTCGGCGAGGGCGGCGGATTCCAGGTCGAGCCCGGCCCGGCCGACGGCGGCGGCGTGCGCGGTGAAGACCTCGCGCAGCGCCTTCTCCCGGGCCGCCTGGTCCATCCACGCCGACAGGGAGAGCCCCTCGCGCTTGGCGAACCGCCGGGCCTCCTCGATCGTCTCGTCCGAGAACGACAGGGTCACCTTGGCAGTCATGCCCCGCAGACTACCCATCGGTATGACCGACAGTCATCCTTCTTGCCGCCGGTCGTCGAACCCGACAAATCCCCCGCCCCGACCCCGGATTCGACAGCCCGTTGCGGCCTCCGGGACGGTGGCCGGCCGACCCAAGCGCAGTCACCGACAGCCGCGACGTGGCTGTCGGGACACTGTCGCCTACCCCATCGGCGTGGCTGTCGGGACGGTGTCGACCTGCCCCATCGGCGCGACCAGCGGGACACTGTCGACCTACCCCATCGGCGTGGGCGGCGGGACACTGTCGACCTGCCCCGTCGGCGCGACCAGCGGGACGGCCGGCCACGCTCCACCGACGGGGACACCCCGCAAGCCACCACGCCCCACCCACCGCCCGCCCCCACCCCGCACCGTCGATCTTGCAGTTTCGGCCCTCCCTATGGGCGGAATGAGGCATATCTCGGGGCAGGAAGTGCAAGATCGACGAGAGGAAGCGCGGGGAGGGGGACGGAGCGGGGACGGGGGAAGAGGGGCGGGGGGAGGGGGGCGGGGGTGCCGGGCGGTCACTGTCCCATCGGCAGGGGCAGGTCGACAGGCACGCACGTCCACACGTCCCGTCCCCGAGGTCGCCGGGTCAGCCGAGCGCCTCGGCGTCGGGGCCGCGCCGGCCGCCGAACACGGCGAACCGCCACTGCTTGAAGAAGCAGTCGACGTCGGCCAGGCCCGCCTCGGCCAGCCAGCGGCACTGCGCGGCGACCGACGCCGGCCGGTCGTACGCCATCCGCTCCTCGGCGGCGGCGATCTCGTCGGCGCCGGAGCCCAGCGCGGCGATCTGCGCCAGCCACACCTCGTGGTAGCGCCGGTCCAGTGCCGGGGTGGGGCCGGCCACCTGCTCGGCGTTGACGAACACACCGCCGGGCACCAGCGCCGCCGGCACCCGCCGGTAGAGCTCGCGCTTGCCGGCGTCGTCGAGGTGGTGGACGGCAAGCGCGCTGACCACGGCGTCGTAGCGGCCGGCCGGCAACGGGTCGGCCAGGTCGGCCGGGACCGTCCGGTGGGCCACCCCACGGGCGCGCAGGTGGTCGGCGGCGACGGCGAGCATGGCCGGCGCGGCGTCGACCAGGGTCAGCCGGATCCCCGGCACCGCCGCGGCGAGCAGGAGCGACAGCAGCCCGGTGCCCGCGCCCAGGTCCAGCACCTCGGGGGTACGCCCTTCGGCGAGCGCGGCCCGCAACGGCGGCGCGGCCACCTCGACGGCGGTGCCGTAGAAGGCGTCGAAACAGGGCACCAGGCGTCGGCGGGCCTCGTCGTAGCTGCCGGCCACCGCGTCGAAGACCTCGGCCACGTCCATTGCGCCTCCCGAATTACAGGACAGTTTTCCCATACTGTAAACACCGCGAGCCGGCCCGCCGCTCCCGCGCGGAGTGAGCGGCTCTTGACAGGGCCGAAACAGACGGGACCCGGACCGGAAACCGTCCCCGGCACGCTTTGCCGATCGACCTGGTCGCGGCCGGCTGGTCTACGCGGTCACCTTCACCTCGGCCCCGGCGGCCGAGGCACTGCTGCGTGGGCGCGGTCGCCGCAGGGCCTCTGCTGCGGCGTGGGGTGCCCGTCAGCGCGCGCCGGCCAGGGCCCGGCTGGGTGCCCTGGTCCGGACCATCGTCGACGAACTGCCGCGCCGCACGGTCGCCCTGAGGGCGGCCGGTCACCTGCTCACGCCTCGCGGGCACGCCACCGCGCGGCGCCGATAGCACGCCGTGGAGATGGCGGTGGCCCGGCTATGCGCCGGGTTGCACGCGCCCCGGGCGCTGCAGACCGGCGTCAAACGCGGCTACCCCTCCGGGTCGACCGACGCGACCCGGAGGGGTAGCCGTCCCGTTCAGCCGACCGGCGTCGGGTAGCCCCGGCCCTGCTCGGCCTCGAGGCGGATCATGGCGTGCTCCACGACGGTCACCAGCACCTGCTTGACCGCGTCCCGGTGCCGGGCGTCGGTCAGCACCAGCGGCACGTCCGGCGAGATGGCCAGCGCCTCGCGGACCTCTTCCAGCTCGTACTGCGGCGCGCCGTCGAAGCGGTTCAACGCCACGACGTACGGCAGCCGGCGGTTCTCGAAGTAGTCGAGCGGGGCGAAGGCGTCGGTGATCCGGCGGGTGTCGACCAGCACGGCCGCGCCGACCGCGCCTTTGATGATCTCGTCCCACATGAACCAGAACCGGGTCTGACCCGGTGTGCCGAAGAGGTACAGGATCAGGTCCTCGGCCATGGTGATCCGGCCGAAGTCCATGGCGACGGTGGTGGTCTGCTTCCCCGGCACCTTGGACGGGTCGTCGATGCCGACACCGGCTGCGGTCATCACCGCCTCGGTCCTGAGCGGGGTGATCTCCGAGATCGCGCCGACCAGGGTCGTCTTGCCCACGCCGAAGCCACCAGCGACCACGATCTTCGCGGAGATGATTCCCCGGTTCTGGCGGGCCCCGGCGGGGTCATAGCCTGCGAAGTCCACTTAGCACCCTTCCAAGGATTTCCATCCGCTCCTCGAACCCTTCGGCGGGAGCGGCAGTGTGTAGCGTCAGCAGGCTCTCGGCCACCATGTCGGCGACCAGCACCCGGGTGACGCCCAGCGGCATCCGGGTGTACGCGGAGATCTCGGCCAGCGACTGTGCCCGGCCCTCACATACGGTGGCGATGCGGTGCTTGTCGTGCCCCGCGAAGCGGGCCTCCGCGGCCTGGGTCGGGCTGGCTGTCAGGACCGCCTCCAGGGCGATGTCCATTCGGGCCTCGGTCCGGCCGCGGGTGACCGCGTACGGCCGTACCAGCGCACCACGTGGGTCCACGCGCCGTTGGTCCATCGACGATCACCTCCTCTCCCGGCCGGGCCCCTGGTCGGGCACCGGATCCACTCGTTCCTGACGACGCACGATCCGCGCGTCGCGTCCCCTAGGACCGCACCGCGTCCCGGGGCAGCGGCACCAGCGCCGCACCCACCCGCTCGACCAGAAGCGCCATCTCGTAACCCACCTGACCGACGTCGCAGCTGCGGGCCGCCAGCACGGCCATCGACGAGCCGTCGCTGATCGACATCAGGAACAGGTATCCGCTGTCCATCTCGATGACCGTCTGCAGCACGCCGCCGGCGCTGAACATCCGGGCGGCGCCCTCGGTCAGGCTGACCACGCCCGAGGTGATCGCCGCGAGCTGGTCCGCCCGGTCCGCGGGCAGGTCCCGCGAGGAGGCGAGCAGCAGCCCGTCGGCGGACACCGCCACCACGTGGGCGATTCCCGCCACGCTGTCGGCGAAGTTGGTGAGCAACCAACTCATGTCCTGCATGGCCGCTGGCCTGTTCATCGACTCGTCTCCTTGGTCGCGGTGCTGTCCTGGTCCGTCCCGGCCGCCCGGCCGCGCTGCACGCCGCGGTGGTAGGCCGACAACAGGCCCCGAACTTCGTCCGGGGTACGCCGGCTGCGGTCTTGGCCGCTCCGGGGTTCGATCCCGCCCGGCACGAGTTGGGCCTGCGGCTGCCGCTTGGGCAGACCGGAACGGGTGGTGCCGGCGGTGGCGGGCGCCGCCGCCTGGCTGGCCCGGGACCAGCCCTCGTCGGCGGCCGTCCGCCAGGCGTCCGCGTCGGTCGCGGGCGCCGCCGAGGGCGGCTCCGCGACCGGCGTCGCGGGAGATGTCGTCGCAGGTGTCGTCACAGGTGTCGTGGTGGGCATGGTGGGCCGTGCCGCGGCCGGCGGGGCGTAGGACGGCGGTGCCGGCTGCGCTGGCGGCGGGGTGGGGGTGCTGCCCGGCGTACGCGTGGGCAGCCGCGGCCCGCGGGGCTCCTCCGGTGCCGGCCGGGCCGCGGCCGGCATCCCGGCGGTCGGTGCTCCGGCTGCCTGCTGGGCTGCGGGCGACTGGCTGAAGTCCGGGCGGGTGAAGATGGCCGTGGCGTCGTTACCGTGCGACCGGAACCACACCGCCTCCATCTCCCGGAAGATCGGCGCCTCGGCCGGCAGCTCGGGGCGCGGGGTGATCGGCGCGGCGGGAGCGGGCGGAGCGGTGGCGGCCAGGTTGGCCCCGAGGCCGCGCCCCGGGTCGGTGCCGAACCCGGTCGGCCGGGTGGTCCCGGCCAGCCCCGCCGACGAGCCGGCGATCGGGCCGACCGGCAGGGCCGGTGCGCCCGGTGCCGGGGCCTCCACGCCGGGGACGCGCTTGGGCAGCGCGTCGACCGTGGGGTACGCGACCGTCGGCGTGCCGACCGAGACACCTCCGCCGGCGAAGGTCGGCTGCGCCGGGGGAGTCGCCGTCAGGCCGCCGGCCTGCACCGGGGCGGTGGTGTCGCGCGCCTGCTCCGGGGCCTGCCACGGCGCGGGCGCGGCGGACCGCCACTGGTCGGTGAGGGTGGCCGAGGCGGTACGCCCCGCGCCGACGGCCGGCTCGGCGAGGCCGGCCGGGGTGAGCGGGCTCTGCTCGACCGCGAGCGGCTGGCGGGGCCGGGTGATCTGCTGGTCCCGGCTGTGCACGGGTGGCAGGACCACCGCCGCGGCGGGGAGCGTCACCTGGGCGACCGTGCCGCCCTCCACGTTGCGGCGCAGCTCCACCCGGATGCCGTAGCGGGAGGCCAGGCGGCTGACCACGGCCAGACCCATCAGTCGGAACGCCGCGACGTCGACGCTCGGCGGGGCGGCCAGTCGCCGGTTGAGCGAGTCGAGCTGGTCGTCGGTCAGGCCCAGGCCGCGGTCCTCGACCTGGATCAGGACGTAGTCCCGGATCCGCCGGCCGTCGGCGACGACAGTGGTGGTCGGCGGCGAGAAGCGGGTGGCGTTGTCGAGCAGTTCGGCGACGAGCCGGACCACGTCGTTGACCGCGTGCGCGGCGACCGAGATGTCGGTGTCGACGGTGCCGAACTCGATCCGGTTGTAGAGCTCCACCTCGGACTGCGCGGCCCGCAGCACGTCCACCAGCAGGGCGTCGTCGCGGCGCGGCACGGCCGAGTCGGCACCGGCCAGGACGAGCAGGTTCTCGTCGTTGCGGCGCATTCGGGTGGCCAGGTGGTCCAGCTCGAAGAGCTGTGCGAGCCGCTTCGGGTCCTCCTCGCCGCGCTCGATCGCGTCCAGCTCGCCGATCATGCGGTCGACCAGGGTCTGACTGCGCCGGGCCAGGTTGAGGAACATCGCCGAGACGCTGGTACGCAGCGCGGCCTGCTCGGCCGCCACGCGGACCGCCTCGCGGTGCACGACGTTGAAGGCGAGCGCCACCTGGCCGACCTCGTCGCGGTTGTTGAGCTTGATCGGGTCGCGTACCTGCCGGACGATCTCCTCGACGCCGCCGTCACCGACGTTGCCGACGTTCTGCAGCCGCTTCACCGCGTCCGGCAGGTCGTGGTTGGCCACCGAGAGGGCGCCCTCACGCAGGCGGCGCAGCGAGTGGTTGAGCGAGCGGGCCAGCACCACGGCGAGGGTCACCGCGACGATGAGGGTCAGCAGCACCAGCGCCGTCTCGATGATGGCCTGCCGGATGACGTCCGACCGGGCCTGGTCGGCCTGGCTGAGCAGCCGGTCCTGGAGCCGGATCTCGGCCCACCGCATCAGGTCGTTGACCGCGCCGATGGCGGCGGTGGCGTCCTGGGCGGACACCAGCGGGCTCTGCCCGACCGAGCGGGTGATGTCGGCGGCCACCCGGTCGGCGAGGGTGACGGCGTCGCCGGAGACGGTGCTGTCGACCAGGGCGCGCTGGGTCGGGTCGGCGGCCAGGGAGAAGGCGACCAGTGCCTCCTGCTGGCTGGTCAGCGTGGCCACGAAGGAGGAGAACTGCTCCTGGTCGAACTGGCCGGCGACGAGCGCGGTGTAGGCCACCGACTGCTCCTCGGCGACGGCCGCCTTGGCGTGGGCGAAAGCGGCGACCGCACGGCGGGCGTCGCCGAGCCGCTCGTCGCCGGGCAGCTGGGCCAGCCCGTCGCCGTACGCGACCAGGTCGGTGATGATGACCCCGTAGCGCAGCGCCGCCTCGGCGACCGCCATCTGCTGGCGGTCCAGCACCTTCTGCCGGGTGCTGGCGAGCGTCTCCAGGTGCTCGTCGATGGTCTCCAGCCGCTCCCGTACGGCGGTCGGCACCTCGCCGATCCGTCCGCGCTCCGCCCGGTACGCCTCGACCCGCTCGTCGGTGCTGCGCACCCGCAGGTTGTAGGTGTCGGCCTTCTGCTGCGGCGCGGACAGGAAGGCGGCAGCCGCCATCCGCTCGGTGTGCAGGTCCTGCGTCAGCGCGGAGACGTCGGTGGAGAGCGCGGTCAGTGCCCGGGCCTGGTTGGCGTCGAAGGTGTTCTCACCGACGGCGACGAGCCGGACCGTGGCCAACGCGAGCACCGCGGCGACCGGCACGACCAGGATCAGCGCGAGCTTGGAGCGGATCCGCACGTCGCGGAGCCGGGGTAGCCGACGCCGCTTCGGCTGGTCCGTGTCGCCACTCGCGGGCAGGGTCGTCGGTCCGGTGCTCACGACATCGCCTCCGTCGTTTCTTCCACGCCTGCCCCGCCGACTCGCGCCCGGTGCAGCGGACTGCGCCACACGCGGCACGGCCGCGATTTCATCAGAAGTGATCCTGTTTGGGAAGTCGCAGCGGGGTAGGAAACGGTTGCAGGGCACGCATCCCGTGATCCGGTCAACTAATACCTTCAATTCTTCATGCCCGTGAACAGGGCATGTAACTCCGGGGGGTCATCCGTGTCGTATTAGTAAGCGTTTGCAAACTTCCCGTTGCGCCACCATGTGGGATGCGCGTCCCGAAACGGTTCCGACGCTCCGCTTGACCGCAGGGCCCGGCGTTGGCAAGGTTTTGCAGGCTTCGCGCACACCGTACGGCAGACCGATCCCGTTCCTCTACTGAGGACGGACAACCCGGCGGTGACCGGGCAGCGCCCGGGCCGCATCTGGAGGACTGAGTTGAGCCCCATCCGCTCCGCGACCGCCGCGGCGCTCGCATCGGCCTTGCTGGCCACCACGCTCACCGGCTGCCAGCTCGGCGCGGACGAGCAGGACACCAGTCCCATCGTCATCGCCGCGGACCTCGAACTCTCCGGCGCGGCGGCGCACATCGGCAAGGCGTACCAGCGGGCGCTGGAACTGAAGGTCGACCAGCTGAACTCCTCCGGCGCGCTGAACGGCCGGAAGGTCGAGCTGAGGGTCGAGGACAACCGGTCCGACGCGAGCGAGTCGCTACGCAACATCGGCGACTTCAGCGCTGATTCCCGAGTCAGCGCCATCATCATGGGCGGCTGCAACGAATGCGCCGTCGGCGCCGTGGCCACCATCAACGAGAAGCGCATTCCCACCATTGCGCTCGCCCCGTCCAGCGCCGTGTCCAGTCCGGTCGCCGAGCGGCGGTACGTGTTCAAGCTCTCCCCGAACGCGGCCGACAACGCCGCCGCCCTCGCCTCGGAGCTGAGCCGCAAGGGCGTCAAGAAGGCGGGCGTCCTGCACAGCGACGACGCCTACGGCCGTGAGGGGCTGACCGCGCTGCGCGCCGAGTTCGCCAAGGCCGGCGTCAAGGTGCTGCGTGAGGAGGCCGTGCGCACCACCGACACCGAGGTCGGCAAGCAAATCCGGGACCTGGTCGAGAAGAAGCCGGAAGCGCTGGTCGTCTGGACCCCGGCGGAGCAGGCGACCCTCGCCGCCACCGCCGCCCAGCAGGCCAAGTTCAAGGGTGACCTCTTCTTCGACGCTGCGGCTGCCGGCGACCTCTTCCTCGGCGCCGCGGCGCGGGCGACCGAACGCGCGACCATGGTCTTCACCCAGACGATGGTGATCGACGACGTCATCGCCACCACCCCGGCGAAGGCGGCGCGCCGACAGTGGTTCCAGGACTACACCGCCCGCTTCGGCGGATACAACGGCTCGTCCTCGTTCGCGGCCGACGCGGTGCAGCTCATCGCCGACGCCGAACTGCGCGCGGGCGGCGAGCCCGGCCAGGTCGACCGCGAGGGCGTGCGGAACATGCTGGAGACGATCCAGATGGATGGTCTCTCCGGGCCGATCCGAATGACCCCGGACAACCACTCCGGCCTGATGCCCCAGGCCCTCACCACCCTGGTCGCGCGCAACGGGCGCTGGCGCCTCGCGGGATGAGCGAGGGTGTGGCCCGCCGTGCCCGGCGGGCCACACCCTCGACTGATCTACCTGGTCACCGGGCCGACGTGGTGGCCCGGACCCAGGGCAGGGCGAGCCGCTCGACCAGGGACAGTGCGCTGTAGAGCAGGATGCTCATCAGCGCGATCAGCACGATCGCCGCCCAGGCGGTCGCCGTGTCCCCGATGCCGTTGTACTGCAGGATCTGGTAGCCCAGCCCCGGCTTGTCGGAGTAGAACTCCCCGATCACCGCGCCGATGGCGGCCAACGGCATCGCCACCTTGAGCCCCACGAAGACCTGCGGCAACGCGGCGGGGAAACGCACCTTCCGGAACGCCTGCCACCACGAGGCGTTCAGCGACCGGGCCAGCTCGGCCAGGTCGGCCGGGGTGGTGGTGAGACCGGTCGCCGTGGACAGCACAATCGGGAAGAAGCACAGCAGGAACACCATGGTCAGGATCGGCTTCGAGCCCCAGCCGACCGAGACCACCAGCAGCGGGCCGAGGGCGATCTTCGGCACCGCGTTGACCGCCACCAGCAGCGGCGCGAACATCCGCTCGACGCGCCGGGACGCGGCCAGCGCCATCCCGATCAGCACCCCGGCGACCACCGACAGCAGGAAGCCGACCAGCGTCATCAGGGCGGTCACCCCCAGCGCCGGTAGCAGCACGTCGGCGCTCGCGGTCAGTGCCTGCCACACCGCCTGCGGCGGGGGCAGCGACACCGGATGCACCAGTTCCAGTCCCGACGTGACCAGCCACCAGACGGCCAGCGTGATCACCACGCCGAGCAGCGGCAGGCCGACGGCCGCCGGGCGTACGGCGGATCGGCGGGCGGGCGCCGCCGGTGACGCGTCGGCGCTGGCCCGCTCCGTACCGGTGTGGTCGGACCGGGTACCGGTCGTCTCCGTCACGGGTCCTCCTCTCCTGCCGGCCGAGGCCGGCACGCGACGAGGGTGCGGCCACCGGGTCGCCCCGGTGGACCGCACCCCCGCGGCACGGTCGGCGCGATCAGGCCTTCGGCGCGAGGCTGAAGTCGATGATCTGGTCGGGGGTGATGTTCTCCTTGAGCGCGCCGGCACCCTGGAGGATCGCGATGCTCTTGGCGACCCGGCCGCTGTCCAGGGTGCCGAGCTGGGTGCCGGAGTTGCTGGAGCGCACGTAGCCGGCCATGAGCTGGAGCTCGGCGGCGGCCGCGGTCGGGTTTGCCGCGTCGACGTTCTTCTTCAGCAGCTCACCCGCCTCCTGCGGGTTGGTCAGCGCGTAGTCGAGGCCCTTCATCAGGGCCGCGGTGAACCGCTTGACCATCTCCGGCTTCTCCTTGGCGAGCTTGGAGGAGGTGATCAGCACGTTGCCGTAGAGGTCCTGCATCACGTTGCTGTACGGCAGCATGACGGCCTTCTGCTTGGTCACCGTCTCGATGGTGGGCTGGCCGACGACGAACTGGCCGATGCCGTCCACCGTGCCGGTGCCGAGCATGCCCATCAGGGCCTGCGCGTCGCCGTTGACCCAGGTCACCTTGCTCGCGTCCACGCCGGCCATCCGGGCGTACGTCGGGAAGAGGTTGCGGACGACGGAGGTGGGGGTGTCGGCGAGCTTCTTGCCCTCCAGGTCCTTGGGCGACGCGATGCCCTTGCCCTCGACGGTGGCGATGGCGGCCATGGTGCGCTGCTGGATCGCCGCGACCGCGACGAAGTCCTTGGCCTGGCCGCCGCCGAGTTGAAGCAGTCCGCCGGTGAGGTCGATCGGACCGAACTGGGCCTGGCCGCCGACGATCTGCTGGATCACGGCGCCTGTGCCCTGGCCCGGCTTGATGTCGACGTCGAACCCGGCCTCCTTGAAGAAGCCCTTCTCCTTCGCGACCCAGGCGTAGGAGTCACGGCCGAAGTTGCCAAACGAGGTGAGGTAGGTCACCTTCTCCAACGCCCCGCCGTTGCCGCCCTTGGCACCGGAATCCGAGTCGCCGCTGCACCCGGAGACCAGGGCGAGGGCGGTGGCCAGCGCAGCGGCAGCGACCGTACGGGTCAGCCTTCTCATCAGTGCACCATGTCCTTTCCGACCGGAGCGGCACGCCGCCGCCGGAGGGGTTGTCTGGTGGGCCGGCTGAGGGGTGAAGCCGGTGCCACCATCGTGAGGGGACTCTTTGCGCGCACAGCGTACGAGAAAGCACCCTTCGTAATGCCAGACGTATCGGGTTTCGTTACGGAAAAAACCTCGCGTCCACCCCGGACGACGTACCGTCCACACCAGCCGGTTACCCTGGGCCGCGATACGCTGACCGCTGACTCAGGGAGGCCGCCGGAGATGATCCAGCTTTCCGGGGTGTCCCGCACCTTCGACGGCCGCAGCGGCCGCGTCGAGGCGCTGCGCGGCATCGACCTCGACGTCACGGCGGGCGAGTTCGTCGCCATCCTCGGCCGCTCCGGGTGCGGCAAGTCCACCCTGCTGCGGCTGATCGCCGGCCTGCTCCCGGTGAGCGAGGGCCGGATCACCGTGGCCGGCACGCCGATCACCAAACCGCGCCGGGACATCGCGATGCTCTTCCAGCGACCGGCCCTGCTCCCCTGGCGCACGGTCCTGGACAACGTCCTGCTCCCGGTGGAGATGTTCGGCTGGCAGCGGGCCAAGCACCGCGACCGGGCCCGGCAACTGCTGGACGTCGCCGGGCTGGGTGGCTTCGAGAAGCGGCTGCCGCACGAACTCTCCGGCGGCATGCAACAGCGGGTCTCGCTGTGCCGGTCACTGATCGGCGAGCCCCGGGTGATGCTGATGGACGAGCCGTTCTCCGCTCTCGACGCGCTAACCCGCGAGGAACTCTCCGGCGAGCTGCAACGCGTGCACATGACGTCCGGGGCCACCGTCGTCTTCGTCACCCACTCGATCGACGAGGCGGTGCTGCTGGCCGACCGGGTGGTCGTGCTCAGCCCCCGGCCCGGCCGGATCCGCAAGGTGGTCGACGTCGACATCCCCCGGCCACGCACCCTCGGCCGCAACGCGCACCTCGCGGACGTCGCCCGGGTCAGCGCCGACCTGCACGAACTCCTCATGGAGCGGGACCAGCCGGCGACGGCCGACGCGGAGGGACGATGAGCATGCGGGTTTCCGTGTTCACGGAGCCGCACCGGGGCGCCACCTACGACGACCAGCTCCGCTTCGCCCGGCTGGTCGAGGACGGCGGCTTCGAGGGCTTCCACCGCGCCGACCACTACCAGGCGCTGGGCGACGACGCAGGGCTTCCTGGCCCGACCGACGCCTGGCTGACGCTGGCCGCACTGGCCCGGGAGACCAGCCGGATCCGGCTCGGCACGCTGGTCACCTCGGCCACGTTCCGGCTGCCCGGCCCGCTGGCGGTGATGGTGGCCCAGGTCGACCAGATGAGCGGCGGCCGGGTCGAGCTGGGCATCGGTGCCGGCTGGTACGAGCGGGAGCACACCTCCTACGGCATCCCGTTCCCCGGCGTCGGCGAACGCTTCGACCGGCTGGCCGAGCAGCTGGAGATCGTCACCGGGCTGTGGCGGACGCCGCCGGGCGAGACATACAGCTTCACCGGCGACCACTACCGACTGGTGGACGCGCCCGCGCTGCCGAAGCCGGTGCAGGTGCCCGGCCCGCCGATCATCGTCGGCGGTCGCGGTCCGAAACGCACCCCCGAACTCGCCGCCCGGTACGCCGACGAGTTCAACACGCCGTTCAAGACCGTCACGGAGACCGCGGCCGCGTACGAGCGGGTGCGGGAGGCCTGCGACCGGGCCGGCCGGACCGAGTCGGGACGCGCCCCGCTGACGCTCTCCGCCGGGATCGTGGTGGCGATCGGCCGCACCGACGCCGAGGCGCACCGCCGCGCCGCACCGCTGCACGTCAAGAGCTCACTGCCGCCGGAGGACCCGGTGGTCGGCTCGCCCGCGCAGCTCGTCGACCGGATCGGCGAGTTCGCCGCGATCGGTGCCACCCGGGTACACCTGCGGCTGATCGACATCGCCGACCTCGACCACCTGGAGCTCATCGCCGCCGAGGTGCTCCCCCAGCTCTCCGGACCCGATGACCGCCACGCAGCCGCAGCCCGGCTGGTCGAGTTGACGTAACCCCTGGCCGGCGGGTCGCCCCCCGCTCGCGGCGCGCCGGTGGCGGCCTGGTCAACAGGTGCGTAACGTGCCGGACATGGCCTTTCGGACCTGGGGCAGACTGCTGCTCACGGCGCTCGGGGTGAGCCTGCTGGCCGGGGCCGCTCAACTCGGCATCGCCTTCGGCTTCGGCATCGTCCGGCTCACCGGCACCTTCACCGGCGCCACCGTCAACCAGTGGCCGGCCCAGCTCGTCTGGGCGGGCTGGTTCGCGGCGAACGCCGCCGTGGTGGGCGCGCTGCTCACCGAACGCCTGGCCCGCCGGGACGGAGGGCTGGCCGGCACCGGGCGCCTGCTCGCCGTCGCCGGGGCCGCCGCCCTGGGCGCCACCGTCGTCGCGCCGCTCTGCATGCAGCCCGCCCGGGCCGCCGAACTCGTCTCGATGGACCCGGTCTGGGCCGTCGGCATCTGCGCGGTCCTCGGTGCGCTGGCCGGCGCGGGCGCCGCGCTCGCCGTACTGCTCCAGCCGCCGGTGGGATGGAACATGGCGGCGCTCGCGGGCGCGGTCTGGCTGCTGGCCCTGGTCTCGGTGACGCCGTCGCTGGTCTCGACCGGGCCGTTGGACACCGTACGACTCGGGGTGCTGGAGCCCGCGTCCCTCGACGCCGGGGCGGCGCAGCGGCTGGCCCTGGTGGTGCTGCCGCTGGTGGCGCTGCTGGTCGGCGGGGCGAGCGGCGGGCTGGCCCGGTGGCGTGGGCACCCGCCGCTGGTCAGCGGCGCGACGGGGGTGGCGGGGCCGGTGCTGGTCGCGTTCGCCTACCTGACCGCCGGCCCGGGCGACACGGCCGACCGCTACCAGCTCACGCCCTACTACGCGGCACTGCTCGCGGTGGCCGCAGGCGCGCTCGGGTCGGCCGCAGCCACGCTGCTGCGCTGGCCGCTCGTCACGCGCACCGCCCCCACCGGGGCCATCGAACCGACGGACATCCTCCGCCCCCTGCCCGCCGGTCCCGCCCTGCCGGGGACCCAGCCCTCCACCAGCGACGACGAGCCGGAGACGGTCGACCTGGCCGGCGCCGGTCTGGTCGTCGCCCACAGGGCAGGGAGTACGGGCTCCGGCGGGATCGCCACCCCCACCGACGACGGCCCGACGCCCCAGGCCATCCCCCCGCACTGGGACTGGCCGGCCTCGGGCGGAACCGCCCCGGCTCGCGCCGCCGACGCCCCGACAGGCGCGGATCCACACTGGACGGCCGGGTCGCCGGTCCTCGTTTCCGAAGGCCCGTCCGTGGTCGACCACCCGGTCGCACCGGAATCCGCCGCCACCCGGGACAGCACCGACGACCACACCCCGACGGCCCCGACGACGCCGACCGGCCCGGCCGCCCGGCGTGCCGACGAAGCGCCACCGGCGGAGTCGGCGACGCCCGCCGGTCGACCCGCTGGGAAATCGACGCCGGCCGCAGGGGCGACGCCTGAGGAAGAGCCGGCCGTTTTGTCGACACCCGCGGGGCAGCCGGCCGGAGGACCGACGCCCACCGAACACCCGGCCGAGGTATCGGCACCCGCGGGGCAGCCGGCCGAGGCACCGATGCTCGCAGGACAGCCCGCCGGAGGGTCGACGCCCGCAGAGCAGGCCGAGGTGGTCGCCGCACAGCAGGTCACCCCGAGCACGCCCAAGCCCCGCCGCACCCGCAAGCCCCGGTCGACGCGCCAGCCCGCCGCGGCGGTGGCACCGGAGGCCGCGGGCCCGAGGCCCGTCACCGCCGACGCCCCCGCGACCGGGGTGACCGCACCGGTGGCCCCGGCTTCGGCTGCCGAGCCGGACTCCGGAAGGGACGCCGAGCCGGACTCCGACACCGCGTCCCGGCCCACCCAGCCGGCCGCCCCGGCGTGGCCCGCTCCGCCCCGGGCCCCGGGAGCCTCCACCGCCGAGGCTGCGCAGCCGGCCAAAGATCCCGCCCCCGAACCGACGCCCCGGCCCCGCCACCGGGCTCCGATGCCGGACCTGGCCCGGGCCACGAGCTGGGAGGCGCTCGCCACCGCGCGACGCGGCGGTCCCGCCCCGACGCCGGTCGACGCCGCGCCGCAGAACGGCGCGGGGACGCCGTCGACGGGCCCGGCGTCAACGGGTCCGGCGTCACCCGGCGGGTCCGAGCAGGCTGCCGGACGGGCCAGGGGCCGGCTGGGACTGTTCCGCCGCAACCGGCCCCGGGCCGAGGACGCCCCGGTCGACCAGGAGTCCGACCCGCTGCCGAAGCAGGACGAGGAGTACGTGGACTGGGTCAGCGGCCTGAGCAAGCCGGTCTCGGACAACGAGCCCGAGCAGGAGAGCGGCCGGCGGTCGTTGCGCTCCACCGGCCGCCACCACCGCGACTGACCCGCCCCGAAGACGCCCGCCCCCGCCCGGCCAACAGCCAACGAGGGCTGGCCCGCGTCCTCGACAACGCCCGGATCCTGCGGGAGGCGCGAGTGGGCGTCGTCGCGGGCGGAAGCCTGGCTCCGGCGGGGCGTCGTACGGGGCGCGTCCGTCCCGGGTGGGCAGCCGCGCGGCTCAGGCGAGCGGCAGGTAGACCCGGCCGCCCGAGGAGAGGAACTCCTCCGACTTGTCCTTCATGCCGCGCGCGGCGTACTCCTTCAACTCCTGGGTGATCTTCATGGAGCAGAACTTCGGCCCGCACATCGAGCAGAAGTGGGCGGTCTTCGCCGGCTCCGCGGGCAGCGTCGCGTCGTGGTACGACCGCGCGGTCTCCGGGTCCAGCGAGAGGTTGAACTGGTCCTCCCACCGGAACTCGAACCGTGCCCTGGAGAGCGCGTCGTCCCACGCCTGCGCGCCGGGGTGCCCCTTGGCCAGGTCGGCCGCGTGCGCCGCGATCTTGTACGCGATCACGCCGGCCTTCACGTCGTCGCGGTCCGGCAGTCCGAGGTGCTCCTTCGGGGTCACATAGCAGAGCATCGCGGTGCCGAACATGCCGATCATCGCGGCGCCGATCGCCGACGTGATGTGGTCGTACGCGGGGGCGATGTCCGTGGTCAGCGGGCCGAGGGTGTAGAACGGCGCCTCGTGGCACCACTCCTGCTGGAGGTCCACGTTCTCCTTGATCTTGTGCATGGGCACGTGGCCCGGACCCTCGATCATCACCTGCACGTCGTGCTCCCAGGCGACCTTCGTCAGCTCGCCGAGGGTACGCAGCTCGGCGAACTGCGCCTCGTCGTTGGCGTCGGCGATCGAGCCGGGGCGCAGCCCGTCGCCGAGCGAGAACGTCACGTCGTACCGCGCGAGCAGCGAGCACAGCTCGGCGAAGTTCGTGTAGAGGAAGTTCTCCTCGTGGTGTGCCAGGCACCAGGCCGCCATGATCGAGCCGCCCCGCGACACGATCCCGGTGACCCGGTCCACGGCCAGCGGCACGTACGGCAGCAGCACCCCGGCGTGCACCGTCATGTAGTCGACGCCCTGCTCGGCCTGCTCGACGACGGTCTCCCGGAACACCTCCCAGCTCAGCTTCACCGGGTCGCCGCCGACCTTCTCCAGCGCCTGGTAGATCGGCACGGTGCCGATCGGCACCGGCGAGTTCCGTACGATCGCCTCACGGGTCTCGTGGATCCGTTTGCCGGTCGACAGGTCCATCACGGTGTCCGCGCCCCACCGGGTGGCCCAGGTCAGTTTCTCCACCTCGTCCGCCACGGAGGACGTGACCGCCGAGGTGCCGATGTTGGCGTTCACCTTCACCAGGAACGCCTTGCCGATGATCGCCGGCTCGCACTCGGGGTGGTTGACGTTGAGCGGCAGCACGGCCCGCCCGGCGGCGATCTCGTCCCGGACGAACTCCGCCGTCATCCCCTCCCGGATCGCCACGAACTCCATCTCCGGCGTCACCACGCCGGCCCGCGCGTACGCGAGCTGGGTGGGACGTCGCCCGTCGGCGCCCACGAGCGGGGTGCCCGCGCCCCGGACCGGGGCGACGTCGCCACGCTCGGCGATCCACGGTCCGCGCAGCGGCGGCAGCCCGACCTCCGGATCGGATCCGGGTCCGGAGGTGTCGTAGAGCCGCAGTGGCGGGTTGTCGCCGGTCAGCTCCACCTCGGCGAACGGCACCCGGATGCCCGGCCGGGACCCTTCCACGTACACCTTGCGACGTGCCTGCATGACAGCCTCCCTGGTGATCAAGCGGACCAGCCGAAGTGGTCCAGCGGGCCGCGTCCGGCGCCCAACTCCCAGTCCCGTGCCCCGGT
This sequence comes from Micromonospora sp. NPDC048170, assembly GCF_040652795.1. Classification (NCBI taxonomy): domain Bacteria; kingdom Bacillati; phylum Actinomycetota; class Actinomycetes; order Micromonosporales; family Micromonosporaceae; genus Micromonospora; species Micromonospora sp. NPDC048170. The sequence continues at coordinate 25,851 of NZ_JBEZMR010000009.1, forward strand.
CAGCGCACGGCGGACGTACTCCTTGGCGGCGGCGACGGCCGTCGGCACGGGGTCGCCGAGCGCCAGCCGGACGGCGACCGCCGCCGAGAACGAGCACCCGGTGCCGTGGCTGTGCCTGGTGTCGACCCGGGGTGCGCGGAGCAGCGTGGTGACGCCGCCGCCGTGCAGCACGTCGACCGCCTCGCCGTCCGCGTCCACGTCGCCGCCGGTCACCACCACGTGCTCCGGCCCGCCGTCCGCCAGCGCCTCGGCGGCGGCCACCATCTCCTCGACCGTGGTCACCGGGCGTCCGGTGATGGCCGCGGCCTCCGCGCAGTTCGGCGTGGCCACCCTGGCGTACGGCAGCAGCCGCTCGACGGCGGCGACCACTCCCAGCCGGTGCCCGCTGGTGGCGACGAGCACCGGGTCGACGACGAGGTGCGGCAACCGCCCGTCCTTCGCCGCGCCGGCGACCGCGTCGGCGATCGCCGGGGTGCCGAGCACACCCGTCTTGACGGCACGGACGGTGAAGTCGGCGAGCACGCTGTCGAGCTGTTCGGTGACCGTGCGGGGCGGCAGCGGCAGCACGGCGTCGACACCCCTCGTGTTCTGCGCGGTGACCGCGGTGATCACGCTGGTGCCGTACGCGCCGAGGGCCGCGAAGACCTTCAGGTCGGCCTGGATGCCGGCTCCCGCACCGGAGTCCGATCCGGCGATGGTGAGGACTGTTCTCGGCGTCACGGTGCGTTCTCCCTGATCGGCGTCGAGGGCTGCGGCCGACCGGTCAGGCTTGATCCCTCCGTGGGCACGGTCGGCCGCAGCCCCGTCCCGGAGACCTCCGCGTGTTCGCGCGGGCTGCGCGGCTTCGGGGAAATTGCCGGCCGGAAGCTGGCGGTGAGCGTGGCGGCGACCTCGGTAGGGTCGTCGGCGCGCATGATCGCGCCGAGCACCGCCACGCCGGCGGCCCCCGCCTCGACGCAGGCGCCCACCTGGTCCGGGCTCCGCACTCCGCCGAGCGCGAGGACCGGCACCGGGCTGTGCCGGATCAGTTCCCTCAGCCCGTCCGGGCGCAGCGGCGGGCCGTAGCCGGGCTTGGTCCGGCTGGGGAAGACGGGCGAGAGGGTCACGTAGTCCTCGGTGGTCAGGCGCGCCAGCTCCGCCCGGTCGTGGCAGGAACGGCCGACCAGGTCGAGCTGCGGCGGCGGGTACGGGCCAGCCGACGGCAGGTGGACGGCGTTTCCGTCGAGCGGGTCGGGGCCGGCGACGACGAGGGTGCCGCCCGCCTCGGCGAGGACGGCGCGCAGGTCGACGGCGAGGGCGGCGCGCTCGGCCCGGGGCAGGTCCCTCTCCCGCAGCACCACCCATCGCACTCCCCCGGCGACGGCCCCGGCGACGACGTCGACCAGCGACCGCCGCGCCTGCCAGCGGTCGGTCAACAGCACGACGCCGGCCGGCCCGCACGAGATCTTGGTACGCGCTGGCCCCTCCAGGGGCGCCCCCGTACCAAGATCTGCCGGGACCGGGGGCGGGGGCGGGGGCGGGACCGGGGGCGGAGGCGGGGGCGGGGGCGGGAGGTGGGTGGGGGTCACAGGTCCGGCCGTCCCTCGTCCGGGGTGGAGGCGAGGGCGTGGAAGCGCCGGGCGATCCGCCCCGCCCCGTACGCGAGCCGGCCCGCCTCGACCGCGTACCGCATCGCGGTGGCCATCGCCACCGGGTCGGCGGCACGGGTGACCGCACTGGCCAGCAGCACCGCGTCGCAGCCCAGTTCCATGGCCAGCGCGGCGTCCGACGCGGTGCCGATACCGGCGTCCAGGATCACCGGCACGTCGACGCCCTGCCGGATCAGCCGGATGTGGTGCGGGTTCGACACGCCCAGGCCGGAGCCGATGGGCGCCCCCGCCGGCATCACCGCGGCGCAGCCGACGTCGGCCAGCCGGCGGGCCAGGATCGGATCGTCCGACGTGTACGGCAGCACCACGAACCCGTCCGCGACGAGTTCCTCGGCGGCGCGCAGCAGCTCCACCCCGTCGGGCAGCAGCGTGCGCTCGTCGCCGATCACCTCCAGTTTCACCCAGTCGGTGCCGAACGCCTCCCGGGCCAGCTGCGCCAGCTTGACCGCCTCGCCCGCCGTGTAGCAGCCGGCGGTGTTCGGCAGCAGCTTCACGCCGCAGCGGTCCAGCAAGTCCAGCAGCCCGCCGGCGGTGCCGGGGGCGGTGTCGACCCGGCGTAGTGCCAGGGTGACCAGTTCGGTGCCGGAGGCACGGATCGCGTCCTCCAGCACGCGCAGGTTCGCCGCACCACCGGTGCCGAGGATCAGCCGGGACGTGAAGCTCACGCCACCCAGGTCGAGGCCCACCGCGTCACCCGCCCTGGGCGGCGCTGAGCACCTCGACCCGGTCGCCGTCGCGCAGCGCGGTCACCGACCAGCCGGTACGCGGCACCACCTCCCCGTTGACCGCGACGGCGAGGCCGCGCTGCTGGTCGGTGACCGCGCGGACCAGGTCCGCCACGGTCGAGCCGCCGGGCAGGCTACGCCCGGCGCCGTTCACCGTCAGTTCCACGTGTGCTCCTCCTCGGATGTGGACGGTCCGGGGCCGGACCGGACGTCGGCGGCCGGCACGAACCGGGCCGGGGTGAAGGGGGCGAGCATCGGGTCCGCCGTGCCCGTGGCGACCAGGTCGGCGATCAGGTCGGCGGTGACCGGGGTGAGCACGATGCCGTGCCGGTGGTGCCCGGTCGCGACGAGCACACCGGGCCGGCCGGGCAGCGGGCCGAGGACGGGAGCGTTGTCGGGGGTGCCGGGGCGCAGGCCGGCGAGGGTCTCGACGAGGTCGTACTCGGCCAACTCGGGCACCAGGTCGACGGCGGCGCGGAGCAGGCGCAGCACCGCCCCGGCGGAGACGTCGGTGTCGGCACGCTCCTCGACGGTCGCGCCCACCACCACCTCCCCGTCCCGGCGGGGCACGAGGTAGACGTGCTCGCCGTCGGCGTACCCCCGGATGACGTGCCGGAAGCCCGGCGCGGCGCCGCCGGGCGCGCGGAGCCGGACCACCTGCCCCTTCACGGGCCGCACCGGCAGTCCGGTCAGGGCCGCCGCGCCGCAGCCGGCCGCGACCACTGTGACCCCGGCAGCCACGTCGGACAGCCGGCGCACGGCGGCGGGCACCAGCGTGGCGCCGGCCCGTTCGGCGGCCGTACGCAGCGCCGGCACCAGCCGGCGCGGGTCGACCTGGTGGTCGGTGGCGGCGAGCGCGCCCCCGCGCACCCGGGTCGCCAGCGCCGGCTCGCGGTCCCGCAGCGCCGTGGGGCGCAACGGCGTCACCGGCAGTCCGATCCCCTGTTGGTACGCCCACAGCCTGCGCGCCTCGGCCAGGTCGTCGGCGGTGAGCCCGACCATCAGGGTGCCCTCGGTCCGGTAGCCGATGTCCGCGCCCGTGGCGGCGGTCAGCTCGGCGGCGAAGGCCGGCCAGCGGGCGGCGGAGGCGGTCAGCAGCCCGGTCAGCTCGTGCTCGCCGAAGTACGCCTCGGCGACCGGGGCGAGCATCCCGGCGGCGACGTGCGACGCGCCGGAACCCGGGGCGGGATCGTGCACGACGACCCTGAGTCCGCGTGCTGCGCAGCGCCAGGCGATCGCCAGTCCGACCGGTCCCGCCCCCACCACGGCGACGTCCGGCCGGCTCAGCACCCCAGTGCTCCCAGCAGTTCCGCCGTCGCCCGGGCCGGATCGGCCGCCCCGGAGATCGCCCCCACCACCGCCACCCCGTACGCCCCGGCGGCCACCAGCGCGGGCACCCTCGCGGCGGTCACCCCGCCGATCGCGACGACCGGCACGCCCACGGCGTCGACGACCGCGCGTACCCCCGCCGGGCCGATCGGCGCCGGCAGCCCGGTCTTGGTGCTGGTGGCGTGGCAGGGGCCCACGCCCAGGTAGCTGGCCCCGGCGGCGACCGCCTCGGCGGCCGTCCCCGGCTCGCGGGCGGTGGCGCCGAGCACGGCGGTGGCGCCGAGGATCCGGCGGGCCGCCCCGACCGGCAGGTCCGCCGCGCCGACGTGCCCACCGGCGGCACCCACCGCCAACGCCACGTGCAACCGGTCGTTGACCAGGCAGGTGGCGGCATACCGGTCGCAGAGCGCGACCACCCGACGCGCCAGGTCGTACGCCTCCCGGTCGGTGGCGTCGTCCTCCACCCGGACCTGCACGACCAGCTCGGCGCGGGCCACCGGGAGGGCGGCGCGCAGCACGGTGAGCGGATCCCGCCCGGGTCGGGTGTCGGTGATCAGATGCAGTCGCCCGAGGGACGGCACGGCAACACTCCTCCCTGCGCCGGCATTACCCGGATCAGGTTCGACGGTCGGGGGCTCACAGCCCCCCTCTCAGCCCGGTGTACCGGGCTCCCGTGGGTCACTTGCGATGTCACCGTACGACGGATCGCCGGATCCGCCAAGGTCGGGATGCGGATTTCACACCGACCGCCCGAACCCGGCGGGCGGGGCGGTACGTGACCGCCACGTCACGCCATGCTGTTCGGATGCCCTCCGCCGCCCGGGTACCGCCGCGCCTGGCCTTCCTGCCCTTCCGGGCGAGCGCCGCCGTCGCCGACGGACTGCTGACCCGCGCCATGCTGCGCGGTCCGGCCTGGCGGCGCCTGCTGCCCGACGTGTACGTGCACCGGGACGCGCTGCGCGCGCCGGACCATCGGCTCTGGTGTGACGCGGTGGCCCTGCTCCTGCCCACCGGCGCCGCGATCGCCGGGGCGAGTGCCGCATACCTGTGGGGCGTCGACCTGCTGGCCCGGGACGCGCCGGTCAGCGTTCTCCTTCCCCGCTCGGCGAGGCTGCGCCCACACCCACGGCTGGGCGTCACCCGTTCGAACCTGCCGGAGAGCGACCTGGCCCGCTTCGGTGGTCTGCCGGTCACCACGCCGCTGCGGACGGCGTTCGACCTCGGTCGACAGGCGCCGCGCGACGAGGCTCTGGTGGCCGTCGACGCGCTGCTGCACCGCCGGGTGCTCAAACTGCCGGCCCTGTCGGCGTACGCGAACATTCGTCGTCGTTGGCCCGGGCTGCCGCTGCTGCGGGAGGTGCTCGCGCTGGCCGAGCCCCTGAGTGAGTCTCCGATGGAGACCCGGTTACGGCTCCTCCTGCTCGACGCCGGCCTGCCCCCGCCCGTCGCACAGCACGACGTGCTCGACGCCCGCGGACGGTTCGTCGGCCGGGTCGACCTGGCGTGGCCGGCCCTGCGCGTCGCGGTCGAGTACGACGGCGACCACCACCGGGAACGCGTCCACTTCCGGCAGGACGTCGCCCGGCTGAACGCGCTCCGCGCGGCCGGCTGGATCGTCCTCCGGTTCACCGCCGACGACGTGCTCCGGCACCGGACCCGGACGGTACGCCTCGTCGTCGCCGCCCTCCGCGAACGCACCGACGAGCGGAATGCCAGGTCGGTCAACCACCCACGGTGACAGCCCTGGTGTTCCACTCGCCGACGAACGTCCACACCGGCGGGCGCCCCGCAGCACCACCCCACAACGGCCAAGCTGGGACGGCCATGCGCCGAGCAACGGGGACGGGTGGAACACCAGGGCTGTCTCCCGGGGTCGGAGAGGTCCGTGGTGTTCCACCCGTGGAAGCACCGACCCCCGCCCGGCCCGGTCAGGGGCCGGGCGGACACGGGTCAGCGCGCGGGCGGACGCGGGCGGGTCAGAGGATGGCGCGCAGGGCGTCGAGGTCCTCGTCGGTGGGCTGCCAGGTGCCTGCCTCCGCGTTGGAGCGCACCTGCTCGGGCGTGGTCGCGCCGGCGATCACCGAGGTCACCGCCGGCTGGGCGGCCAGTCCGCCGATCGCCACCTGGAGCGTCGACAGCCCCCGTTCGGCGGCGTACGCCTCGATCGCCTCGATGGTGTCCCAGTCGGCGGCGGCGAGTCGCTCGGCGTACCGGCCGCCACCGGCGAGGCGGCTGCCGGCCGGCGGAACCTCGTTCCGCTTGTACTTGCCGGTGAGCAGCCCGTTGGCCAGCGGGAAGAACGGCAGCAGCCCGAGGCCGAACCGCTCGCACGCCGGCACCACCTCGGCCTCGACGCCGCGCGCCAGGAGGCTGTACTGGTTCTGCGCGCTGATGAACCGGGCCCGGCCGTTCGACGAGGCCACCCAGTCCGCGTCGGCGATCTGCCAGCCGGCGAAGTTGGAGTTGCCCAGGTAGCGCACCTTGCCGGCGCGGACGAGATCGTCGAGCGCGGCGAGCGTCTCGTCGATCGGGGTGCCCGGGTCGGGTTCGTGCATCTGGTACAGGTCGATGTGGTCGGTGCCGAGCCTGCGCAGCGACGCCTCGACCGCCCGGGCGATGTAGCGACGTGCGCCCCGGGCACCGAAGTCGGGGCCGTTCATGCCGTGCATGTCCATGCCGAACTTGGTGGCCACCACCACGTCGTCGCGCCGGCCCCTGAGCGCCTGGCCCAGCAGTTCCTCGGAGCCACCCTGCGGCTCGCCGTAGATGTCGGCGGTGTCGAAGAAGTTGATGCCGGCGTCCAGCGCGGCGTCGACCACCGCCCGGGTGCCGTCGAAATCGAGCTTGCGGCCGAAGTTGTTGCAGCCGATGCCGACCACGGACACCACGAGCCCGGAGTCGCCCAACCGGCGGTAGGTCATCTCAGTCACGAGATCCACCCTATGCTGGGCGAGCCGGCACCCGCTGCGGACCGCGAAGCCCAAGCCCACCTACACCCGCCGCGTGCCCGCGAGGCCCACCACACCCGCCACCGGCGCAGCCCCGGCACGTCCAGCTCGCCCCGGTAGTAGAGGCCGAGGTCCCAGTCGGAGTCGGGCCGGTGCTCGCCCCGGGCCCGGCTGCCACCGAGTGCGACGGCGACGACCCCGCCGACCGCGCAGAGGCGGTCGGCCAGGTCGGCGGGGATCACGCCACGTCCCACACCGGCTCGGGGGTCTCCACCACCTCGTTGTCGCCGCGGAAGAGCACGAACCGGTCGAAGGAGCGGGTGAACCATCGGTCGTGGGTCACCGCCACCACGGTCCCCTCGAACGCGGCCAGCCCGGCCTCCAGCGCCTCCGCCGAGGCCAGGTCGAGGTTGTCGGTGGGCTCGTCGAGCAGCAGCAGCGTCGCGCCGGACAACTCCAGCAGCAGCACCAGGAACCGCGCCTGCTGCCCGCCGGAGAGGGTGCCGAACCGCTGGTCGCCCTGCCCCGCCAGCTCGTACCGGCTCAGCGCCGCCATCGCGGCGTGCCGGTCCATGCCGTCCCGGTGCTCGTCGCCCCGCCAGAGGATCTCGACGAGGGTCTTCGCCATCAGCTCCGGCCGGTCGTGGGTCTGCGAGAAGTGTCCGGGGCGCACGCGCGCGCCGAGCCGGGCCACCCCGTCGTGCGCCACCGGCGCGAGCGCGGCGGCGCCGTCGACCGGGCCGTTGGCCGGGTCGGGGTCGGTGCCGCCCCGGGCCAGCAGCCGCAGGAAGTGCGACTTGCCCGTCCCGTTGGCGCCGAGCACCGCGAGCCGGTCGCCGTACCAGATCTCCAGGTCGAACGGGAAGGTCAGGCCGTCGAGCTCCAGCTGTTCGCAGACCACCGCGCGCTTGCCGGTCCGCCCGCCGGTCAGCCGCATCCGGATGTCCTGGTCCTTCGGCGGTACGGGCGGCGGCCCGGCCTCCTCGAACTTGCGCAGCCGGGTCTGCGCCGACTGGTACCGGGACGCCATGTCCGAGTTGTACGCGGCCTTCTGCTTGTACATCAGCATCAGCTCGCGCAGCTTCTGGTGCTCCTCGTCCCACCGTTTGCGCAGCTCGTCGAGGCGGGCGTGCCGGGCCACCCGCGCGGAGTGCCAGCTCGCGAAGCCACCGGGGTGCACCCAGGCGCTGCCGCCCTCCACGGCGACCACCCGGTCGGCGGTACGGGCGAGGAGTTCCCGGTCGTGCGAGACGTAGAGCACCGACTTGGTCGACTCGCGCAGCCGCCCCTCCAGCCAGCGTTTGCCGGGCACGTCGAGGAAGTTGTCCGGCTCGTCGAGGAGCAGCACCTCGTCGGGGCCGCGCAGCAGCAGTTCGAGGGCGAAGCGCTTCTGCTGGCCGCCGGACAGCGTACGGACGGGCCGTTCCCGGGCGCTGTCCCAGGGCAGGCCGAGCACGATGGTGGCGACCGTGTCGAAGAGCACCTCGGCGTCGTACCCGCCGACCTCGCCCCAGGCCGCGAGCGCGTCCGCGTACGCCAGCTGGGCCTTGCCTGCGGCGGTGCTGTACTTGCCGCGGATCTCGGCCGCGCGCATGGCCCCCTCGGTGTCGACCAGCCGGCGGCCGGCGTCGCGCAGCGCAGGCGGGGCCAGCGACAGTGCCAGGTCGGCCAGCGTCGACTCGTCGCCGATCATGCCGATGAACTGGCGCATCACGCCCAGCCCCCCGGCCCGCGCGATCGCGCCGGTCTTCACCGGGAGGTCGCCGGCGACCATCCGCAACAGCGTCGTCTTGCCGGCGCCGTTCGGCCCGACGAGGGCCACCTTGGCGCCTTCCCCGACACGGAACGACACGTCGGAGAAGAGCTCCCGACCGTCGGGGAGGATGTGCCCGACCGCTGCCACGTCCACGTATCCCACGTCGGCATCCTGCCCGAGCACGGGCCGGACGGCCCAACCATTTACCGGGTGACTCTCAGCACCCGATAGCCCTTCTGGCTGGCGGTACGGCCCACCTGCCAGCCCTGCTCGGCCAGCCAGCGGTGCAACGAGTCCCCGCCCAAATAGCGGGCCGCCACCAGCCAGGCGACGCCGTCCGGGGCCAGCCGGGGCAGCCAGCGCAGCAGGAGCTGGTGCAACTCGTCCTTGCCGACCCGGATCGGCGGGTTGGACCAGATCTGGGCGAAGGTGAGGTCGGCGGGCACGTCGTCCGGCGCGGCGACGCGCACCCGGTCGGCCGCGCCGACCCGCGCCGCGTTGGCCTCGGTGAGTTCCCGGGCCCGTGCGTTGACGTCGACGGCCCACACGGTCGCCGAGGGTGCCGAGGTGGCGAGCACACAGGTGATCGGTCCGAAGCCGCAGCCGACGTCGAGCAGGGCACCGGTGGTTCCGGCGGCCGGCAGGTCGGCCTTGCGCAGCAGCACCGCGGTGCCGGGGTCGAGGCGGGCGGCGGAGAAGACGCCGGCCGAGGAGGCCAGGGCGTAGTCGCGGCCGGCGACGGAGAACTCGACCTCGCGCGGGTTGGCGGCGGTCGACGGTTCAGCGGTGAAGTAGTGGTCGCCGGTCACGCCGGCAATTCTCGCACCGACGCCCGGCACGACGGCACGGGCCTGGCCGCGCCGCCACGGGCCCGGCAGGGCTGCACGTCGACACGGGCCTGGCGCGACGCCATGGGCGGCGGGGCACGGCGGCGGGGCCGTGTGCGCAGCACGACACGAAACGACCCCGCGCGCAATTTCCGATTATTCACACCTAAAGGGACAATGCCTCCTAGTCTGGGCGACATGGTGTATCGGTACGAGTCCGATGAGGACGCATTCATGGATCCGGGACCCGGGTCCGACCGGTCGGTGCTCGGTGCCGGTCCGCCTCCCCCGGCTGGCCCCTCCCCGTCCCGCTTCCCGACGCCGTCACTGCCCCGGGTCAGCCGGGTCGCGCCGCCCTCCGCCGCCCCGGAGCCGGTCCGCGCCACGGCGCAGGTGCCGTCACCGCCGCCCGCCCAGGTGCGGCCCCCCGCCGAGGCGCAGTCCTCGGCCCCACCGGCCGAGCCTTCACCGCCAGCCGAGCCGTCGCCACCGCCGGTCGAGCGGCCCCTGCCGGCAGCCGCCCAGCCGCCACCGCCGCCACCCACGGCCGACCCGTCGCCGCCGGCCCAGCCGCCACCGCCGGACGGCCCGTCGTCGCCGGCCGACCCGCTGTCGGCGGCCGAGCCGCTGTCGGCCGGGCGGCCGGCGCGGGGCGGAGGCGGCCGGCTGTGGCAGGTCGTGGTCGGCGGCGCAGCCGTGTTCGTGCTGCTCGCGCTCTGCGGCCTGGGTGCCGCCGCTCTGCTGGCCGAACGCGACAGGACCCCGCAGGCGAACCCCACCGTTGCGCCCGAGGTCGCGGAGTCCGCGGAGATCGAGGCGCAGCCCCTCGACTCCCGGGACACCGACCAGGCCCCGCTGACGGCCAAGGAACTCTTCCCCGGCAAGCAGCTCGTCGTCGCCGACGGGGAGCCCGCCTACCAGGTACTGAAGACCCAGTCCAGCGCCAGCTGCGCGGTGGCGGCCACCGGTGAGGTCGCCGACCTGGTGGTCCGCCTCGGCTGCACCCAGGTGGTCCGCGCCACGCTGCGGACGTCCGACGGCGCCCACCTCGTCACCACCGGGTTGTTCAACCTGACCGACCGGGCCAACGCCGAACGCGCCCGGGACCGGATCCGGCTGCTGCTCGACGAGCGCGAGGGCCGGTTCCGGGGCATGGCGGCCGGCGACGACAGCGCCGTGATCGCCACCGCGCCGGCCCGTGTCGGCTGGCAGGTTCGCGGCCACTACCTCGCGTACGCGGTGGTCGCCCGCAGCGACGGCGAGGCGATCAGGTCCGGCGACACGAAGGCCCGGGAGATCCTCTTCGACATGATCGAGCTGCACCTCAACCGGGGCGTGCTGGAACGCCGGGCGGACGGCGGGACGGCCGGCCAGCCGACCGACGAGGGCGCGGACAACACCGGCACCCAGGACGGGGGCGAGTGACCGGACCGCGACGGGGAACGGGTGCGTACCCGTTCCCCGTGTCGCCACCGACCTCTCAGATCGGGAGCTCGACCCGGTGCGCCCGCAGCAGGTCGAGCATCCGGTCGTGCGGGACCGCGTACTTGACGCGCCCCTTGACACCGACGGTGGTACGCGCCATGAACAGCGAGTTCAGCAGTGCCTCCTCCACGGCCTCCAGCACCGCCGCGAAGATCGGCTCCAGGTCGGGCTCCGGTGCCGTCGGTGTCGCCGGGTCGGCCGTGGAGAACGCCAGGGCGTAGTCGCCACTGCCGCCGGCGAAGTCCGAACCGACCCGCGCCATCGCGAAGATGGCCCGGCGGGCGACCCGAGCCAACTGCCGGGCGTCGAGACGGCCGTCCGTGGCGACCACGATGACGCAGGAGTTGCCCGGATGCTCGGGCCGGTGGATCGACGGGGCCGGCACCCCGACCTGCTCGGGCCGGACCGGCACCCCCGACACCTGTAGCACGCCCGAGAAGTTGGACTGCACCAGCACACCGACGGTGATCGTGCCGCGGGATGTCGTGGCGAGCCGCGAGGACGTCCCGATGCCGGCCTTGAAACCGAGGGCCGCCGTGCCGGTGCCGGCGCCGACGGCACCCTCCTCGGGCAGCCCGCCGCGGGCCTCCTCCAACGCGCCGAGGACGTGCTCCGCCCGCACCGGACGCGCCCGGATGTCGGACAGGAACCCGTCGTTGGTCTCCGCCACCACCGGGTTCAGCGACTCGGCCGTCTCCCGGCCCGGCTGCCGGAGCATGTACGTGACCAGGGCGTCCGCGGCCCGGAACGTCGACAGCGTCGCGGTCAGCACCACGGGGGTCTCGATCTCGCCCAGCTCGGTCACCTGGGTCGACCCGACCATCTTGCCGTGCCCGTTGCCCACGAACAGCCCCGCCGGCAGCGATCGGCGGGCGGTCAGTTGCTCCGGGACGATCGCCGTCACGCCGCTCCGGATGCTGTCACCGTCGACCAGCGTGGTGTGTCCAACCCGTACGCCGGACACGTCGGTGACGGCGTTCAGAGGTCCCGTCGGCATCGTCCCGACGACGATGCCGAGATCCCGTCCACGGCGAGGTTCCTGCACGACTTCCACTCCTTGGCGTCGAGGATGCGCTGAAGAGATCGGGCGAGGGAGCGGGCGCGCGGCCCCGGCGGGCACCCACCCCGGCCCCGGCCCGGCCCGGCCCGACGATCCGGCAGCCGACGGCCAGAAGCAAGCCCCGGGCGGTCAGCCCTCGACGGGTACGCGCAGCCGGCGGGTCGCCTCGGCGCGGAGGGCGTACTCGGCCGGGTCTTCGGGGTAGCCGACGGCGACGAGGGTGAGCCCGTGCGCCGGCGCCACGGTCACCTCGCTGGAGCGTTCCCGGCGGGCCAGCAGGCTGCCCGGCCACTCGACGGGTTTGCGACCGTCCCCGGCGACCAGCATCGCGCCGACCAGGCTGCGCACCATCGCCTGGCAGAACGCGTCGGCCTGGACGGTGGCCACGAGGATGCCGTCCGGGTCCCGCCGCCAGTCCAACCGGGTCACCTCGCGCAGCGTGGTGGCGTTCTCCTTGCGCCGGCAGTACGCGGCGAAGTCGTGCTCCCCCACCAGTCCCGCGGCGGCGCCGTTCAGCGCGGCCAGGTCCAGCGGCTTGGGCCAGGCCAGGATCTCGTTCCGGCGCAGCGGCTCGGCGCCCCAGGGCGCGTCGGTGACCCGGTACTCGTAGCGGCGGAAGGTCGCCGAGAACCGGGCGTCGAAGTCCGCCGGCACCTCGGCCATCACGCGTACCCGGACGTCGGTGGGGAGCAGCCGGGCCAGCCGGCGCAGCAGCCGCCCCTCGTGCTCCCGCCACACGGCGGTCGGCAGGTCGACGTGGCAGACCTGCCCGGTCGCGTGCACCCCGGCGTCGGTGCGGCCCGCCACGGTCAGCCCGGTCGCGGTACCCGCGCCGAGGACCAGGTCGAGGGCCTCCACGAGCACCCCGGCGACCGTACGCCGCGTCGGCTGGGCGGCCCAGCCGGAGAAGCCGGTGCCGTCGTACGCGACGTCCAGCCGCAGCCGGGTGCGCTCGTCCACTCGTACCTCCGCCTCACGGGGTCGGGCCCGGCACCCCACGAGGGGTGCCGGGCCCGACGGTGGCCTGGATCAGGCCTTGTCGTTCTCGCCGGCCTCGTCGCTGTCCTCGCGGGCGGCGGCGGTGTCGCCGGACGCCGACACGGGCGCCTCGGCGTCCTGGTCGCCCGAGGTCGACTTCGGGGCCTCCTCGGCCGGGGCGAGCGCCTCGACCTTGTCCTGCTGCGCGGCCTTGCGGGCGGCGGTCTTCTTGTTCGCCTTCGGCTCGGCGACCTGGAGCTCCTCGACCAGCTCGATGATCGCCATCGGCGCGGCGTCACCCTTGCGCGGACCGGTCTTCACGATCCGGGTGTAGCCACCGTTGCGGTTGGCGTACCGGGGCGCGATCTGGTCGAACAGGGCGTAGACCACGTCCTTGTCCTTGACGACGCCCAGCACCCGCCGGCGGGACGCCAGGTCGCCGCGCTTGGCCTTGGTGATGAGCTGCTCGGCCAGCGGACGCAGCCGCCGGGCCTTCGTCTCGGTGGTCTGGATCTTGCCGTGCTGGAACAGCGCGGTGGCCAGGTTGGCCAGCATCAGCCGCTCGTGCGCGGGGCTGCCGCCGAGGCGGGGGCCCTTGGTGGGCGTGGGCATGCTTGGTGCTCCTCAGGTGTGGCGGCAGCGCGGACTAGAGCTGCTCGGTCTCGCGATAGTCGTCGGTGTCGTAGTCGGCCTCGCCGAAGGTGTCCACGACGTGCGCCGGGTCGAAGTTCGGGGCCGAGTCCTTCAGCCCCAGACCCATCCCGGCGAGCTTCATCTTGACCTCGTCGATCGACTTCTGACCGAAGTTGCGGATGTCGAGGAGGTCGGCCTCGGTACGCCCGATGAGCTCACCAACGGAGTTGATGCCCTCGCGCTTGAGGCAGTTGTAGGAGCGGACGGTCAGGTCCAGCTCCTCGATCGGCAGCGCCAGGTCCGCCGCGAGCTGGGCGTCCTGCGGGGACGGCCCGATGTCGATGCCCTCGGCGGTCTCGTCCAGCTCCCGGGCCAGACCGAACAGCTCCACCAGCGTCGACCCGGCGGAGGCCAGCGCGGTACGCGGGCCCATCGACGGCTTGGTCTCGACGTCGATGATCAGCCGGTCGAAGTCGGTCCGCTGCTCGACACGGGTCGCCTCGACGCGGTACGTCACCTTCAGCACCGGCGAGTAGATCGAGTCGACCGGGATCCGGCCGATCTCGGCGCCGGCCTGCTTGTTCTGCGCCGCCGTGACGTAGCCGCGACCCCGCTCGACGGTCAGCTCCATGTCGAGCCGGCCCTTGCCGTTGAGGGTGGCGAGCTTCAGGTCCGGGTTGTGCACCGAGACACCGGCCGGCGGCTGGATGTCGCCCGCCGTCACGTCGCCCGGGCCCTGCTTGCGCAGGTACATGCTGACCGGCTCGTCGTGCTCGGAGCTGACGCAGAGCTCCTTGATGTTCATGACGAGCTCGACCACGTCCTCCTTGACACCGGGGATCGTGGTGAACTCGTGCAGCACGCCGTCGATCTTGATCGAGGTGACCGCCGCACCCGGGATCGACGACAGCAGCGTACGCCGCAGCGAGTTGCCCAGGGTGTAGCCGAAGCCCGGCTCCAACGGCTCGATGGTGAACCGGGACCGGGTGTCGTTGATCGACTCCTCGGAGAGAGTCGGTCGCTGGCTGATGAGCATGTCTTCTCTTCTCTTCCGGGGCGCCCGCTATATGACGCCCACGACAAACTGTTCCGGTGGCCCGCCCCGGAAGGACGGGCCACCGCAACGAGCTCCGACTACTTCGAGTAGAGCTCGACGATCAGCTGCTCCTGGACCTGCGTGTCGATGGCCTGCCGGGCCGGGAGCGAGTGCACCAGGATCTTCATCTGGCTGGGGATGGCCTCGAGCCAGGCCGGCACCGTCCGCGAACCCGCCTGAGCCTGCGCGACGACGAACGGGGTCAGCTCCTTGCTCTTCCCCCGCACCTCGACGATGTCGTGCTCCTTGACGCGGAACGACGGGATGTCGACCTTCTTGCCGTTCACCGTGAAGTGGCCGTGCTTGACCAGCTGGCGGGCCATGTCACGCGAGTGCGCGTAGCCAGCCCGGTAAACGACGTTGTCCAGCCGCGACTCGAGGATCTGCAGGAGGACCTCACCGGTCTTGGCCTGCTTGCCCACGGCCTCCTCGTAGTAGCCGCGGAACTGCTTCTCCAGCACGCCGTAGACACGGCGGGCCTTCTGCTTCTCACGGAGCTGGAGCAGGTACTCCGTCTCCTTGGTGCGGCCGCGGCCGTGCTGTCCGGGCGGGAACGGCCGGGACTCGAACGGGCACTTCGGGCCATCGCACTTGCTGCCCTTGAGGAACAGCTTCATCTTCTCCCGCCGGCAACGGCGGCAGTCAGCACCGGTGTAACGAGCCATCTCTCTCTACCTCTCAGACCCGGCGACGCTTCGGCGGACGGCATCCGTTGTGCGGCTGCGGGGTGACGTCGGCGATCTGGCCGACCTCCAGCCCGACGGCCTGCAACGAACGAATCGCGGTCTCCCGGCCGGAGCCGGGGCCCTTGACGAACACGTCGACCTTGCGCATGCCGTGCTCCATCGCCCGACGCGCGGCGGCCTCGGCGGCCAGCTGTGCGGCGAACGGAGTCGACTTGCGCGAGCCCTTGAAGCCGACCTGGCCGGCGGAGGCCCAGGAGATGACCGCACCAGTCGGGTCCGTGATGGACACGATGGTGTTGTTGAAGGTGCTCTTGATGTGCGCCTGCCCGTGGGCGACGTTCTTGCGTTCCTTGCGCCGGACCTTCTTGACGGCGGCTCCGGCACGAGCCTTCGGTGGCATAAGTCTGTGCGCTCCTGTATGGGTTCTCGATCGGGTTCTGGCTTTCGCCCGCCCCGTTGACTTCGTAGACACCGGTTCCGGTTGGAGCCCGGCCTACCTCGGCGGAGAACGACCAGAATTCCGGTTTAAGAACTACTTCTTGCCGGGCTTCTTCTTGCCGGCGACGGTCCGCTTCGGGCCCTTGCGGGTCCGCGCGTTGGTCTTGGTCCGCTGGCCACGCACGGGCAGACCCCGGCGGTGCCGGATGCCGGCGTAGCAGCCGATCTCGACCTTGCGGCGGATGTCAGCGGCGACCTCGCGGCGCAGGTCGCCTTCAACCTTGTAGTTGCCCTCGATGTGGTTGCGGAGCTGGAGGAGCTCCTCATCCGTGAGGTCCCGAGCGCGCTTGTCCGGCGAGATGCCGGTGGCGGCGAGCGTCTCCAGGGCACGGGTACGACCCACGCCGAAGATGTAGGTGAGCGCGATCTCCATCCGCTTCTCGCGGGGGAGATCCACGCCGGCTAGACGTGCCATGTGCGGGCGTACTCCTCGTGATGTTGTGGCGGAGGTGTGGACCCGTCCCACCCCGCTACCGACCGTTCCGCCTCCGGCGTGGTGCGCCGGCGACCGGGAACGGCCGTTGCCCGAGCGGGCCCCGGCCTCCGACCGGGGGTCAACCACGCAGAGGTACGCGACGCGCACCGCTCGCGGCTGGGACGAGCATGTGATTCGTTGTCTGGATCTGCGGCCCGGACCTGTTTCGACCGACCGTTGTCACACGGCTGGTCGGAACCGGTTCAGCCCTGGCGCTGCTTGTGGCGCGGGTCGGTGCAGATGACCATGACCCGGCCGTGCCGGCGGATGACCCGGCACTTGTTGCAGATCCTCTTGACGCTCGGCTTGACCTTCACGGTTGCCTTACTTCCCATCTGGCCCGACGACGCGCCGAGGCGCGACACCGGACGTCGAAGACGGACACGGGGACGTCCCGGCCGCCGTCAGGCTTACTTGTAGCGGTAGACGATGCGCCCGCGGGTCAGGTCGTACGGCGAGAGTTCGACGACGACCCGGTCCTCCGGCAGGATACGGATGTAGTGCTGCCGCATCTTGCCGCTGATGTGAGCCAGCACCTTGTGGCCGTTCGCGAGCTCCACGCGGAACATGGCGTTCGGCAGGGGCTCGATGACTCGACCCTCGATCTCGATGGCTCCGTCTTTTTTCGGCATGTCCTCCGCTGTCCTGACGTCGGTTACTCCGGACGGCCCACAACGTCTTACACGGGCCCCGGATCAAGATCAGGTTGCCCGCGCCAGCCGCGGCTCCGACTCCCACCGAAGCGCAGGATGGGCATGCCGGAGTGGACGCTGTGCGCCGATCTGAAAGTGTACGCCCGCCCGCATGCGGTCGCCAAACCGGCCGGGAATCCGCGCGTCGGACCGGACATAACCGGCCAATCAGACCCCGGCGTCGGCCTCGCCGCGCCGGCGTTCCCGCTCGGCGGCCGGCACCTCCCGCTCCCGGATCCGATGTTCCTCCCCAACCGGCAGCTCCCGCTCCCGCCGCTCCACGTCGGCCACGGCCAGCTCCCGATCCAGGGGCTGCGGCTCCCCCACCGCAGCGGACTCACGCTGCCAGGGCTGGCGCTCCTCCACGGCCGGCAGTGCCCGCTGTCGGCCGTCTTCGCCAGCGGCGGCCAGCTCGCGCTTCCGCGCCCGCTTCGCCAGCCGGCGCTCACGCCGCCGGTCCTGCTTCGCCGCCCACCGTCGCGGCTCCCCGCCGGCGAGCCCGGTGACCGTCTGCACCAGGAGCACGGCGCCCCACGGCCCAGCCACCCAGGCGGGCCAGAAGTAGAGCAACTCCCTGGAGAGCAAGGAGGTCACCGCCCAGACGGTCACCACGATCGCGGTCACCTTCAGGTACGGAAGCCAGACCTCGGCCAGCCAGCGGGCGGTCACCGACGAGTTCGTCGGCTGGGCGGCCACCGAAGGGTCTGTCGACTGGGCCCGTTCCGCCAGCGACGAGACGACACCCGCCGGCATGGCGAGCTCCGACGCCGCCGGGGCAGCCGGCCCGGGCAGGTCGGCCACCAGCGCGTCCAGCTCCCCGTACGTGCGCGAGGCATACACCCGCTGCAACCGCTCGTCGTACTCGTGCAGGTCCAGCCGGCCCTCGTCGACGGCTACCCGCAGCCGTTCCGCCACCGCCTGGCGGTCCGCGTCGGCGGCCCGCATCCCGTCGCGTCCCTCCATGCCCGCAAGCATGCCACCACACCACCAACACCGGCCCCCTCGCGTCCGCCCTCCCCACCAACCCGCCCCACCCAGGCCCACCCTCCCGACCCCTCCCCCGGCCTCCCGTTTGGGGTTGATCAAGAGGTTTGCGTCTCGATCCGGCCCCGAATCTGACCCAAACCTCTTGATCAACCCGAAACCGGGCGCGACGCGGTCCCGGGCCAGGGCCAGGGTGCGGGGGCTGGGTGCTGGGTGTCAGCTTGAACGCGCGGCAGCGCGGGCGGCGGTACCGCGCGGCAGGGGTACGGAGGGCGGGCCAGCGCCGAGGTGTGGGCGGCGGGGTGGTCAACCTTGGCGCGCGGCGGCGGGGCATCGGGATGGCCCAGGGTCGAAGTGTGGGCGTCTGGTGTCGACCTTGACGCGGTGCGGCGGGGTGGCACAGGGCCGGGATGCGAGTGCTGGGGTGGTCGAACGTGACGGCCGGCGGCCGGGGCGAACGCCCGACGATCATCCGCTGCTGCGGACGGACCATTCGGTCCACGGCTGAGGTGCGGGCCGTCGGTCAGGTGGCGCCTCGGGACGCCGAAGCCCGAGCCTCAGCGGACCGGAGTTGGGAAGCTCAACGGGCGGGAGGACGGGAGCCGGGGCGGAGATCCGCACCGCCTCGCCTCGTCGTTCAACGGTTACCTGGCGCGGTGCGCCGGCTGGCCCAACAGGAGACCAACCAGCCGACCGCAGACCGCCAGCGATCGGCACCGCGGCGCCGGGAGCCCACCGGCGGTCAGGGCGGCAGCCCGCCGACGCCCTGCCACCCCAGGGCAGCCGGCAGCCGGAACCACAGCGCACCAGCAACCAGCACACCAGGGGGCTGGCCGCCCGGGGCAGAGCCTGCCGGAAACCGGCGGCCAGGGC
This sequence comes from Micromonospora sp. NPDC048170, assembly GCF_040652795.1. Classification (NCBI taxonomy): domain Bacteria; kingdom Bacillati; phylum Actinomycetota; class Actinomycetes; order Micromonosporales; family Micromonosporaceae; genus Micromonospora; species Micromonospora sp. NPDC048170. The sequence continues at coordinate 44,545 of NZ_JBEZMR010000009.1, forward strand.
ACCGCCGGGCGGAGGCTCACCGCATCAGAAGCCGCCACCTCAGAAGCCGGCAGCGCAGGCCCCAGTCTGCCGGGAGCCAGCAGCCAGGGTGCCGGCGCGCTCAGGGCTCGCCGGCCAGGGGCTCAGCGGGCCAGGAGCTCAGCGGGCCGGTGAGTCCGCCGGCTGGCGGGAGGTGACCAGTTCGCCGAGTCGGCCCCGGCCGCCGTCCGGCGCGGTCAGCACCCAGACGCCGTCCGGGAGCAGCGCCATCGTGTGCTCGACGTGCACCGCCATCGACCGGTCCCGGGTGACCACGGTCCAGCCGTCGGAGAGCTCGACGGTCCGCGGCGAACCCATCGTGATCATCGGCTCGATCGCCAGCGCCATGCCCGGCACCAGGCGGGGACCCTTGCCCGGCCGCCCGTGGTTGAGCACGTGCGGGTCCTGGTGCATCTCGGTGCCGATGCCGTGCCCGCCGTAGCCGTCGACGATGCCGTACCGGCCGCCCTTGCGTACCGCGTCCTCCACGGCGTGGGAGATGTCGGTGAGCCGGCCCTTGCCGCTGGCCGCGCCCCGGGCGGCGGCGGCAATGCCCGCCCACATGGCGTCCTCGGCCACCGCCGTCATCTTCAGCAGCGCCGGGTCGGCCTCGCCCACGCCGACGGTGATGGCGGCGTCGCCGTGCCAGCCGTTCAGCACCGCACCGCAGTCGATGGAGATCATGTCGCCGTCGCGGAGCACCTGCTGCGCCGACGGGATGGCGTGCACGACCTGCTCGTTGACGGACGAGCAGATCGACGCGGGAAAGCCGTGGTAGCCCTTGAAGGAAGGGACGGCACCGGCCTCGCGGATGGTCGACTCGGCGATGGCGTCCAGGTCGGCGGTGCTGACCCCGGGGGCGACCGCCTCCCGCATCCGACGCAGCGCCTCGGCGACCACCAGCCCGGCAGCCCGCATCTTCTCGATCTGGTCAGGGGTCTTCAGCTGGATGTCCAGCTGGGGACGACGCATGGAGCCGTTACCTTTCGTTGCCGAAGCCGAAGAGCGAGGCACGTCGGACGTACCCCGCTCTTCGCACTCTATCCGCCGGAACCCGGCGGGACGTCAGCCGCCGTACGACCGCAGGGCGTCGATGGCGCGGACGGTGACGTCCTCCACCGGGCCGGTGGCGTCGATGCCCACCAGCTTGCCCTGGGCGCCGTAGTAGTCGACCAGCGGCGCGGTCTTGTCCGCGTACTCCCGCAGGCGGGTGGCGATGGTTTCCGGCTTGTCGTCGTCGCGCTGGAACAGCTCGGCGCCGCACCGGTCGCAGATGCCCTCGCGGGAGGTGGCGTCGAACTCGACGTGCCAGATCTTGCCGCAGCCCCGGCAGGTACGCCGACCGGAGAGCCGCCGGATCACCTCGTCGTCGTCGACGACCAACTCCAGCACCAGGTCCAGCGCGGTGCCCAGGTCGGCGAGGAGCTTGTCGAGCGCGGCGGCCTGCGGCGTGGTGCGCGGGAAGCCGTCGAGCAGGAAGCCCTCGGAGGCGTCCGGCTCGGCGAGCCGGTCACGCACCATGTTGATCGTGACCTCGTCGGGCACCAGCTCGCCGGCGTCCATGTAGCGCTTCGCCTCGACCCCGAGCGGGGTGCCCTGCGAGACGTTCGACCGGAAGATGTCACCGGTCGAGATCTTCGGGACCGAGAGGTGCGCGGCGATGAACTCAGCCTGTGTGCCTTTGCCCGCACCCGGCGGGCCAACCAGAACGAGTCTCATCTACCGCAGGAACCCTTCGTAGTTCCGCTGCATCAGTTGGCTCTCGATCTGCTTGGTGGTCTCCAGACCGACGCCAACCATGATCAGCACAGCGGTGCCGCCGAACGGGAAGTTCAGGTACTGCTGCTTGTCCAGCCAGATGAAGAAGAAGTTCGGCAGGATCGAGATGATGCCCAGGTAGAGGGCGCCCGGCAGCGTGATCCGGCTGAGGATGAAGTCGAGGTAGTCGGCGGTCGGCTTGCCGGGGCGGATACCCGGCACGAAGCCACCGTACTTCTTCATGTTGTCCGCGACCTCGGTCGGGTTGAACGTGATCGAGACGTAGAAGTACGTGAAGAAGATGATCAGCAGGAAGTAGACCGCGATGTAGATCGGGCTGGTCGGGTCGACCAGGTTGTTCTGGATCCACGCCTGGGTCTTGCCCGGGTTGTTCTGGTCGAAGAACTGCAGCGCCAGCTGGGGCAGGTAGAGCAGCGACGAGCCGAAGATGACCGGGATGACACCCGCCTGGTTGACCTTCAGCGGGATGTAGGTCGAGGTGCCGCCGTACATCCGCCGGCCGATCATGCGCTTGGCGTACTGCACCGGGATCCGGCGCTGCGCCTGCTCGATGAAGGTGACCGCGGTGATGACGACCAGGACCAGCGCGATGACGAGCAGGAACTTGCTCCAGCCGCCGGTCTGCTTGATCTGCCAGCCCTCGCTGGGGAGCCGGGCGGCGATCGAGGTGAAGATCAGGACCGACATGCCGTTGCCGACGCCGCGGTCGGTGATCAGCTCGCCGAGCCACATCACCACGCCCGTGCCGGCGGTCATCGTCATGACCAGGAGGCCCAGCGTCATCCAGTCCGGGATCCCGGTCCCCTCGGGGATGATCGGGAACTGGTCGCACTGGTTGTTGAAGAGCTGCCCGGAGCGGGCCAGCGCCACGAACGCCGAGGCCTGGAGGACACCGAGGCCCAGGGTCAGGTAGCGGGTGTACTGGGTGATCTTCGCCTGGCCGGACTGGCCCTCCTTGCGGAGCTGCTCCAGCCGGGGGATCACCACGGTCAGCAGCTGCAGGATGATCGACGCTGTGATGTAGGGCATGATGCCCAACGCGAAGACCGAGAGCTGCAGCAGCGCTCCGCCGGAGAAGAGGTTGAGCAGGTTCAACACCCCGGTGGAGCCGTCCTGGAGGGTGTCGAGGCACTTCTGGACGTTGCCGTACGAGACGCCCGGGCTGGGCAGCGTCGCCCCGAGCCGGTAGACCGCGATGATGCCTACTGTGAACAGCAGCTTCTTGCGCAGGTCAGGCGTACGGAACGCACTGAGAAAGGCGGACAGCAACTTCTTCCTCCTGCGCGAGGCGGGCCGCCGGTGATCCCTGGCGGTTCGGGGTGGGTGCCGGGCGAGTGCCCGATATCCATGGCTGGGAAGGGACTCTAACAGCCCGATCCCCGTCCGGGCAGATGTGCCCGGCTACATAAACCGAATCCGATGTTACCCGGCGCACACGTGCCAGGCAGACCATGGCGCCCGCCCAGTTGCGGACAACTGAGCGGGCGCCATGGGTCGTACAGCCCTTACAGCTCGGTGACGGAGCCACCGGCGGCGGCGATCTTCTCCTTGGCCGACGCACTGAACGCGTGCGCCGACACCTGGATGGCGATCCCGCCGAGGTCCCCGGTGCCGAGGACCTTGACCGGGTGACCCTTGCGGACCGCGCCGGCCTCGACCAGCTCCAGCGGACCGACCTGGCCACCGTTCGGGAACAGCTCGGCGAGTCGGTCCAGGTTGACCACCTGGAAGACCACCTTGAACTTGTTCTTGAAGCCCTTCATCTTCGGCAGGCGCATGTGGATGGGCATCTGCCCACCCTCGAACGCCGCGGAGATGTTCTTGCGGGCCTTGGAACCCTTGGTACCGCGACCGGCGGTCTTGCCCTTGGAGCCCTCACCGCGACCCACACGGGTCTTCGCGGTCTTGGCACCGGGCGCCGGGCGCAGGTGGTGGACCTTGATCGTCATTACTCGACCTCCTCGACCTTCACGAGGTGGTTGACCGTGAAGATCATGCCGCGGATCTCCGGACGGTCCTCCTTGACCACCACGTCGTTGATCCGCTTGAGACCGAGCGAACGCAGCGAGTCACGCTGGTTCCGCTTGGTCCCGATCTCGGACCGGACCTGGGTGACCTTCAGGCGAGCCATCAGGAAGCCACCCCCGCCCGCGACGCCAGCATGGCGGCCGGCGCGACGTCCTCGACCGGCAGGCCACGACGGGCGGCGACGACCTCGGGGGACTCGAGCCCCTTCAGCGCCGCCACGGTGGCGTGCACGATGTTGATCGGGTTCGACGAACCGAGGCTCTTGGAGAGCACGTCGTGGATACCCGCGCACTCCAGCACGGCACGCACCGGACCACCGGCGATGACGCCCGTACCGGCGGAAGCCGGCTTGAGCAGCACCACACCGGCCGCGGCCTCACCCGTCACCGGGTGCGGGATCGAGGAGGCGATCCGCGGAACCTTGAAGAAGTGCTTCTTGGCCTCCTCGACGCCCTTGGCGATCGCCGCGGGCACCTCCTTGGCCTTTCCGTAGCCCACGCCGACGGTGCCGTCGCCGTCGCCCACGATCACCAGGGCGGTGAAGCTGAAGCGACGACCACCCTTCACGACCTTGGCGACGCGGTTGATCGCGACGACCCGCTCAAGGTGCGGGGTCTTCTCGACGGGCGCGTTTCCGCGGCCGCCCTCACGGCGGTTGTCGCGGCGACCACCCTCGTTGCCACCGGACCCGCCGCCACGGCGCTGTTGACCTGGCATCAGCAGCCTTCCTTCTCTCTCGTGACGGGGTTTCTAGAACTCGAGCCCGGCTTCGCGGGCGGCGTCGGCAAGCGCGGCGACCCGCCCCGCGTACCGGTTGCCACCGCGGTCGAAGACGACCTTGGAGACGCCAGCGGCCTTGGCCCGCTCGGCGAGCAGGGCGCCGACCTTGCCGGCCAGGGCGCTCTTGTCGCCCTCCGTGCCGCGCAGCGACGTGTCCAGGGTCGAGGCCGACGCAAGGGTGTGGCCCTTGGTGTCGTCCACGATCTGGGCCACGATGTGCCGCAGGGAACGGGTGACCACGAGGCGGGGACGCTCGGCGGTGCCGCTGACGTTCTTGCGGACCCGGAAGTGCCGGCGCGCACGCCCGACGGCACGCTTGGCGGCGACGCCGCGGCGGCGCTTGAGCAGCGTGGCGCTCACTTCTTACCTGCCTTTCCAGCCTTGCGGCGGATGACCTCGCCCTGGTACTTCACGCCCTTGCCCTTGTAGGGCTCCGGCGGGCGGATCTTCCGGATGTTGGCGGCAACCTCACCGACGAGCTGCTTGTCGATGCCGGCCACGTGGAACAGCGTCGGCTTCTCCACCGTGAAGGTGATGCCGTCCGGCGCAGGCACGGACACCGGGTGCGAGAACCCGAGCGCGAACTCCAGGTCCTTGCCCTTGGCGGTCACGCGGTAACCGGTGCCGGCGATCTCCAGGCTCTTGCGGTAGCCCTCGGTCACGCCGACGATCATGTTGGCGACCAGGGTACGGCTGAGGCCGTGCAGTTCCTTGGCCCGGCGCTCGTCGTTCGGGCGGTTGACGTTCAGCTGCCCGTCCTCGGCCCGGTCGATCGTGATCGGCTCGGCCAGGGTGTGCGAGAGCTCGCCCTTCGGGCCCTTGACCTTGACGGTCTGCCCGTCGATCGTGATGTCGACGCCGGCTGGCACCGGGATCGACTTACGTCCAATACGCGACATTTCTACCTGTCTCCCGTTACCAGACGAAGGCGAGGACTTCCCCGCCAACGCTCCGCTTGCGGGCCTGCCGGTCGGTGAGCAGCCCCTGGGACGTCGAAATGATCGCCACGCCCAGCCCGCCGAGCACCCGCGGGAGCCCGTCCGACTTGGCGTAAACCCGCAGACCGGGCTTGGACACGCGCTTGATGCCGGCCAGGCTCCGCTCCCGGTTCTGGCCGTACTTCAGCTCGACGACCAGTCGCTTGCCGACGGCGCCCTCCTCGGGCTCCTCGACCGACCAGGTGGCGATGTAGCCCTCGGCCTTGAGGACCTCGGCGATGTTCGCCTTGATCTTCGAGTAGGGCATCGTCACCCGGTCGTGGTACGCCTGGTTGGCGTTACGCAGACGCGTGAGCATGTCTGCGATCGGGTCGGTCATCGTCATGGATTTCGTCAGCCTTTCTCGCCGGGGTTCCCGGGGCCTTACGCCCCGGGCCTACGGCGAAGAGCAATACGTGATCGGTGCAAGGGGCCCCGGCCTGGCGGCCGGGACGCGGTCGCCCTTACCAGGAAGCCTTGGAAACGCCCGGCAGCTCACCGCGGTGGGCCATCTCCCGGATGCAGACCCGGCAGAGACCGAACTTGCGGTAGACCGCCTTGGGACGCCCGCACCGCTGGCAGCGGGTGTACGCGCGAACCGAGAACTTCGGCTTCGCGGCCGCCTTGTGGATCAGCGCCTTCTTGGCCATCTCAGTTCTCCTTGAACGGGAAGCCCAGGAGCTTGAGCAGCGCCCGGCCCTCGTCGTCGGTCGTGGCGGTCGTGACCACCGTGATGTCCATGCCCCGCTGCCGATCGATCTTGTCCTGGTCGATCTCGTGGAACACCGACTGCTCGGTCAGGCCGAAGGTGTAGTTGCCGTGCCCGTCGAGCTTGCGCCCGTCCAGACCACGGAAGTCACGGATACGCGGCAGAGCGATCGACAGCAGCCGGTCCAGGAACTCCCACATCCGGTCGCCACGAAGGGTCACCTTCGCGCCGATCGGCATGCCCTCGCGGAGCTTGAACTGCGCGATGGACTTGGTCGCCCGCCGAACCTGCGGCTTCTGGCCGGTGATGGTGGCCAGGTCCCGGACGGCGCCGTCGATCAGCTTGGCGTCCCGGGCGGCCTCGCCGACACCCATGTTGACGACGATCTTGACCAGCCGCGGCACCTGCATGGGGTTGCCGTAGCTGTGCTGCTCCTGCAGCTGCGCCACGATCTCGTTGCGGTACCGCTCCTTGAGGCGCGGCATGGTCTTGGCTTCGGTAGCCGTGGTCATCACAGGTCCTTACCGGTGCTACGCGCGATGCGGACCTTCTGGCCGTTTTCGTCGATCCGGTAACCGACTCGGGTCGGCTTGCCGTCGGAGTCCAGGACCTGCACGTTCGAGACGTGGATCGGGGCCTCCTGGGTGACGATGCCACCGGTCTTGGCGCCACGCTGGGTGGTGCTGATACGGGTGTGCTTCTTGACCCGGTTCACGCCCTCGACCAGGACCTTGTCCTGCCGCGGGTAGGCCGCGATGACCTTGCCCTTGGCGCCCTTGTCCTTGCCGGCGATGACGACGACCGTGTCGCCCTTCTTGACCTTCACGGTCACAACACCTCCGGCGCGAGAGAGATGATCTTCATGAACCGCTTGTCCCGCAGCTCGCGACCCACCGGGCCGAAGATACGGGTACCGCGCGGGTCCCCGCCGTCCTTGATGATGACGGCGGCGTTCTCGTCGAAGCGGATGTACGAACCGTCCGGCCGCCGCTTCTCCTTGGCGGTGCGAACGACGACGGCCTTGATGACGTCGCCCTTCTTCACACCGGCACCCGGGATCGCGTCCTTGACGGTGGCCACGATGACGTCGCCGATGCTCGCGTAGCGCCGACCGGAGCCACCGAGAACCCGGATGCACAGGATCTCCCGAGCACCCGTGTTGTCGGCGACGCGCAGTCGCGACTCCTGCTGAATCACGTCTATCTCCTATGTCTGCCGGTTCTCCGGCCACGCACGGCGGCCGGAGCCTGGCGGAACCCGCGCCCGACTGACGCCGGGCGAGCTTGAGCCTTCGCTACTTGGCCTTTTCCAGGATCTCCACGAGCCGCCACCGCTTGGTGGCGGACAGCGGCCGGGTCTCCATGATCAGGACCCGGTCGCCGATGCCGGCGGTGTTCTGCTCGTCGTGCACCTTCAGCTTGCTGGTACGGCGCATGATCTTGCCGTACAGCGCGTGCTTGACCCGGTCCTCGACCTCGACGACGACGGTCTTTTCCATCTTGTCGCTGACCACGAGGCCCTCACGCACCTTGCGGCGGGCCCGCGCGGTGGCGGTGGTGTTCTCGCTCATGATGCAGTCACCTCAGTCGGCGCGGCCGAGAGACCCAGCTCGCGCTCACGCATGATCGTGTAGATCCGGGCGATCTCCCGACGGATGACCTGCAGCCGCCGGTTGTTGTCCAGCTGGCCGGTCGCGGCCTGCACGCGGAGGTTGAACAGCTCCGCCTTGGCCTCGCGCAGCTTCGTGACCAGCTCCTCCTCGGAGAGCTCACGCAGCTCGGAGGCCTTAACGCCCGCTGCCATCAGGATTCACCCACTTCGCGCGTAACAATGCGGCACTTCATCGGGAGCTTGTGGATCGCGCGACGCATCGCCTCTCGCGCGATCTGCTCGTTGGGGAAGGACATCTCGAAGAGGACCCGCCCCGGCTTGACGTTGGCGACCCACCACTCGGGCGAACCCTTACCGGAACCCATCCGGGTCTCGGCCGGCTTCTTGGTGAGGGCCTGGTCCGGGAAGATCGTGATCCAGACCTTGCCACCACGCTTGATGTGGCGGGTCATCGCGATACGCGCCGATTCGATCTGGCGGTTGGTCACGTACGCCGGCTCGAGAGCCTGGATCCCGAACTCGCCGAACACCACCCGGTTACCACCCTTGGACGCGCCGTGGCGGTCCGGGTGGTGCGGCTTGCGGAAGCCCTTCGGGGGCTTGCGCGGCATCAGCATCTGTCAGCCCTCCTGCTGCGTTTCTGCCGCGGCGGCGACGGCGGCGGGATCCACCGCGTCACCACTCGGCGTCTCGGCCTGCTGCGCGATGGTCGTCGCGGCGGCGGCCCTGCCGGCCTCGGTACCGCCGGCGGTCGTTCCGGACGAGCCGGACCGGCCACGACGCGGCCGCTCGGGGCGGTCGCCGCGGTCACGGCGCGGGCGCGACGGAGCCTCGGCCGGGGCTTCCCGACCCGGCACCGCGTCACCCTTGTAGATCCAGACCTTCACGCCGATCCGGCCGAAGCTCGTACGGGCCTCGAAGAAGCCGTACTCGATGTTGGCCCGCAGCGTGTGCAGCGGAACCCGGCCCTCGCGGTAGAACTCGGTCCGGCTCATCTCGGCGCCGCCGAGACGGCCCGAGACCTGGACCCGGATGCCCTTGCAGACCGGGTTCTTCATCGCGGACTGCATGGCCTTGCGCATCGCCCGGCGGAAGCTGACCCGGCTGGAGAGCTGCTCGGCCACACCCTGTGCGACGAGCTGCGCGTCCGACTCGGGGTTCTTCACCTCGATGATGTTCAGCTGGACCTGCTTGCCGGTCAGCTTCTCGAGCTCGCCGCGGATCCGGTCGGCCTCCGCACCCTTACGGCCGATGACGATGCCCGGCCGGGCGGTGTGGATGTCGACGCGGACCCGGTCCCGGGTGCGCTCGATGTCGACCTTGGAGATGCCGGCACGCTCGAGGCCCTTGGACATCATGCGGCGGATCTTGACATCCTCGCCGATGTAGTCCTTGTAGAGCTTGTCCGCGAACCAGCGGGACTTCCAGTCGGTCGAGATGCCGAGCCGGAACCCGTGCGGGTGAACCTTCTGACCCATTACTCGGCGCCCTCCGTCTTGCTCTGCGTCTCGGCCGTCTCGGCCGGCTCCGCCTGCTTCGTCGGGGCCGCCTTCTTCGCGGCCGCCTTCTTCGGCGCGGCCGGCGCCACCGCCTCGACCGCGACGGTGATGTGGCAGGTGCGCTTGCGGATCCGGTACGCCCGGCCCTGCGCCCGCGGCTGGAACCGCTTCATGGTCGGGCCCTCGTCGACGTACGCCTCGCTGACGAGCAGCGCGTCGGGGTCCAGCCGCTCGTTGTTCTCCGCGTTGGCGATCGCGCTCGCGAGCACCTTGTACACCTGCTCGCTCGCAGCCTGCGGCGCGAACTGCAGCACCGTGAGCGCCTCCTTCGCGGGCAGGCCGCGGACGAGGTTGACCACCCGGCGCGCCTTCATCGGCGAGATGCGCACGTGCCGCGCAACCGCCCGCGCGCCCGGAAGCACCGGAGCGTCGCCCTTTCCTGGCATCGCTGTAACCCCTTGTTCCTCTATCCGTATGCCCGCGGCGTCAGCGCCGACGGCTCTTCCGGTCGTCCTTCTCGTGACCCTTGAACGTGCGGGTCAGCGCGAACTCGCCGAGCTTGTGCCCGACCATCGCCTCGGTCACGAACACCGGGACGTGCTTGCGTCCGTCGTGCACGGCGATCGTGTGACCCAGCATCTCCGGGATGATCGTCGAGCGCCGCGACCAGGTCTTGATGACGTTCTTCGAGCCCTTGTCGTTCTGCGTCTCCACCTTCTTGAGCAGGTGGTCGTCGATGAACGGGCCCTTCTTCAGGCTGCGAGGCATGTCTTATCTCCCTCAGCCGCGCTTACGCGTGGCGTAGCGGCGGCGGACGATCAGCCGGTCACTCGGCTGGCCCTTACGACGGGTGCGGCCCTCGGGCTTACCCTGCGGGTTGACCGGGTGGCGACCACCGGAGGTCTTACCCTCACCACCACCGTGCGGGTGGTCGACCGGGTTCATCGCGACGCCACGGACGGTCGGGCGCTTGCCCTTCCACCGCATCCGGCCGGCCTTGCCCCAGTTGATGTTCGACTGGTCGGCGTTGCCGATCTCGCCGATGCTGGCGCGGCACCGGACGTCGACCCGCCGGATCTCGCCGGACGGCATACGCAGGGTCGCGTACGCGCCCTCCCGGCCGAGCAGCTGGATGCCGACACCGGCCGAGCGGGCCAGCTTGGCGCCGCCGCCGGGACGCAGCTCCACGTTGTGGATCGTGGTACCGACCGGGATGTTGCGCAGCGGCAGGTTGTTGCCCGGCTTGATGTCCGCGCCCGGGCCCGACTCGACGCGGTCGCCCTGCTTCAGGTCCTTCGGCGCGAGGATGTAGCGCTTCTCGCCGTCGGCGTAGTGCAGCAGCGCGATGCGCGCGGTGCGGTTCGGGTCGTACTCGATGTGGGCGACCTTCGCCGGCACGCCGTCCTTGTCGACCCGCTTGAAGTCGATCAGACGGTACTGGCGCTTGTGACCGCCGCCGTGGTGCCGTGCGGTGATCCGGCCGTGGACGTTGCGCCCGCCCTTTTTCGGCAGCGGAGCCAGCAGCGACTTCTCGGGCGTCGACCGGGTGATCTCAGCGAAGTCGGCGACGCTGGAGCCACGCCGGCCCGGCGTCGTCGGCTTGTACTTACGGATAGCCATTGTCTACACCCCTCAGCTGACCGGGCCGCCGAAGGCCTCGATACGGTCACCGTCAGCCAGCTTCACGATCGCCCGCTTGGTGGCCTTGCGCTGACCGAAGCCGGTCTTGGTGCGCTTGCGCTTGCCCTGGCGGTTGAGCGTGTTGACCGTCAGGACGCGGACGTCGAAGATCTGCTGGATCGCGATCTTGATCTCGGTCTTGTTCGCGTCCGGGTGCACCAGGAAGGTGTACCAGTTGCGGTTCAGCTCGCTGTAGCTCTTCTCCGAGACGACCGGCGCCACGATGATGTCGCGCGGGTCGGCGATCGTGCTCACTTGCCACCCTCCTCGGTGGTCTCGGCGGGAACACCGAGGAACTCGTCCAGGGCGTCCTTGGTGAAGACCACGTCGTCGGCCACCAGCACGTCGTACGTGTTGAGCTGGCTGGCCTCGATCAGGTGCACCCGCGGCTCGTTGCGCAGCGACACCCAGTTCAGCTCGTCGGTGCCGCTCAGCACGACCAGGACCCGGCGGGCCTCGGTCAGCTTCGCCAGCGTGGCCAGGGCGGCCTTGGTCGACGGCTTCTCGCCCGAGACGAACGCCTCGACGACGTGCACCTGCCCGGCGCGGGCCCGGTCGGAGAGAGCGCCACGCAGGGCGGCGGCCTTCATCTTCTTCGGGGTCCGCTGGCTGTAGTCGCGCGGCACGGGGCCGTGCACGACGCCACCGCCGGCGAACTGCGGCGCGCGGATCGAGCCCTGCCGGGCGCGACCGGTGCCCTTCTGCTTGTACGGCTTCTTGCCGCCACCGGCGACCTCGCCGCGGGTCTTGACCTTGTGCGTGCCCTGCCGGGCCGCCGCGAGCTGGGCCACCACGACCTGGTGCATCAGCGCGAGGTTGGCCTGGACGTCGAAGATGTCGGCGGGCAGCTCGACGGAGCCGCTCTTGGAGCCTTCGACGGTGAGGACGTCAACGGTGGTCACTTGGCCACACCGCCCTTCTTCGCCTTGGTCTTGGCCGCGGTACGGACCAGAACCAGCGCGCCCTTGGGGCCGGGAATGGCGCCGCGGACGAGCAGGAGGTTGTTCTCGGTGTCGACCGCCTGGACGGTCAGGTTCTGGACGGTGTAGCGCACGCCACCCATCCGGCCGGCCATCCGGGTGCCCTTGAAGACACGACCCGGAGTGGCGCAGGCGCCGATGGAGCCGGGCGAGCGGTGCTTGCGCTCGACACCGTGGCTGGCGCGCAGACCGTGGAAGCCGTGCCGCTTCATCGGGCCGGCGTAGCCCTTGCCCTTGGTCTTGCCGGTCACGTCGATGGAGACGCCGGCCGGGAACTCCTCGACCGTGATCTCCTGGCCGAGTGAGTAGTCCGCCGCGTCGGCGGTGCGCAGCTCGACGATGTGCCGGCGCGGCGCGACGTCGGCCTTCGCGTAGTGCCCGCTGATCGGCTTCTTGACCTTGCGCGGGTCGATCGTGCCGTACGCCAGCTGGACCGCGGAGTAACCGTCCTTCTCGGCGCTACGAACCTGGCTGATGACGCACGGGCCGGCCTCGACCACGGTCACCGGGACAACACGGTTGTTGTCCCAGACCTGGGTCATGCCGAGCTTGGCGCCCAGGATCCCCTTGACTTGCCTGTCCATTTGTCCGGTCCCTACAGCTTGATCTCGATGTCGACGCCAGCCGGCAGGTCGAGGCGCATGAGCGAGTCGACCGTCTTCGGGGTCGGGTCGATGATGTCGATCAGCCGCTTGTGCGTGCGCATCTCGAAGTGCTCGCGCGAGTCCTTGTACTTGTGCGGCGAGCGGATAACGCAGAAACGGTTGATCTCCGTGGGCAGCGGCACCGGGCCCGCGACCTGCGCCCCGGTACGCGTCACCGTCTCGACGATCTTCCGAGCCGAGGAGTCGACGACCTCGTGGTCATAGGCCTTGAGCCGGATGCGGATCTTCTGTCCCGCCATGGTGGCTTCTGTTCCTTCTCTCGATGCCGCTGTGTTGCGGGCGCCTGTGCCGGCTGGCACAGGCCCACTTCGCCGACCCCCGCGGTCGGGCGTGTCGCGCCCTCGGGCCAGGCTCCGCCCCGGGACTCCGGAGAGACTCTGACCGCGCGGTGGGTCAAGGCGTCGATCGCACTACCGCGACCTGAACGCCGTGCGAGGGTGGTTGACGGCCGGGCCGTCAACCACCCCACGCTCGACTGTCCTGCCACCCGGAGGTTCAGCGTAAGCCGAACACGGGCAGCGAACTGTCGTTACGCAACCTGACTAGTATGCCGCACGACCGGCGGCGGGTCTAATCGGGGTTACCTAGCTCACTTGATGATCTTGGTGACGAACCCGGCGCCGACGGTGCGGCCACCCTCGCGGATCGCGAACTTGAGGCTCTCCTCCATGGCGATGGGCTGGATCAGCTTCACCGTCATGGTGGTGTTGTCACCCGGCATGACCATCTCGGTGCCCTCGGGGAGCGTGACGACACCGGTGACGTCCGTGGTCCGGAAGTAGAACTGCGGACGGTAGTTCTGGAAGAACGGGGTGTGCCGGCCGCCCTCCTCCTTGGAGAGGATGTAGACCGTCGCCTCGAACTCCGTGTGCGGGGTCGTGGTGCCCGGCTTGATGACGACCATGCCGCGCTCGACGTCCTCGCGCTTGATGCCACGCAGCAGCAGACCGACGTTCTCGCCCGCGCGGGCCTCGTCGAGCAGCTTGCGGAACATCTCGATGCCGGTGCAGGTGGTCTTCATCGACTTCTCGCGGATGCCGACGATCTCCACCTCCTCGTTCGGCTTGAGCACGCCGCGCTCCGCGCGACCGGTGACGACCGTGCCACGACCGGTGATCGTGAAGACGTCCTCGATCGGCATCAGGAACGGCTTCTCGGTCTCGCGCTCCGGCTGCGGGATCGCGGTGTCGACCGCGGTCATCAGGTCCAGCAGCTTGCCGGTCCACTCGGGGTCACCCTCGAGGGCCTTCAGCGCCGAGACCCGGACGACCGGCAGGTCGTCACCCGGGTACTCCTGGTTCGACAGCAGCTCACGGACCTCGAGCTCGACGAGCTCCAGGAGCTCCTCGTCGTCGACCATGTCGCTCTTGTTGAGCGCCACGACGATGTACGGCACGCCGACCTGACGGGCCAGCAGCACGTGCTCGCGGGTCTGCGGCATCGGGCCGTCGGTCGCCGCGACCACCAGGATCGCGCCGTCCATCTGGGCGGCACCGGTGATCATGTTCTTGATGTAGTCGGCGTGACCGGGGCAGTCGACGTGCGCGTAGTGCCGCGCCTCGGTCTGGTACTCGACGTGCGAGATCGAGATCGTGATGCCCCGGGCCTTCTCCTCCGGCGCCTTGTCGATCTCGTCGAACGGCGTGTACGGGTTCAGGTCCGGGTACCGGTCGTGCAGGACCTTGGTGATGGCCGCCGTCAGCGTCGTCTTACCGTGGTCGATGTGACCAATGGTGCCGATGTTGACGTGCGGCTTAGTCCGCTCGAACTTCGCCTTCGCCACTGGTGTCCTCCTGTGGACTTCTTGGTTCGTACGCCCCGGCGCGCCGGTCGGCGCTTAGGACTCTGTCGACAGCCTTTCCAGCCTGACGGCCGGAGAGCTTTGGTGGGTTCTGCGGCGATGAAGCCTACAGGCCCGGTCTCACGCGTTCCGACCGAGGTGGCCGCGGGCGGGAGCACCCTCCCGCGACCGCCCCGGATCATCGATCACGTCAGGTGAGGGTCACTCACCCGTCGCCTTGGCGATGATCTCCTTCGCGACCGAGGACGGAACCTCGGCGTAGGAGTCGAACTGCATGCTGTAGCTAGCCCGGCCCTGGGTCTTCGACCGCAGGTCGCCGACGTAGCCGAACATCTCCGACAACGGCACCAGAGCCCGGACGACGCGGGCGCCGCTGCGCTCCTCCATCGCCTGGATGATGCCGCGGCGGGAGTTGAGGTCGCCGATGACGTCACCCATGTTCTCCTCAGGAGTGGTGACCTCAACAGCCATCATCGGCTCGAGCAGCGCGGGGTCGGCCTTGCGGGCCGCCTCCTTCATCGCCATCGAGCCGGCGATCTTGAATGCCATTTCCGACGAGTCGACCTCGTGGTACTGGCCGTCCACCAGGGTGAGCTTGACACCCACCAGGGGGAAGCCGGCGAGGATGCCGTACTGCATGGCGTCCTGCGCACCCGCGTCCACCGACGGGATGAATTCCCGGGGGATGCGGCCACCGGTCACCGCGTTGGCGAACTCGTAGGTCGGGGCGTCGTTGCCGAGCGGCAGCGGCTCCAGGCTGATGATCACCCGGGCGTACTGGCCGGAACCACCGGTCTGCTTCTTGTGCGTGTACTCGACCTTCTCCACCTTGCGGCGGATGGTCTCGCGGTACGCCACCTGCGGCTTACCGATGTTCGCCTCGACGTTGAACTCGCGGCGCATCCGGTCGACCAGGATGTCCAGGTGCAGCTCACCCATGCCGGAGATGACCGTCTGACCGGTCTGGTCGTCCAGCTTGACGCGGAAGGTCGGGTCCTCCTCGGCCAGCCGCTGGATGGCGGTGCTGAGCTTCTCCTGGTCGGCCTTGGTCTTCGGCTCGATGGCGACCTCGATGACCGGCTCCGGGAAGGTCATCGACTCCAGGATGACCGGGTTCGCCGGGTCGCACAGGGTGTCACCGGTGGTGGACTGCTTGAGACCCTGCACCGCGATGATGTCGCCAGCCTGGGCCGAGCTGCGCTCTTCCCGCTTGTTGGCGTGCATCTGGTAGATCTTGCCGATCCGCTCCTTGCGGTCCTTGGTGGAGTTGACCACCTGGGAGCCGGACTCGAGCGTGCCGGAGTAGATCCGGACGTAGGTGAGCTTGCCGAGGTGCTTGTCCGTCTGGATCTTGAAGGCCAGGCCGGAGAACGGCTCCGACTTGGACGGCTTCCGCAGCAGCGGGGTCTCGCCGTCGGTGGCCGTGCCCTCGATCGCGGGGATGTCCAGCGGCGACGGCAGGTACGCGACGACCGCGTCCAGCATCGGCTGGATGCCCTTGTTCTTGAAGGCGGTACCGGTGAGGACCGGGTTGGCCTTGCCGGCGATGGTGGCCCGACGGATGGCGGCCTTGATCTCCTCGACGGAGATCTCCTCGCCCTCCAGGTACTTCTCCATCACCGCGTCGTCGACGTCGGCCAGGGTCTCCAGCAGCTTCTCGCGCCACTCGGCGGCGGAGTCGGCCAGCTCGGCCGGGATCTCCTCGACCGTGTAGTCCTCACCCTTCTGGGTCTCGCCGTGCCAGGTGAGGGCCCGCATCTCGACCAGGTCGACCACGCCGACGAAGTCGGACTCGGCGCCGATCGGGATCTGGAGCACCAGCGGGGTGGCGTTGAGCCGGTCGATCATCATCTGCACGCAGCGGAAGAAGTCGGCGCCGGTCCGGTCGAGCTTGTTGACGAAGCACATCCGGGGGACGTTGTACTTGTCGGCCTGCCGCCAGACGTTCTCCGTCTGGGGCTCGACGCCGGCGACACCGTCGTAGACCGCGACCGCACCGTCCAGCACCCGCAGCGACCGCTCGACCTCGACCGTGAAGTCGACGTGGCCGGGCGTGTCGATGATCTGGATCGTGTGGCCCTTCCACTCGCACTTGGTGGCGGCGGAGGTGATGGTGATACCACGCTCCTGTTCCTGTTCCATCCAGTCCATGACGGCGCCACCCTCGTGGGTTTCGCCGATCTTGTACGTGATGCCGGTGTAGAACAGGATCCGCTCGGTGGTGGTGGTCTTACCGGCATCGATGTGAGCCATGATGCCGATGTTGCGTACGTTGGCGAGCGCGTCTGCGGCGGCCACTTCAGTCCCTACTTATCGTCGTCTCGACACAACTGGTGGCGGTTCCGGCGCCGCGAGGGCGCCGGAACCAGGGTGTTACCAGCGGTAGTGCGCGAAGGCCTTGTTGGACTCGGCCATCTTGTGCGTGTCCTCGCGCCGCTTGACGGCGGCACCGAGACCGTTGCTCGCGTCCAGCAGCTCGTTCATCAGCCGCTCGATCATCGTCTTCTCGCGCCGGGCGCGGGAGTAGGTGACCAGCCAGCGCAGACCCAGGGTGGTCGCCCGGGCGGGGCGGACCTCGACCGGGACCTGGTAGGTGGCGCCACCGACGCGACGGCTGCGCACCTCGAGGGTCGGCTTGACGTTGTCCATCGCCCGCTTGAGGGTGACGACCGGGTCGGTGCCGGACTTCTCACGGCAGCCCTCGAGGGCGGCGTAGACGATGCGCTCGGCGAGCTGACGCTTACCGCGCAGAAGGATCTTGTTCACCAGCTGGGTGACCAGCGGAGAGTTGTACACCGGGTCAGCGACCAGCGGCTTCCGCGGAGCGGGTCCCTTACGCGGCATGTCAGCTCTTCTCCTTCTTCGCGCCGTAACGGCTGCGCGCCTGCTTGCGGTTGCGGACACCCTGGGTGTCCAGCGAACCGCGAACGATCTTGTAACGCACGCCGGGGAGGTCCTTCACACGGCCGCCGCGGACGAGCACGATCGAGTGTTCCTGCAGGTTGTGGCCGACACCCGGGATGTAGGCGGTCACCTCGATCTGGCTGCTGAGCTTGACACGAGCGACCTTGCGCAGCGCCGAGTTCGGCTTCTTCGGGGTGGTGGTGTACACGCGGGTGCACACGCCGCGCCGCTGAGGAGAACCCTTCAGCGCCGGGGTTTTGGTCTTACTCGTCTTTGCCTGGCGGCCCTTTCGGACCAGCTGCTGAATCGTGGGCACCGGGTTTCTCCGCTCCCTTCGACCGCCTGGTGGCGGCCGCGCCGTCTGCCGTAGCCGGCCTGTTGGCCGACTCTCCTACATTCCGGCCGGGCCCACCTCGCGGAGGTCCCGGCACCCGCGGTCGGGCGTGTCGCCCAGCTCACGGTCCCGGCGCCGACGCTCACGCGTGTCGACCGGGTCTCGCACCAGCACACGGCAGGCCGCGCGCCGGATCTTTGGCTTTGTCGTGCTCCCACGCGATCCCCGGCTCACCGGATCCAGCGCACGCACGAGTTGCCTGGGCATGCCCAGGCACAAGGGGAAAGAGTACCTACCACAACCGCACAGGTCAAAACGGAGCGGCTGGCAGAGCGTCCACCGCTCGCCGATCGAACCCGTCGCGCCTACTTGCCCGTGGTGGGCACCTACCGGGCCCGAGCCCGCCCGTGATGGGCACCTACGGATCCGAGTGTACCGGCTTCCCCATCGGGCCGACCCGTCGACCCCGTCACGGCCGAGGTCACGTCCCACGGCCGGGCACGGGCGTCACCCGAGCGCCAGCAGCAACGCCAACCCCAGGCCGAGCAGGCTGAGCAGTAGTCCCGCCCCACCGCAGCTGACTCCGGCCACCGCCAGGCCACGACCGGTGAACCGGACCGCCGGCGGCGCCGCCGGGCGCCGGATCTGTCGCAACGCCAGCAGGCCGGCGACGACGGCGCCCGCGCCGGCCAGGACGCCCAACACCGTGAAGGCGCCGGCCGCCCACGCGCCGCCCGTGCGGGCGACCGCCCCGAGACAGATCACCAGCATCGCGACAAGCGTCGAGGCGATCCCGGCCACCAGGGAACCCACGGCCAGGCCGGAGGTGACCGGCGGTACGTCGAGATGCACCACGCCGAACGGCGTTCCCGCGACGGGGTCGACCCGCTTCGGCGGCCGGGCCGCCTCGCGCGGCGGCGGGGGCATCGGGGCCGGCCCCCAGCCCGCAGCCGGGGACGGGCCCGCTCCTGAGGGCGACGAGGCCCGGTGCGCCGGCGACGGTCCCGGGGAGGACGCGCCCCAGTGTGGCGCCGGCGACGGATGCCCTGACGCGCCGGACGCGACGCCCTGGCCCCCGTCGGGTCGGGCCCACTGCGGCCCGCCGGGCGGGGCGGCGTCCGGATGCGCCACGGGATCGCTGCCCGGGAAGCGCGCCGGTTCCGTCACGGGTCCTCCTGTCGACGTCTCGGCGTCCACCGCCGCGCGACGGACACCGAGCCAGGCTACCGCCGCCGACCCACGCCCGGCGCGGCCCGTGCCCGGCGGGCGGTCGGTCGGTCAGTCAGTCCACGTTCGGTGCGAAGTCCTGCCCGTAGGGCGTGTCGGCGAGCCGGACCACCCCGAGCACCACCGCGGCCACCACGCTGACGGCGACCAGCACCAGGCCCGTCCAGGCCAGCCGCTCCCCCCGGCGCAGCCAGGCCGCGCCGGTCAGGAAACCCCCCGAGGCGTACGCCTCCCGGCGCGCCTGGCGGGCGAGCTGGAGCGCCAGCGTGGCCGGGACCACACCGCCGATGAACAGGCCGGTCAGCGCGCCGATCAGGCCCAGCGCGAAGACCGCCCGCGCCTTGGTGGCCCGGGCCGGGTCCGGATCCAGCGGATGGCGGGGCAGCCCCGGCTGGGCGACGGGAGCCTGCCCGGGAGCGATCGTCATGCCCCCATCATGCCCCGGCCGGGTCCGCCGCGACGCCCGCACCGGCCACCCGGTCCCTGGACACGGCGAGGCCCCCGGCAGGAGCCGGGGGCCTCGTCGATCGTGCTGCCTAGCGGTACGACCCGAAGTCGAAGTCGTCCAGCGGAACCGCCTGGCCGCTGGCCGGCCCGAAGCCGTAGTCGGTCTCCGGGTAGCCGGTCATCGAGTAGACCTTGGCCTTCGCCTCCTCGGTCGGCTCGACCCGGACGTTGCGGTACTTGCTGATGCCCGTACCGGCCGGGATGAGCTTACCGATGATCACGTTCTCCTTGAGGCCGACGAGCGAGTCGCTGCGCGAGTTGATCGCCGCGTCGGTCAGCACCCGGGTGGTCTCCTGGAAGGAGGCCGCCGAGAGCCAGGAGTCGGTGGCCAGCGAGGCCTTGGTGATACCCATCAGCACCGGACGGCCGGCGGCGGGCTCGCCGCCCTCGGAGACGAGTCGGCGGTTCTCCGACTCGAACAGCGCCCGGTCGACCAGCACGCCCGGCAGGAACTCGGTCGAGCCGGAGTCGATGACCGTCACCCGCTTGAGCATCTGGCGGATGATGATCTCGATGTGCTTGTCGTGGATGAGCACACCCTGCGAGCGGTAGACCTCCTGGACCTCCTGGGTCAGGTGGACCTGGACCGCGCGCGGGCCGAGGATGCGCAGCAGCTCGTGCGGGTCGATGGTGCCCTCGGTGAGCTTCTCGCCGACCTCGACGTGACCGCCGTCGTGGGTCCGCAGCCGGACCCGCTTGGAGATCTTGTCGTAGACGATCTCCTCGCTGCCGTCGTCCGGCACCACGATGATCTTCCGCGAGCGCTCGCCGTCCTCGATCCGGATCCGACCGGGGGTGTCGGCGATGGGCGCCTTGCCCTTCGGGACCCGGGCCTCGAAGATCTCCTGGACACGCGGCAGACCCTGGGTGATGTCCTCACCCGCGACACCACCGGTGTGGAAGGTACGCATCGTCAGCTGCGTACCCGGCTCACCGATCGACTGGGCGGCGATGATGCCGACCGCCTCGCCGACGTCCACGGTCTTGCCGGTCGGCAGCGAGCGGCCGTAGCACGCACCGCAGACGCCCAGCTTCGACTCGCAGGTGAGCACGCTGCGCACCCGCACCGTCTCCGTCCCGGCGGCAACGATCTTGTCGACCAGGATGGAGTTGATGTCCTGACCCCGCTCGGCGACGACGACGCCGTCCGGCCCCTTGATGTCGTCGGCCAGCGTGCGCGCGTGCACGCTGGTCTCGGCGTGCTCGTGCACGACCAGCGTGCCGTCGAGCCGCTCACCGATCTGCATCGGGATGGCGCGGTCGGTGCCGCAGTCCTCCTCGCGGATGATGACGTCCTGCGAGACGTCCACCAGACGACGGGTCAGGTAACCCGAGTCGGCGGTACGCAGGGCGGTGTCCGCGAGACCCTTGCGGGCACCGTGCGTGGAGATGAAGTACTCCAGCACGGACAGACCCTCCCGGTAGCTGGCCTTGATCGGCCGCGGGATGATCTCGCCCTTCGGGTTGGCCACCAGACCACGGATCGCCGCGATCTGCCGGAGCTGGAGGAGGTTACCGCGGGCACCCGAGTTGATCATCTTCCACAGCGGGTTCTCCTGCGGCAGCGCGGTGTCCATCTCCTTGGCGACCTCGTTGGTCGCCTTGGTCCAGATCTGGATGAGCTCGCCGCGACGCTCCTCCGGGGTCATCAGACCACGCTGGTACTGCTTGTCGATCTGGTCGGCTTCCTTCTCGTACCGCTCCAGGATCTCCCGCTTGCGCGGCGGGGCGATGACGTCCTCCATGCCGATCGTCACGCCGGACCAGGTGGCCCAGTGGAAGCCGGCCTCCTTGAGCCCGTCCAGGGTGGCGGCCAGCGCCACCTTGGGGAAGCGCTCGGCGAGGTCGTTGACGATCGCGGAGAGCTGACCCTTGCGGATCTCGTAGTTCACGTAGCGGTAGCCCTGCGGCAGCGTCTCGTTGAACAGCACCCGGCCGAGGGTCGTCTCCACGGTCAGCGGGTCGCCCGCGACCCAGCCCTCCGGGGCGGTCCACGGCTCGGCGCTGGCGCCGTTGTCGACCTCGACCACGCCACGCAGGCGGATCTTCACCGGGGCCTGCAGGTGCAGCTCGCCGTTGTCGTACGCCATCCGCGCCTCGGCGTCCGAACTGAACGGCCGGCCCTCGCCCTTCTCACCCGTGGTGAGGTGGGTGAGGTGGTAGAGGCCGATGACCATGTCCTGGGTGGGCATGGTGACGGGCTTGCCGTCGGCCGGCTTGAGGATGTTGTTCGACGACAGCATCAGGATCCGCGCCTCGGCCTGGGCCTCGGCGGAGAGCGGCACGTGCACCGCCATCTGGTCACCGTCGAAGTCCGCGTTGAACGCGGTGCAGACCAGCGGGTGGATCTGGATGGCCTTGCCCTCGACGAGCTGCGGCTCGAAGGCCTGGATGCCCAGGCGGTGCAGGGTCGGGGCCCGGTTCAGCAGGACCGGGTGCTCACCGATGACCTCTTCCAGCACGTCCCACACGACCGGCCGCTGCCGCTCGACCATCCGCTTGGCGGACTTGATGTTCTGCGCGTGGTTGAGGTCGACCAGCCGCTTCATCACGAACGGCTTGAACAGCTCCAGCGCCATCTGCTTGGGCAGGCCGCACTGGTGCAGCTTGAGCTTCGGGCCGACGACGATGACCGAACGGCCGGAGTAGTCGACGCGCTTGCCCAGCAGGTTCTGGCGGAACCGGCCCTGCTTGCCCTTGAGCATGTCGGAGAGCGACTTCAGCGGGCGGTTACCCGGCCCGGTGACCGGCCGGCCACGGCGGCCGTTGTCGAACAGCGCGTCGACGGCCTCCTGGAGCATCCGCTTCTCGTTGTTGACGATGATCTCGGGCGCGCCGAGGTCGATCAGCCGCTTGAGGCGGTTGTTCCGGTTGATCACGCGGCGGTACAGGTCGTTCAGGTCGGAGGTCGCGAAGCGGCCACCGTCGAGCTGCACCATCGGACGCAGGTCCGGCGGGATGACCGGCACGCAGTCGAGCACCATGCCGAGCGGCGAGTTGCGGGTGTTCAGGAACGCCGCGACGACCTTGAGCCGCTTGAGCGCCCGGATCTTCCGCTGGCCCTTGCCGGAGCGGATGGTCTCGCGCAGGTTCTCGGCCTCGGCGTCGAGGTCCATGTTCTGGACCAGCGCCTTGATGGCCTCGGCGCCCATGCCGCCCGTGAAGTACTCGCCGAACCGGTCGCGCAGCTCGCGGTAGAGCAGTTCGTCGGTGACGAGCTGCTTCGGCTCCAGCTTGCGGAAGGTGTCCAGCACCTCGTCCAGGCGGTCGATCTCGCGCTGGGCCCGGTCGCGGATCTGGCGCATCTCGCGCTCTCCGCCCTCCTTGACCTTGCGCCGGACGTCCGCCTTGGCACCCTCGGCCTCCAGCTCGGCCAGGTCGGCCTCGAGCTTGGTGGCCCGCTTCTCGATCTCCGAGTCGCGGCTGTTCTCAGCCTGCCGCTTCTCGGCCAGGATCTCGTTCTCGATCGTCGAGAGGTCACGGTGACGCGACTCGGCGTCCACGCTCGTCACGACGTACGAGGCGAAGTAGATGATCTTTTCGAGGTCCTTGGGGGCGAGGTCCAGCAGGTAGCCCAGCCGGCTCGGCACGCCCTTGAAGTACCAGATGTGGGTCACCGGCGCGGCGAGCTCGATGTGCCCCATCCGCTCACGCCGGACCTTCGACCGGGTCACCTCGACGCCGCAGCGCTCGCAGATGATGCCCTTGAACCGGACCCGCTTGTACTTACCGCAGTAGCACTCCCAGTCCCGCTGCGGACCGAAGATCTTCTCGCAGAAGAGCCCGTCCTTTTCCGGCTTCAGGGTGCGGTAGTTGATCGTCTCAGGCTTCTTGACCTCACCGTGCGACCACTGACGGATGTCGTCAGCGGTGGCGAGGCCGATGCGCAGCTCGTCGAAGAAGTTGACGTCGAGCACTATGTCCCCTATGTCGTCGTCTGTACTGCTAGCTAGTGGGTGGGGTCGGGAGCCGGCGAGCCGGCCCCCGACCGCTCACCTCAGACCTCTTCGACCGAGCTCGGCTCGCGCCGGGACAGGTCGATGCCCAGCTCCTCCGCGGCGCGGAACACCTCGTCGTCGGTCTCGCGCATCTCCAGGGCCACGCCGTCGCTGGACAGCACCTCGACGTTGAGGCACAGCGACTGCAGCTCCTTGAGCAGCACCTTGAACGACTCCGGGATGCCCGGCTCCGGGATGTTCTCGCCCTTGACGATGGCCTCGTAGACCTTGACCCGGCCGAGGACGTCGTCGGACTTGATCGTCAGCAACTCCTGAAGGGCGTACGCGGCGCCGTACGCCTGCATCGCCCAGCACTCCATCTCGCCGAAGCGCTGGCCACCGAACTGCGCCTTACCACCCAGCGGCTGCTGCGTGATCATCGAGTACGGACCGGTCGACCGGGCGTGGATCTTGTCGTCGACCAGGTGGTTGAGCTTCAGGATGTAGATGTAGCCGACCGCGATCGGGTCCGGCAGCGGCTCACCGGAGCGGCCGTCGAACAGCTGCGCCTTGCCGCTGGAACCGATCAGCTGCTTGCCGTCCCGGTTGGGCAGGGTCGACGCCAGGAGGCCGGAGATCTCCTCCTCGCGGGCACCGTCGAAGACCGGCGTGGCCACGTTGCTGTCCGGCTCCGACTCGTGCGCCTCGATGGAGCGCAGCTGGCGCTTCCACTCGGTGTCGTCGCCGTCGACGCTCCAGCCCGTCTTCGCCACCCAGCCGAGGTGCGTCTCCAGCACCTGGCCGATGTTCATCCGGGACGGCACACCCAGCGGGTTGAGCACGATGTCGACAGGCGTGCCGTCCTCCAGGAACGGCATGTCCTCGATCGGGAGGATCTTGGAGATGACGCCCTTGTTGCCGTGCCGGCCGGCGAGCTTGTCACCGTCCTGGATCTTCCGCTTCTGGGCGACGTACACCCGGACCAGCTCGTTGACGCCCGGCGGCAGTTCGTCGCCGTCCTCGCGGGAGAAGGTACGCACGCCGATGACCGTGCCGGTCTCGCCGTGCGGCACCTTCAGCGAGGTGTCGCGGACCTCGCGCGCCTTCTCACCGAAGATCGCGCGGAGCAGCCGCTCCTCCGGGGTCAGCTCGGTCTCGCCCTTGGGCGTGACCTTGCCGACCAGGATGTCACCGGGGACGACCTCGGCGCCGATCCGGATGATGCCGCGCTCGTCGAGGTCGGCGAGCATCTCCTCGCTGACGTTCGGGATGTCGCGGGTGATCTCCTCCGGGCCGAGCTTGGTGTCCCGGGCGTCGACCTCGTGCTCCTCGATGTGGATCGAGGTGAGCACGTCCTGCTGAACGAGGCGCTGCGACAGGATGATCGCGTCCTCGTAGTTGTGGCCCTCCCAGCACATGAACGCCACGAGCAGGTTGCGCCCGAGCGCCATCTCGCCCTCGTCCGTGCAGGGACCGTCGGCGATGACCTGGCCGGCCTCGACGCGGTCGCCCTCGAAGACGACCGGCTTCTGGTTGACGCAGGAGCCGGCGTTGGAGCGACGGAACTTGTGCAGCAGGTACGTGCGGCGGTGGCCGTCGTCCTGGTGGATGGTGATGTAGTCGGCGCAGAGGTCCTCGATGACGCCACCGACCTCGGCGACGACCACGTCACCGGCGTCGACCGCGGCGCGGTATTCCATGCCGGTGCCGACGAGCGGGGACTCGGCCTTGACCAGCGGCACCGCCTGGCGCTGCATGTTCGCGCCCATCAGCGCCCGGTTGGCGTCGTCGTGCTCGAGGAACGGGATCATCGCGGTCGCGACCGAGGTCATCTGCCGCGGCGACACGTCCATGTAGTCCACGGAGCTCGGGGGCACGTCCTCGGTCTCGCCGCCCTTACGGCGGACCAGGACGCGGTCCTCGGCGAACGTGCCGTCGGCCTTCAGCGGCGCGTTGGCCTGCGCCTTGACGAACCGGTCCTCCTCGTCCGCGGTCAGGTAGTCGATCTGGTCGGTGACCTGACCGTCGACGACCTTCCGGTACGGCGTCTCGATGAAGCCGAACGGGTTGACCCGGGCGAAGGTGGACAGCGCGCCGATCAGGCCAATGTTCGGGCCTTCGGGCGTCTCGATCGGGCACATCCGGCCGTAGTGGGACGGGTGCACGTCGCGGACCTCGAAGCCGGCCCGCTCCCGGGACAGACCACCCGGGCCGAGCGCGCTCAGCCGGCGCCGGTGGGTCAGGCCCGCCAGCGGGTTGGTCTGGTCCATGAACTGGGACAGCTGCGAGGTGCCGAAGAACTCCTTGATCGCCGCCACCACCGGGCGGATGTTGATCAGGGTCTGCGGCGTGATCGCCTCGACGTCCTGGGTGGTCATCCGCTCGCGGACGACACGCTCCATCCGGGACAGGCCGACCCGGACCTGGTTCTGGATCAGCTCACCCACGGTACGCAGGCGCCGGTTGCCGAAGTGGTCGATGTCGTCGGCCTCGTAGCCGTCCTCACCGGCGTGCAGCCGGCAGAGGTACTCCACGGTGGCGACGATGTCGTCCTCGGTCAGGGTGCCGGTGGTGATCGGCACTTCCAGCTCGAGCTTCTTGTTGAACTTGTAACGACCGACCTTGGCGACGTCGTACCGCTTCGGGTTGAAGAAGAGGTTGTCGAGCAGGGTCTGGGCGTTCTCGCGGGTCGGCGGCTCGCCGGGGCGGAGCTTCCGGTAGATGTCGAGCAACGCCTCGTCCGCGCCGGCGATGTGGTCCTTCTCGAGCGTGGTCATCATCAGCTCGGACCAGCCGAACCGCTCGCGGATCCGCTCGGCCGACCAACCGATGGCCTTGAGCAGGACCGTGACGGCCTGCCGGCGCTTGCGGTCGATGCGGACGCCGACCGTGTCGCGCTTGTCGATGTCGAACTCCAGCCAGGCGCCCCGGCTGGGAATGACCTTGACGCTGGTGAGGTCGCGGTCGGAGGTCTTGTCCGGCTGCTTGTCGAAGTACACGCCCGGGGACCGGACGAGCTGGCTGACCACGACGCGCTCGGTGCCGTTGATGATGAAGGTGCCCTTCGGCGTCATCATCGGGAAGTCACCCATGAACACCGTCTGGCTCTTGATCTCGCCGGTGGTGTTGTTGGTGAACTCCGCGGTCACGAACAGCGGGGCGCAGTAGGTCAGGTCCTTCTCCTTGCACTCCTCGATCGAGGCCTTGACCTCGTCGAAGCGCGGAGCCGAGAAGGAGAGCGACATGGTGCCGGAGAAGTCCTCAATGGGACTGATCTCGTCGAGGATCTCCGCGAGACCCGAGCGTGCGTGCGGGTCGTCCGCCGACCGGCCCTGCCAACCCTCGTTGCCGACGAGCCAGTCGAAGGACTCGTTCTGGATGGCGAGGAGGTTGGGGACCTCGAGGTGTTCGGTGATCCTGCCGAATGAAACTCGGCGGGGAGCGAATGCGCTCGACGTACGACTGGTCTTCGCAGGGCGGGAAGCTGCCAAGATGCGTCCTTCCGAGGACCGGTGCTGCATAACGGCTGGTACGCGTGCACTCCAATGACCCCACCAGAATTATCCGTAAACGGACATTTCCGAGCAGGGGTCAAGTCGGAAGGCAGCGCAAACTAGCAGTGTAGCCGAGAGGCTAACCGCTGTCCAGCCCACCCCGCAGGTCGTCGCGGAACGAGCCTCGGGATCCCTCGAACGAGGGTCTCACCGGGCCGCTCGGAACGCGACGTTCCTGCCGGGCCGCTCAGGTGCCGCAGCCGATGGTGCCGCTGCTGCCATTACCCAAGTGGTGGCCGTTGCAAGCGCGGAAGGTCTTGCTGGTGTCAGCGTGCCTGTCAGCCGGGGGCCGCGTCAAGGGCCGGCATCCGGGTCGCTACGTCTTTCCCACCGACGGACTACCGCCACGCCCTGGCCGCCGGCCGGTGCACAGCGTCAACGCCCTGCTCACCGCGCTGCCACCGGACCACCAAGACGGCGGGCGGCAATCCACTGTCGGATCACCGCCCGCCGTGACGCGGTGTGCCCCGGCTCACGTGAGCCGGACGCGCGCCTGGTGGTACGTCAGGTCACTTGAGGGTGACCTTGGCGCCCTCGCCCTCGAGCTTGGTCTTGGCCTTCTCGGCGGTCTCCTTGTTGGCCTTCTCCAGGACGGCCTTCGGAGCGGCCTCGACCAGGTCCTTGGCCTCCTTGAGACCCAGGCCGGTCAGCTCACGCACGACCTTGATGACCTGGATCTTCTTGCCACCGTCAGCCTCGAGGATGACGTCGAACTCGTCCTTCTCCTCCTCGACCGGGGCGGCCGCGCCCGGGACGGCCGGGCCGGCGGCGGCGACCGGCGCCGCGGCGGTGACCTCGAAGGTCTCCTCGAACTGCTTCACGAACTCGGAGAGCTCGATCAGCGTCATCTCCTTGAACGCGTCGAGCAGCTCGTCGGTGCTGAGCTTCGCCATGTCTGGCGTCCTTTCCTGAATCTGTTAGGTAAGAACTGGGTGCGCCGCGGGGCCTCAGGCCGCCTCGGCGCCCTCCTTCTCGCGCTTGTCCTGCAGGGCAGCCGCCAGGCGGGCGGTCTTCGAAAGCGGGGCCTGGAACAGGGCCGCGGCCTTGCTCAGGTTGCCCTTCATCGCGCCGGCCAGCTTGGCCAGCAGCACCTCACGGGACTCCAGGTCGGCGAGCTTCGTGACCTCGGCCGCGGAAATGGCCTTGCCCTCGAAGACACCGCCCTTGATGACGAGCTTCGGGTTGGCCTTCGCGAAGTCGCGAAGCCCCTTCGCCGCCTCGACGACGTCGCCCGAAACGAAAGTCAGCGCGGTAGGACCGGTGAACATCTCGTCGAGGCCGGAGATCCCAGCGTCGGTCGCGGCACGCTTCGCGAGCGTGTTCTTCGCGACCGTGTAGCTGGTCTCCTTGCCAAGCGAGCGCCGCAGCTGCGTGAGCTGGGAAACCGTCAGACCGCGGTACTCGGTCAGCACCGTGGCACCCGCGTTGCGGAAGCTCTCGGTCAGGTCAGCGACGGCCGTGGCCTTGTCGGCCCGGATCGGCTTGTCCGCCATGTCCCTCCTCTCTCGTTACTCGAGGCCGGTCACCGTCGTCAGCCGGAGCTTTCGACGGGGGCGGAGGCGCCACGACAACGAGAAAAGCCCCGGCGCAGGGCGCGCGGGGCGAGGGCCGGCACACGGGCACAGTCGGCGGACCATGCTCAGCACCAATTTCGCTTACCGCCCTGCGCGGGTCGCCCGTCGTCGCGGGACCTTCGACCGTGCCGGAGCACGGTGACCAGCGGTCTCTGGGTGGAACTTCGCAGCCCAGGTTACGCGAGGAGCCCCGCGACAACCAAATCGCCCCCCGGTGGGCCGGATCACTCCCGCGTCGTGCGGTGTGGAGCCGGCCCGCGTCGTGCGGTTTGGAGCCGGCCGAAGCAGCGCGGTCCCCCGGTAGCCCCGCCCGTGGACTCCGGCACCCGGGCCAGGGGTGCCACGCAAGCGTCCACGGCGCCGTAGAGGCCTCTCGGCGCCGTCGGAGGCGGAAGCTCGGTGGGTGGGCGTACGCGAAGGATCTGGTGGCTCTCGGCGCGCCACCGGCCGGGCATGCCACGACCGACACGGAACGGGGCGCCGCCACGATGTGGCGACGCCCCGTCACGGGGTGCGGATGCTCAGGCCTCGGCCGAGACCTCATGCAGGTTCTTCACCAGGTTGGGGTCGACCGGGACGCCCGGGCCCATGGTGGTGGTGAGGGTGACCTTCTTGAGGTACTTGCCCTTCGCGGCGGACGGCTTGGCCCGCAGGACCTCGTCGAGGACCGCCGCGTAGTTGTCGATCAGCTGGGCCTCGGAGAACGATGCCTTGCCGATGATCAGGTGCAGGTTGGAGTGCTTGTCCACCCGGAAGGTGATCTTACCGCCCTTGATGTCCGAGACGGCCTTGGTGACGTCCATGGTCACCGTGCCGGTCTTCGGGTTCGGCATGAGACCGCGCGGGCCCAGGATCCGCGCGATCCGGCCGATCTTGGCCATCTGGTCCGGCGTGGCGATCGCCGCGTCGAAGTCGAGCCAACCGCCCTGGATCCGGGCGACCAGCTCGTCGGTGCCCACCTCGTCCGCACCGGCGGCGGCGGCCTCCTCGGCCTTCGCGCCGGCGGCGAAGACGATCACGCGGGCGGTCTTACCGGTGCCGTGCGGCAGGTTGACCACACCGCGGACCATCTGGTCCGCCTTACGGGGGTCGACGCCGAGGCGCATGGCGACCTCGACCGTGGCGTCGAACTTGGCGGTGGTGACGTCCTTGGCCAGCTTCACGGCCTCGGCGGGGGTGTAGAGCTTCGACCGGTCGATGACCTCGGCGGCCTTGCGGTAGCTCTTGCTGCGCTGCATGTTCTGCGTACTCCTGTGGTCTATGGCGGGCCGCGGTGCTCGCGTGCCCTCCCACGAACTGATCGGGTGAGTGCTGACCAGCGTCAGTCGTTGACGACGATGCCCATCGACCGGGCGGTGCCGGCGATGATCTTCGCAGCCTGGTCGACGTCGTTGGCGTTGAGGTCGACCATCTTCTTCTCGGCGATCTCACGCACCTGGGCCTGCGACACGGAGCCCACCTTGTCCTTCTGCGGGACGCCCGAGCCCTTCTCCACGCCGGCGGCCTTGAGCAGCAGCCGGGCGGCGGGCGGGGTCTTCAGGACGAAGGTGAAGCTGCGGTCCTCGTAGACGCTGATCTCGGCGGGGACGATGTCGCCCCGCTGGGACTCGGTCTGCGCGTTGTAGGACTTGCAGAACTCCATGATGTTCACGCCGTGCTGACCCAGCGCGGGGCCGACCGGCGGAGCCGGCGTGGCCTGGCCCGCCTTCAGCTGAAGCGTGAACGTCTTGACGAGCTTCTTCTTCGGAGGCATGTCTCTTCCTGGGGCTTGAAACTGGGAAAGGTGCCGGCCGCAGGCGCGCACGGTCAGCGCGATGCGACAGCGGCGACGTTCTAGAGTAGCGCAGCGGCCCGCCGCGGCCTGCGCCGAGGTCGGGCGGAGGCCGGAACGGGTACGCCGGCGGTGGGACGCTGCCCACCGCCGGCGATCCGTACGTCAGATCTTGGCGACCTGGTTGAAGTTCAGCTCGACCGGCGTCTCGCGGCCGAAGATCGACACCAGCACCTTGAGCTTCTGCTGGTCGGCGTTGATCTCACTGATCGTCGCCGGCAGCGAGGCGAAGGCGCCGTCGGTGACGGTGACCGAGTCGCCGACCTCGAAGTCGAGGACCTTGATCTCGGGCTTGGCCTTCTTCTGCTCGGTCTCGATGGCCGGCGCCAGCCACTTCAGCACCTCGTCGAGGGAGAGCGGGGCCGGGCGGTCCGCCCGGTCGGTCGCGCCCACGAAGCCGGTGACGCCCGGCGTGTTGCGCACGCAGGAGTAGGACTCGGCGGTCAGCTCCATCCGGACCAGGATGTAACCCGGGAAGACCTTGGCCTGGACCTGCGACCGCTTCCCGTTCTTGACCTCCACCTCTTCCCGGGTCGGAACCTCGACCTGGTAGATGTAGTCCTCCATGTCGAGGCTCGTGATCCGGGTCTCGAGGTTGGTCTTGACCTTGTTCTCGTAGCCGGCGTACGAGTGCACCACGTACCAGTCCCCCGGCGCGTAGCGCAGCTTCTGCCGCAGCTCGGCAACCGGGTCGTAGTCCTCGTCCGGCACGGGCTCGGTGGTGGGGAACTCCGGCTCGCTGGCGGCCTCGACCGACTCGTCACCAGCCGCCGTCGCCACCGTGGACTGCTCGTCCGTGGTCTCGGCGGTCTCGTCGTACTCAGGCACGCTCGCTCACTTCCGTCACTATCGGCTCAGTCGGCCGGTCAGCTGGGGTTGCCGAAGACCCACAGCACGCCCTTCGCGAAGGCGAAGTCAAGGCCGGCCACGATCGTCAGCATCACCGCGACGAAGGCGACCACCACGGCCGTGTAGGTCAGCAGCTCCTTGCGGGTCGGCCAGATGACCTTACGCAGTTCCGCCACGACCTCGCGGATGAATCGGGCGATGCGGCCGAACGGACCCACGCGATCGGTTTCCGTCTTGGTCTTCGGACGGCTGTCCGCCGAATCCGCCTTCGCCCGCGACCGCGTCGCGGTGCCACCCCGGGAAACCGGCTCCTCGGCGTCGGCGTCGGTGGCGTCGTCGTCGGCCACGTCGTCGACGACCTCGTCGTGCAGACGATCGTCGCCGGCGTCCTCGCCGCGCCGCTTCTTGTCGGCCACTTCGCCCTCCGTCGCGGGATGTCGGGTCGCACGCTGTCGGGCGTGCGCGGCGTTTGGTCACGCCGGCCGGACCAACCGTCCCGCGACGGGCCGCGGCCGGCGGATCAGCCGGGATGGCCCGAATGCCTCGGAGCCACCCCGCTGATGCCACCACCACGGGCCGGACGCCGCCGTACGGCGGCGCGACCCACGGGAACGGTCAGGCCTGAGGCGCAGGGGTGACAGGACTTGAACCTGCAGCCTGCGGTTTTGGAGACCGCTGCTCTGCCAATTGAGCTACACCCCTGTGCGGCAATGCTCACCCCACCCGGTCACGCACGACCGTGCAGGGGTTACTTGCCCCACGGCGGACCAGTGTACGGGTAGTGGCACGACTTTCCCAACCGGTCTGCCCCTCGCGCGTCGGAAGCCTGGTCAGCGGGCCGTCCGGACTGTCGCCCGGGCCTGCGACAGCACCTTCTCCCCCCGGCAGACGGCGGTCACGTCGAGCCTGGTCAGGCCCTCCTCGGTGACCTCCCGGACCACCGCCGTCACCTCGATCTCGGTGCCCTCGTCGTCGTCCGGGACGACCACCGGCCGGGCGAAGCGGACGTTGTAGTCGACGATCGCGTCGGGCGCCCCGGCCCACTCCGCCACCGCACGGCCGACCAGCGCCATGGTGAACATGCCGTGGGCGATCACGCCCGGCAGGCCCACCTTCGTGGCGGTCCGGTCGCTCCAGTGGATCGGGTTGAAGTCCCCCGAGGCGCCGGCGTAGCGGACCAGGTCCGCGCGCCTCACCCGGAACGTCCTGGCTGGCAGCTCCATCTCAGCCCTCCCCGCGTACGACGAGCTTCGACCAGACGGTCACCACCGGCTCGCCGGCCGGCGTGGCGACCTCGGTGCGGGTGGTCAGGAAACCGTGCCCGCCACGGCTGCTGACGTCGTCGACGACGCTGACACAGACCAGCTCGTCCCCCGCCACCACCGGCCGGGTGTAGGCGAAGCGCTGGTCGCCGTGGACGACGCGGCTGTAGTCGACGCCCAGGGCCGGGTCGTCGATGATCTGCTGGTTGGCCGCCATGGTGAGCACGATGGGGAAGGTCGGCGGGGCCACCACGTCCGGGTGCCCGAGCGCACGGGCGGCCTCCGGGTCGTGGTGGGCCGGATCGGCGGCGCCGATCGCCGTGGCGAACTCGCGGATCTTTTCTCGGCCCACCTGATAGGGGGCGGTCGGCGGATACGTCCGGCCGACGAAGGACGGGTCCAGGGACATGCCGCGAACCTACACGTAAACGGCGATCGCCGACCCGCACGGTCGGCGGCGGCCAAAGCCGCGCCATCCCTTACGGATCGGCGATCGAAAGTGCCAGAGGACCGGGCCGGCGATGCCGGCCCTGGGTCAGCGGGTCTCGCGGTGGACCGTGTGCTTGCCGTCCCGCCGGCAGAACTTCTTCAGCTCGATACGGTCCGGGTCGTTACGACGGTTCTTACGCGTGATGTAGTTGCGCTCCTTGCACTCCACACACGCCAAAGTGATCTTCGGCCGGACATCGGTCGCCTTCGCCACGGCGGAGTGCCTTCCTCGCTACGGATAACAACTACAGCGCGTCAGCCTACGCGCTGACTGCGCGGACATGCAAAGTGGGCGCCTGTGGCGCCCATCCTACCGACCGCCGGGAGGTAGCCCGGTGGACGAGAGTAGCGGTGGCCGGACTTGAACCGGCGACACAGCGATTATGAGCCGCTTGCTCTGCCATCTGAGCTACACCGCCGTGGCGGGTCCAGCCGGACCCTCTGAGCCCCCTTACGGAATCGAACCGTAGACCTTCTCCTTACCATGGAGACGCTCTGCCGACTGAGCTAAGGGGGCCTGCGCGATCTCCCCGGGGGGCGACGCGCAGGGGATACATTACACGGCCGCGCGGGGGAGGTGAAATCGGATCCCCCACAGGCGCGTTTCCGCAGATCAGGGCACGACCCGCAGCCGGGGCAGCTCCCCCGGGGAGATCGTCTCGGGATCCACCTGGGCGCCGAACCACGCCTCCAGCCGCTCGTACGGCAACGGCCGGCTGAACAGGAATCCCTGGCCGATCTCACAGCCGATGTCCTGGAGCAGCTCCAGGGTCAGCTCGCTCTCCACGCCCTCGGCGACCACGGCCAGGCCGAACTGTTGGGAGAGCGTGACCACCGCGTTGACGATCGCCAGGTCGCCCGGATCCGTCGCCATGCCCTGCACGAAGGAACGGTCGACCTTCACCTCGTGCACGGGCAGCCGGCGCAGGTGTGCCAGCGACGAGTCGCCGGTGCCGAAGTCGTCCACCGACAGCCGTACGCCGAGATCCCCCAGCCTCCGCAGGGTCGGGATGGGCCGGTCGGTGCCGTCCAGCACCCCGGCCTCCTTGATCTCCAGCGTGAGCCGATGCGGCGGTACGCCGTACTCGTCGAGCAACTCCCTGACGCGGGCCGGGAAGTGCTGGTCGGTGAGCGTACGGGCGGAGAGGTTGACCGCGACGGCGAGCGGCTGGCCGGCGTGCGTCCAGTCCCGGCTGCGCCGCAGCCCCTCGCGGAGCACGAACTCGGTGAACCGGCCGAGCTGGCCGGTGTGCTCGGCCACCGCCACGAAGTCCTCCGGGGCGACCGTGCCGTGCGCCGGGTGCTCCCAGCGGGCCAGGCACTCCACGCCGACCAGTCGGCGGTCCCGCAGCGTCACCTTGGGCTGGAAGTAGACCTCCAGCCCGCCGGTGTCCAGCGCGCGCCGCAGGTCGCCGGCGAGGCCGAGCCGTCGCAGCGACCGGGACTCCAGCGTCGGAGTGAACAGCTGCACGCTCCCCGGCACGGACTTGGCCGCCGTCGCCGCCAGGTCCACCCGTTGCAGCAGGGAGGCGGGGTCGCTGCCGTGGTCCGGGTGCACGGCGACACCGACCGCCGTGTCCACGTCGAGGGTGAGCGCGTCGAAGACCATCTCGTCGCGGATCTGCTCGCGCAGCTGCGCGGCCAGCTCCATCGCCGCCTCGGCGCTCTCCAGCCGCAGCGTCACCAGGAACTCGTCCCCACCGGCCCGCCCGACCAGCGCTGACGAGGGTACGCAGGAACGCAGCCGGTCGGCGACCTCCACCAGGACCTTGTCGCCGGCGGCATGACCGAGCGACTCGTTGACCTGGCGCAGCCGGTCGACGTCGAACAGCAGCAGGGCCACCACCTCGCCGGGCGCCCGGATCTTGACGGCCTCCTCCAGCGCGCTGGTGATCCGCCGCCGGTTGGGCAACCTGGTCAGCGTGTCGTGGCTGGCGTCGTGCCGGAGCCGGTCCACCAGCCGCGAGTTCTCCAACGCCACCGCCGCGTGCGCCGCCACCGTCTCGAAGAGAGGCACGTCGGTACGGACGAAGTGGTTGCTGTCCCCCAGCCGGTTGGCGACCTCCAGCGTGCCGATGACCGCCTGACCGGAGCGCAGCGGAAGGACGATCACGTCCTTGACCCGGTGCGAGGAGAGCGGGGCGCGCAGGTCACCGTCGGTCGTCAGCCCTCGTCCGACGGCGACGGTGCGGCCCTCGTCGCGGGCCCGTTCCCGCACGGCGGCCGGGGTCTTGGCGAAGTCGAGCAGACCGGGGGCGTCGTTGCGCGCGGTCAGCAGCACCTCGGGGTGCCTGCCCTGAGCGGGCAGCCAGAGGGTGGCGTACTCCGCCTGCATGAGGGCGCGTACGCGGCCCAGGAGGGCGTCGGGCAGCGTGCCGTACTCGCCGCTCTCGCTCACCGCACGGCTCAGCTCGTACATGTCGGTGAGGGTGCGGTGCTGTCGGAAGAACTGCGCGTACGCCCGGTAGACGAGGGCCAGCGCGACGACGAGGGCGCCCAGCAGCAGCAGGGACCACCAGGTGGTCGCGATGAGAATGAGCACGATCATGCCGCTGGCGATGTTGATCATTGCGGCCAGGAGCGCGGGCATCGACTGCCGGAGCGTGCCCCGTCCTGCCTGCCAGCCCTGCAACAGCGTGTGCACGCCGGCGACCGAGGCGATGCTCAGCAGGTTCACCATGCTGGCCGCGAAGAACAGCTTGAGCCAGGTGCCCGGCCCGACGCCGTGGACGGGCGGCAGCGCCTGGAGGACGAGGACGGCCAGAGACGAGCCCGCCGCCGCCCGGGCCACGTTGAACCAGAACTTCGTGGCGCCGAACCGGTGCCTGAGGTGGGTCACGGCCGACGCGACCGTGTAGATCACGACGACCGTGAGTGGTTCGACGAGATAGAACGCGAGGACCAGCGGTATTTCGGTCAGGGTCACGCCGAGGGACTGCCGCCGGACGGTGAAGTTCAGCACCGGGAGCCCGGCGGCCACCATGGCCACGAGGAGCGGAAGCGCGAGCGACCACCCGCCGAACGGCTGCGGCGCGACCAGGCCGACCACCGTCGCGCAGACGATGGCGATCAGGGCCAACGGCCCGGTGATC
This sequence comes from Micromonospora sp. NPDC048170, assembly GCF_040652795.1. Taxonomy (NCBI): domain Bacteria; kingdom Bacillati; phylum Actinomycetota; class Actinomycetes; order Micromonosporales; family Micromonosporaceae; genus Micromonospora; species Micromonospora sp. NPDC048170. Next base: position 80,633 of record NZ_JBEZMR010000009.1, read on the forward strand.
AGCCACGCGTACTCAGTCGAGCGGGGGCCGGTGGGGCCACGACCCGCCATCCCGTGCCCCCTTACCGGCCCGCCGGTTCACATCATCGAGCGTTGGTTGCTCAGCGAGGCGCGGGCATGTTCCAGATCACGTCGGCGGTCTGAAGGTCTCCGAGACCCCAGAGGTCACCGACCAGGACCCCGCTGGCGAGAGCGGCGAGCACGAAAAGCGAGCCAAGCAGCCGGCCCAGCCTTCGACCAGACATGTTTGCTCCTGTCGGGGAAGTGTCACGGGGATGGTGGAGGTTCCACGATCGTGCCACAAGGCAGGTAGCCAGGAAAGCGGTGCATGGGCCAGCGGGCCGAGCGTCGGTGACGTTCCGCCGTTCGGCCCGGCGGTCGCCCCGACCGAGCCCTGATCACGGGGCTGTGTGGCCACCATGCACTTCGCACATTGCGGAATGCGACCTTCCACGCAATTGGGGGAATCTCCGGGAGCGGTGACCTCCTGTCGAGGAGGATGCTCGACCGAACATCGACCACGATACTCGTTCTGCGCCAGCGCGCCAGGGCTCTGACGCCGGACCGACAACTCGGATTCGGGACCTACCCCCTGAACTCGTCCGCCTCTCAGGTACCCGGTGCCGCTCGGGCCGGCGGTCATTCCACCCCGACGTCTTCCGGACTGGAAGAGGCCAGCGCCGCGAGCGTGTCGAGCGCCCCGGACAGGGTCGGCAGCGGCGGTGCGGCCAGCCCCAGCCGTACGGCGTTGGGGGCGTGGCTGGTCCCGACGGTGAACGCGGCGGCGGGGGTGACCGCGATGCCCCGGCGGGCCGCGGCCGCGACGAACGTCTCGGCGCGCCACGGATCCGGCAGCTCCCACCAGCAGTGATATGCGTCCGGATCGGACCGGACGTGCTGGCCGGCCAACCGGGTCCGCGCCAACTCCTGCCGGGCTCGGGCGTCCCGCCGTTTGCCGGCGGTGATGGTGTCGACCGTCCCGTCGCCGAGCCAACGGGTGGCGGCCTCCAGCGCGAAACGGGTGGCGGCCCAGGTGCCGGACCGGATGGCGGTCGCGAGCCGGTCGACGAGCGGTGCTGGCGCGGCGGCGAAGCCGACGGTGAGGCCCGGGGCGAGCCGCTTCGAGAGGCTGTCGACGAGGACGGTTCGCGACGGCGCCAGCGCGGCCAGCGGTGTCGGGGCATCGGTGAGGAACGACCAGACGGCATCCTCGACGGCGTACACCCCGAGTTGGTCGAGCAGGTCGGCGAGTGCGGCGCGGCGGTGCGCCGGCATGGTCACGCCGAGCGGGTTGTGCAGGGTCGGCTGGAGGTAGACGGCCCGGAGCGGGGCGGCCCGGTGCGCCTCGGCGACGGCCTCGGGCAGCAAGCCGTCCTGGTCGATCGGCAGCGGGACGAGGGTGACGCCGAGCCGGCCGGCGATGGCTTTGACGACGGGGTAGGTGAGCGCTTCGACGCCGAGCCGCTCGCCCACCGGGACGAGGGTGGCGATGGCGGCGGCGATCGCCTGCCGGCCGTTGCCGGTGAACAGGAGCTGCCGCGGATCCGGGGCCCAGTCGGGGCGGCGGAGCAGCCCGGCGACGGCCTCCCGCGCCGCGGGCGTCCCGGCGACGCCGACCGGTGGCAGCGCGGTCGCCAGCGTGTCGGGCCGCAGCAGGCCGGCCAGGCCACCGGCGAGCAGTTGGGGCTGCTGCGGCAGCACCGAGAAGCTCAGCTCCAGGTCAACGCGGGCGTCGCCGGGTTCGGCGAGGGCGGGCTCCGGCGGCGGGGTCGCGGCGCGGACGAAGGTGCCACGGCCGACCTCCCCGGTCACCAGCCCGCGCCGGGCCAGTTCCGCGTACACCCGGGCGGCGGTGGAGTTGGCGATGCCGCGTTGGCGGGCGAACGCCCGCTGCGGCGGCAGGCGGTGTCCGGCGGCGAGCCGGCCGGCGGCGATGTCGGCGGCGATCCCCTCCGCGATCCGACGGTAGTCGTCCACGGTCGACCCCCAATTGCTCCGAGTGCATTGTTTTTATTGCACTCGAATATTGCACCGAATAGCCTTCCTGTCGAGGTCGACTCACGGAGGAGCGGGCATGGCGACGGCACAGGTCAACGGAGTCAGCATCGGATACGACGACCGCGGCGACGGGGAGACGCTCGTCCTCGTACACGGGCATCCCTTCAACCGCTCCATGTGGCGTCCACAGGTCGACTTCGCGGTGGCCGCCGGCTGGCGCGTCGTCGCCGCGGACCTGCGCGGGTACGGCGAAAGCACGGTGGTGCCGGGCCGCACCACGCTCGACGTGTTCGCCCGGGACGTCGCCGGCCTGCTCGACCAGCTCGGCATATCCCGGTTCGCCCTCGGCGGACTGTCGATGGGCGGGCAGATCGTGATGGAGTGCCTGCGCCAGTTCCCCGAACGCATCTCCGGTGTCCTGCTGGCCGACACGTCCGCACCGGCGGAGACCCACCTCGGGCGCAAGCTCCGCAACGAGCTCGCCGACCGGCTGCTTCGCGACGGCATGGCCGGCTACGCCGAGGAAGTCCTGCCGAAGATGCTCGCCCCGCGGAACATCGCGGCCCTGCCGGAGGTCGCCCGGCAGGTCAGCAGCATGATGCACACCACCTCACCGGTCGGTGCCGCCGCCGCCCTGCGGGGACGCGCCGAGCGTCCCGAGTACGTCGAGACGCTGCGCCGGGTCGAGGTCCCGACCCTGGTCGTGGTGGGCAGCGACGACGAGTACACCCCGATCGGCGATGCCGAACTCATCACCGAGTGCGTCCCGGGCGCGACGCTGGTCGTGGTCGACGGCGCCGGCCACCTGCCCAACCTGGAGCGGGAAGAGGTCTTCAACACCGCACTCGGGGGACTGCTTCAGCAGGTCACGACGGTGTGGGGGCAGCGGTGACGACCGTCTTCGTGACCGGGGCCAGCAGCGGTTTCGGGGCAGCCGTCGCGCGACGCTTCGCCGCCGACGGCGCCCGGGTGGTCGCCTGCGCCCGACGCGCCGACCGGCTCGCCGCGCTCGGCCCGGACGTGCTCCCGCTGGTGCTCGACGTCCGGGACCGCGCCGCCGTCACCGCCGCGATCGAGGAGCTGCCCGCGCCCTACGCCGAGATCGACATCCTGGTCAACAACGCGGGCCTCGCCCTCGGGATGGAACCGGCGCACCAGGCCGACCTGGACGACTGGGAGCGGATGCTCGACACCAACTGCCGGGGGCTGGCCTACTGCACGCACGCGGTCCTGCCCGGCATGGTCGCCCGGGGGCGTGGCCACGTCGTCAACATCGGTTCCACGGCCGCGACCTACCCCTACCCGGGCGGCAACGTGTACGGCGCCACCAAGGCGTTCGTCCGGCAGTTCAGCCTGAACCTCCGCAGCGACCTGCACGGCACCGGCGTACGGGTCACCTGCGTCGAGCCGGGCATGGTCGGTGGCACCGAGTTCTCCGCCGTCCGGTTCGGCGGCGACACCGAGCGCGTGGGTCAGTTGTACGACGGCATGGTGCCGCTCACCGCCGACGACATCGCGGAGGCGGTGCACTGGGCCGCCGGGCAACCGCCGCACGTCAACGTCAACACCATCGAACTGATGCCGGTCGCGCAGAGCTTCGCCCCGTTCCAGGTGCACCGCCAGCCGGGCTGACCGGCCCGCCGGCATCGCCTCAGAGACAAGGGTCGACGCCCACGACCAGTTGTCTCAGCTGCTGGGCGTAGCCGGACTCCGCCAGTCGCCCGTAGAGGTGGAGGGTAGGTCAAAATCCACTGGGATCCTGGAACGGTGAGGGGATGCAATTGCCGGACTACATCGGATGGTTGCGACAACGGGTCGGTCACGCACCGGTCTTCCTGAACTTCGCTGGTGCGTGTGTGCTGCACCACGGCCAGGTGCTGCTGCAACGCCGCAGTGACGACGGCTGTTGGGGACTGCCGGGTGGCGCCCTGGAACTCGGCGAGTCGGCCGAGGAGGCGGCGGTACGGGAAGTTGCCGAAGAGACCGGACTCCAGGTGCGGATCGACGGCCTGTTGGGTGTGTACACCAAATACCGCCACGTCTATCCGAATGGCGACGTCACGCAGCCGATCACGGTGTTCTTCCGCTGCTCCGTCGCCGGGGGCCAGCTGACCGAGGGCGACAGTGAAACCCTGGAACTGCGCTTCTTCGCGTTGTCCGCTCTGCCGCCGCTGAGCCACCAGCAGCACGTCGACGCGCTTGAGGACCTGCGGGCGGGCCGAGTCGGCGTTTGCCGATAGGCGGCGCGCCACGATCGGCGGCCCTGTTCCGCCTCACCGGGCCCATGCCGGGAAGCAACAGCCCCGGGCTCAGAGCCGTCCGCAACGACGAACCTGCCGGTTGACGCCGGGCGGCCTGATGCCCGGAGCGTGACGCTCCGGGCATCAGGCCGGCCCTGCCTGGCCGATCAGAAGTGGGGATCGATGTAGGAACCCCAGGTCCAGGTGCCGGACACAGAGATCCTCAGATCGTCGCTGATGGTCGCGGTGGCCCATCCCGACTGATCCGGGTCCAGCGTTGTCGTCTGCCGGTAGTAGCCGTTCTTCGGATCCAGGCAGGTCGTCCACGTGTAGGTGGTGGCGCCGAGGTACTGGTCACGGACCGAGCCGGGGAAGTAGTTCCCCCAGGTGTAGTTGCCCGCTGCCAGGGTGATCCGCTTGCTGGTGCAGGAGGTGTCCATCGAGTCCGTGGGGTTGCTGGTGAGGTATTGGGTCTTTTCCAGGTAGGCGGTGGTTGCCGCCGAGGCTGGGCTCCCGGTCAGCAGGATCATCGCGCCCACCGCTGCACCCACCAGAGCAATCGCTGATGGCATAGACCTTGTCTTCACGCGCTCTCCCATCCCCGTCGGTCCAACAAGATTGCGTGGCATCGACACTAATCGCTGCAATATCTGCTGTCCACCACGTCGGCGACACTTTGCATGCATACACAGAGTTCGATGGCAAGCCGTCGCTTGAGTGGCTGCGACGGACACCGCCCTGATGATCACGGCGCCAGTCGGACCAGCGGCGAGCGAGCGGGCCACCTGTAGCGCGATCAGGATGACCGACAGGCCAGCCGCCCACCATGTGCCCACGCCCACGGCACGGTGCCGGAACGACGCCAACTGTTCAGGCCGTTGTCCACTCCTCGGTCGCGCATCCGGCCTCAAAGCTCCACCAGCCCTCCGCCTTACCTCGCAGCAGGGTTGCCTTGATCGCGGGGATATCTGCGCTCGCCGGTACGGTGAAAGCAACGAGAGGGAGTTCCTTGCTGAACGTCTCGCCGCCGAGGCCGAAGGGCGCCAAGCGGTCGTAAACAGCTTTGGCGCTTGGTCCGAGTGGGCCATGGGGATCCGGCAGGACTCTCACAGTGCAGTTGCCCGATGCCTCGACCCGCCCGGTTGCCCAACGAAGTCCGTCAGAATCCATAGTGAAGCGAACGACGTCTCCCTCAGCCACGCCGTCTTGAAGGAACGGAGCGTTACAGATGCGAGCCGTGTCGGGGCCAGCAGCGACACCCCACAGGCCCTCTGTGTCGTAGGGAAGCCACCCTTCCCGCGGGACGAACTTGAACCAGATCTTGATGAGCTGGTCTCCGGCAAGTGGGTCTCGGTCCGGTGCGGGTGAGGGCATGGCCGACATCTTCCCCTGCGGCCGGAACTCCCACCTCACCTCGTCTCGCCGTCGACGCTGTGCGGACGGTCTCATGCCAGCGCGTCGCCGACGCGGTCGTTGATGGCGTCCTCTCCCCCGCCGACGCAGTTGGCGTAGACCCGGAGCAGGGCGGCGACGCCGTGGCCCAAGCGTCGGGCGACCTCGGTCGGTGGGACACCGGCATTCAGCCGGAGCGAGGCCGCCGCATGGGGTGGTCGTAGGGACGGTGCACGAGGGGTGCGGCCACCTGCGGTTCGGTGAGCGCCCGCCCCCGGGCGAGCTTCCACCGGCCATAGACCGACTCGAAGAGCCGCCCGGGGTGCGGACTACGGAAAGACGGGCCGTCCGGGTCGACGCCGTGATTCTCGACGTGAGCGCACAGCAGCTCGAATGGGCTTCTCGCGCACCGGCAGGTAGCTGTCAGGTAATGGTGGGGCTGCGGCGTTCGATGAGGGTGGCATCGCGCCAGATGCCGTGGTGACGGCCGACGCGTTCGCGGGTGCCGAGGGTGCGGAAGCCGCAGGCGGTGTGTAGGGCGAGGCTGGCGGTGTTCTCTGGAAACACGCCGGATTGGATGGTCCAGACGCCGGCCTGCTCGGTGGAGGCGATCCAAGAGCCTGTTCGGAATTGAGATCACGGAGGTCACGGCGGTGATCTCTACAAGAAGCGCAACCTATCGAACGCTGTCTCGGTAGGATCAAGGAGTGACGGGGCCCGGCCAGTCGCTACACCAAGCCCCCGAGAACTACCTCGCCGGATTGCATTTAGTGCGTGTACCAGCGTGTGCACCACTTGCCTCGCTCGCAGACGCGGAACTTCGTCACCTCGCCGAAGCCGGATGAGACCCTGCCGCAACTCGGGTCCGCGCTCCCGTTCCCATCGGAGATCTCGAAAGTCTGGCTCGACCCTGACATGTAGAACTCGGTGTACACGCCATTGCCGTCCGCTTCCCGGTCGCAGGCGTAAATGGTCTCGTACTTGTGCGTGACGCCGCCGTAGTCGGCACCGTTGTACGCGATATCGTCGCCGGTGCTGGCTTGCGCGGCCGGACTCAACGCCACCGCACTCGCAGCCAGAAGCAACGTCGCTAGCGGGACAGTCAGGACCTTCCACTTCAGGGAATGTCGACCTTGCTTCATGATTTACCTCTCTTCGAGGGCGACCTGCGAGGCATGGGCCATCCCAGCCACCGGACGCCAGACCATTTGGTCCGCTTCGGCTTGCTCGGTTCGGAGCAAAGCCAGGGTGATGTTTTTCACCAGGTCACTTAATTATGGGGTTACTACGTAAGAGCCGAGACAGGCATTCGTCCGTGACATCGACGCGAACGAGAGTCATGCCGGCAGTCAAACACGTGATCCGGCGGCTGCGCAATGTCGAGATCGCGACGCGCACGGTAATCGCCGGGGGTGAACGAGCAACAGCAGACATTTGTGGTTGCGTTGCAGCCGGTCGTCTGTGCCGAGTTGACCGCCCAGGTCGTACGGCGACTGCCGGCCGAGCCATGAAGGCGACGAGTATCTCTGCCACTCACCACGGCTGACGGCAAGGTTGATCGACTTCCCACCCCTCGGGGTCGGACGCTCCGGCGCGGCCCGCTCGCCGTGCAACAGCGAAATGGAGCTACCTCCACGGCCGTGATCAGCCCTCGACCAACCAGCCGAGGTTCGCGACCTGCCCACTTGGCCCTCAGCGCGACCGCACGCCGCCGACGTATTCTGGACAAGGTGGCAGGGCGAGCAGAGCGTTACTGTCGATTTCCTCTGTTCTGGATCAAGAGCGCGGCGCGCGGGCGGTGGACCGCCCGGCGGCTGCCGCCTCCGCGCCGAGGTGGGACAGTCGACCCGCCGAGCTACGGGCGTGAAGCGTCTCCCCCGGCCTGATGGACTGCGAGGCAGGCAACGACGCGGGAGCCGTCGCAGAGCGTCGCGACATGACTCGTAGGCGTCGCCGTCCTCAACGTCAAGTAGGACGATCAGGGTGTCTCGCTCCACCCGGCCATCCTGCCGGTCGGCCGACGTCCAAGCCCGGGAGTGATCACACTCCGAAGCCGGCGAGCTCTGGGCTTCCGACGGGGACTGCCGCACCAGTCCAAGAACGAGACTGCTTGCCCCCAAGCGTCCCGCTGCCGGCCCGATTCGAACCTCTGTAGCTTTCGCAGCGGATTGACAGAGCGCCAACGCCGCTACGTTGACCAGACCAAACACCGTTCCGACCAGCATCGGGCGATATGGCCGCGACACGAACTGCCGACAGCAGCCGCCACCCCGGAGCGTCCACAGGGTTCGCGCCCGGCTTCGAGCGACAAACGCCAACCACTCCGCGTAGCCGCCGTCGCGCTCATCGAGCCTTGACCCATACGTCGATCATCTGCTTATGTTGACAGCATGACTGGCTCCTTCGCGTCGATGCGCGAACCCACCTACTTCATCTTGGCCGCGTTGCAGGACGAACCCTTGCACGGCTACGCGATCGTCAAGCGGGCGCAGGAGTTGTCCGACGGGCGGGTGCGCCTCACGACGGGCACCCTCTACGCCGCTCTGGACCGGCTCACCCGTGAAGAGATGGTGCGGGTGGCCGAGGAAGCGGTGGTCAACGGCCGGGCCCGCCGCACCTACGAGCTGACCCAGCGAGGTATGTCCGCACTGCGTGCGGAAGCAGAGCGGATGGCTGCGGCGGCGAGCGTCGTTCGTGACCATTCCGTCCGCTCGACGCCTTCGGCGGGTTGGGTGGTGCCGGCATGACTGAGCTGGAGCGCCGCTACCGGTGGCTACTGCGGGCCTACCCCCGCGCCTACCAGCAGTATCGCGCCGACGAGATGCTCGAAACCCTGCTCACCACGGCTGACGACGAGCGGCAGCGGCCGAACCTTCGAGAAGCGGCGGCGCTCGTGGTCGGAGGGCTACGCGCCCGCACCGGTGTTGACCGTCTCGGCTCGCGATCGGCGCTGGGATACTCCGCGCTGCGACTGTCCGCGCTGTCCCTGCTCGTGTACGGCATGACGCTCTGGGCCGGGGGTCCGGTCTCATTCTTGGTGACGATGCTGTCGGATGGCCCATACAAACCCGACGCATGGTGGTTCATGTTCATCGTCATTCCGGCGCTGCTGACCATCGCGCTTTTCGCTACGGCGTGGGGTAGCTACCGGCTGGCATTAGCTGCGACTATATTGACCGTGGCCGCGCAACTCTGGTCGGCAAATTGGTTTACCCAATCGCTCTGGTCGGTTTTTAGCCTCCAGGGCGCGATTGTTCCCAAGTTTTGGCCAGCGCTGCTGGCTTCGCTGGCCTTGCTGCTACTGCTCCGCGCACCCCGAACGCCCGTGACCAGACCTTGGGCCTGGCCCGTCCTCGGGGCACTGGCAGTCGTCGTTTTGACGCCGAGCCCGATCAACGGCTGGTCGGACGCACCCCTGATGTCCCTGTACGCGTTCGCCGCACTGGCCGTCATCACCGCGCCCATCGATGCACGGATGCCCATCGTCGCCTCGGTGCTTCTCCTGGCGCCAGCCTTGGCGCAAGCGACCTACCAGCTCTTTTTCGAACAAGCAGGGTGGGAACCAGAAATCTCCATCACCACGATCTCCATCCTCACGGCGGTCATGGTGATCACGCTTGCAGCCGGAACAATCGCAGGCCGCCGCCAAGCCCGCATGTAGACACGGAAGCGCCCCCGCCACCCACTTCGTGGATAGCCGGAAGCCGAGCCGGCCGCAGGACTGCTCGTCCAGATCGTGCAGGCAGCCCGGTGATCACGGCGAACAACGACAGCGGCCCCTGATCAGCATTCCTGCTGGTCAGGGGCCGTTGGTGCTCCTGGTGGCGGGCAGAGGATTCGAACCTCTGTAGCTTTCGCGACGGATTTACAGGGCGTCCGCGATCTTGCGTGAGGAAGACCCCTTGAGCTGCCGCTTCTCTATTGCTGCCCGCCCGCTGACGCTCGGCCGCCCACCATCTGCCCACGCCCACGGCAGACGCCCCAGGCCCGGAACCCGATGCTTCATGACGGTTCGCGCCTGCTCGGCAGGAGTCGGATCCGGCGGTGAACAAGGTTGATGTCGACGACCTTCACTGACAACTGGTCGCCGAGTTCAGGGGTGTGGTCGAGCGCGGACTTGTGGACCAGCCCTTGAATGCTTTCTCCCACGGCAACGAAGACACCGAACGGCACGATCCGGGTCACCTCACCACGCAGGACAGCGCCGAGACGTGTCCGGGCGAACTCAGCCATCGGGTCAGGCTGCAACGCCTTCAGCGACAGCGACACCCGCTCGCGCTCGAAGTCGACGTCCAGCACCATCACGGTGAGCCGATCCCCCACGCCCACGACGTCGGTCGGGTGATCGATGTGCTTCCAGGACAGCTCCGCGCAGTTCACCATGCCAGTGACACCGCCAAGCTCTACGAACACCCCGAAGTCCTTGATATCGACCACCACGCCCGCGGCGACCTGGCCACGCTCAAGCGTTCCCAAGCTCAGTTGCGCGCTGTCGTCGTCCCTCTGCCCCATAAGTCCAACCCTTATCACCCCAGTGCGTCGCCGATCTTGTCGTTCATGGTGTCGTCTCCACCGTCGATGCAGTTCGCGTATACGCGGAGCAGGACGGCGACGCCGTGGCCCAGGCGCCGGGCGACCTCCGTCGGCGGGACGCCAGCATTCAGCCAGAGCAAGGCCGCCGCGTGCCGCAGGCGTAGGGACGGCGTAAGAGGGGTGAGGTGACCTGCCATCCCTGGCACGTCCGTTCAGTCGCTTGCCGGCGCTACGAACATCTTGACCGATCCGCACGTCTCGGGCGCGTTCTTGAACTGCCCGCCGTCGATGACGTACACAAGCTTCCCCCACCTTGCCTCAGAAGAGCGGGAAGGAGAGGCGCCACTTCCCGAAGAAGAAATCTCCTCAATACGCTGTACACAGGCATACAGATGGGCCGGCGCCTTGGCGCTAAAGATCCGGCTCCACGACCTCCGACAGGCATCAGCCGGAGTTTCCCCAACTCTCGCCACCGTTTCCCCCATCCGATGCATACCGCTTGTGGCGCACACAAAGGCCTCACCGTTTGCAGGCAATGCCTCAGGTGGCGCAGTCGGCGCACGATAGCCACCGATAGCGGCAGTCGCACCGCCAGCCACCAAAAGCCCGGCGGCAACCGCTCCAACGATCCCCAAGCGCCTCGGGGACCTCTTCTCGCGCTGCTGCGGCAAGTCTAGGACGCGCGCGAGCATCGCCTCTCCCTGAGGGCTTGTTGTGAACGTGACCTCGGCGGTGGGCCGGACGCGAATAATCAGGTCTTCGGTCTTTGTGTCGTAGTGCTTCACTCCAGCCCCCTCGCGTATGCGGTCAGACTGCCGAGCCGAGATAGTTTTGGCCCTTCCCGCCGCCGTCCGTATACGTCCTCGAATCGGCGACGAGCCCGGTGTAAACGCACGGCAAATGTCGCCGCCGTACACCCCAGCACCTTCGCCGATTCTCTGCCGTTGAAGTCGTACCAGTACCGCAGTAGCAACACCTCGCGGTCGATCTCTGGCAATTCCGCCAATGCCGCCATCACGTCCATTCGGTGGGAGGCGGACGGACCGTACTCGGTCTCGTCGTGAGCCTGAGAGTGCAGACGCGCCTGCAACGCCGCGTGAACTGCGCGCCCGCGCCGATGCTGCAACACCAGGCGTCGCGCGACCCCGAACAACCAGGGCCGTTCCTGGCCCTCCTTGATGGTTGCCAAGCGCCGCCACGCCACGGTGAACACCTCGCTCACGAGGTCCTGCGCATCCTCGCCGCCCAGTCGATCATTGGCGTACGCGAAGACCGCGTCGCCGTGTCGACGGAACAAGTCAGTTAGGCGCTGGCGGTCTGCGGTCGTCCTCCGCGCGTCCGGCACCGATCCTCCAGGTGGTGGTCTCACGCCCATACTTGTCGCTGCAACCTCGGTTCCTTACGGCCATCCGGAAGGTTTCTGGCTCCGCCCCCTCCACCTTGAGACGAGCCGAAGACGCTCATCCGAGGGCGTCGCCGATCTTGTCGTTCATGGTGTCGTCTCCGCCGTCGATGCAGTTGGCGTAGACCCGGAGCAGGACGGCAACGCCGTGGCCCAAGCGCCGGGCAACCTCGGTCGGCGGGACGCCGGCATTCAGCCAGAGCGAGGCCGCCGCGTGGCGCAGGTCGTAGGGACGGCGTACGAGAGGTGAGGCGACTTGCGATTCGGTCAGCGCCTTCTCCCGGGCGAGCTTCCACCACCGGTCGTAGACCGGCTCGGAGAGCGGTCCGCCGTGCAGGCCACGGAAGAACCGACCATCTGGGCCGACGCCGTGATTCTCGACGTGCGCGCACAGCAGCTCGACGAGCCGGGGCGGGATGGGCACCGTCCGGGTTTCCTGTCGTGCCCGGTGCTTGAGGCCGCGCCGCTCATGCGACCCGCCGTCATCCGTCCAGTGCGACCCGGCACGCGGCGATGTGCCCGCGAGCACCAGGCGACCCCAGCGGTATTCGATCTTCTCGTGATCGCCGGACGCCGAAGGCTTCACCGCCGCCAGGTCGTCGAAGTCGGTCCCGCAGCCGAGGCAGTGCCCGGGAAGGTCGCAGTCCTCCCGCCGTAGGTCTGCCGCTTCCGAGGGCCGCATGCCCGCGTAGTAGAGGCAGCCGAAGAACGCCGTCACCTTGTCGGCCCGTTTGCCGAGAGATTTCACCGCCTCCAGCAGCGTGGCGACCTGGGCCGGGTTTGCCACCACCCGGCGGTCGATGGATTGCGCGACCTCGGGGGCGGTCCACTGCACCCGGTCGACCGGATTGGAGGCGATCAGCTCCAGCTCGACGGCGTACCCGAGCGCGTTGTAGAAGGTGGCCCGCTTGCGCTGGACGGTGGAGGCAGCCGCGGGCTTGCCGCCAAGGCGCCGCGCTGCGCGCGGCGCGGGGACGGTGAGCCGGCCGGCGGCAAGCCGCCCCCGGCCGCCTTCGGCGCCGGGGCGGAGGCCACCGACTACTGCCGGACTGCCGCCCCCCGAACCGCTGGAGCCAGGCAGCGGCACGATCACGGCCAGGCGGTACGGAAGCCGGCGGGTCGGCCCGGCCGAGGGTCGGGGCTTCCGGCTGCCGCGCCAGTCCAACCCCAGGACTGGCTTGCCCCTGGCCTATCTCCCCGCAGCCGGCCACATCACAGCGCGGAGCCCTCAGCCGGTCCCTACGCGCACGGCCCACGGCAGCCCGGCAAGCCGCCGCCAACACCACCAGGCGCAGCCCCAGAGAAGCGCTCAGAGGCAAGATCGACCCGCCCACCATCTGCCCACAACCAGTCGTCAACGGTTGGACGCAGCCGGACTCTGTCAGACAAACGACAACGGCCCCCGATCAGCATTTCTGCTGGTCAGGGGCCGTTGGTGCTCCTGGTGGCGGGTAGAGGATTCGAACCTCTGTAGCTTTCGCGACGGATTTACAGTCCGCTCCCATTGGCCGCTCGGGCAACCCGCCAGGGCACCCACCGCGTCGTAACGCGGCAGCGGAAGCAAGGATAGCGGCTCACCCCGGCATCAGCGCAAGCGGGTACCGTCAGGGGGTCGTACCGCTGGTCAGCGGGGGACGAAGGACCACAGAGACCGCCGGACAGCAGGAGCATGAGCATGGCAGCGAACCCGTCGTTCGACATCGTGAGCAAGGTGGACCGCCAGGAGATCGACAACGCTCTCCGTCAGGCGGAGAAGGAGCTCGCGACGCGGTTCGACTTCCGGGGCACCGGCGCCGAGATCTCCTGGTCGGGCGAGGAGGCGATCAGCCTCCAGGCGGAGACCGAGGAGCGGGTGCGGGCGGCGCTGGATGTCTTCAAGGAGAAGGTGGTCAAGCGGAACATCTCACTGAAGTCGCTGGACGCCGGCGACCCGCGTCCGTCGGGCAAGATCTTCAAGATCGACTGCAAGGTGATCCAGGGCATCGACTCGGACAAGGCCAAGGCGATCGGCAAGAAGATCCGCGACGAGGGCCCGAAGGGCGTCCAGGCCCAGATCCAGGGCGACCAGCTCCGGGTCACCGGAAAGAAGAGGGACGACCTCCAGGCCGTCATCGCGCTGCTGAAGGGCGAGGACTTCGGCATCGCCCTCCAGTTCACCAACTACCGGTAAGACGAGATCACTCCAGTTGGTGCCGTCGGGGTCGTTGCCAGCAGTCGTCGTTCTCCTGTCCCGTTGAACGCTCGACGGCCTGGCAACGGCCCCGGCCCCGCGCTCGGCAGGGTCCACCCGGCCGCTCGTCTCTGACGGGCGCGCCGGTCACCTGCGAGGTCGGCAACGTCGCCTCGGCGAGGACTCTCGCCCATCACGGTGGCGAATTCGAGGACGTGCGGAACATCGCACTCGGCCCCGTTCGGGACGTCACGCAGGCAGCAGTTCCTCGGCGCGTACCGCCGTGGCCTCCGCGCGGGCGATGGGCCCGGCGGGCAGGGCGGCGACCCCGGCCCCGACGGCGACCGCGGCCCCGGCAAAGAGGAACGCCCAGGGCACCCCGCCGCCGTGGTCGACGATCAGGCCGGCCACCGCGCCGCCGGCGGCGCTGGCCCCCACCGACATGGTCACCACCCAGGTGTACGCCTCGTTCAGCATGCTGGTCGGGGCGATCCGGCCGACCAGGGTGTTCTCCAGGGTGAGCGCGGGCGCGATCGTGGCGCCGCCGATCACCAGGGCGGTGCCCAGCGCCAGCGGGGTGGGCATCACCGCGAAGACGGCAAAGCTGGCGGCCACCGTGCCGAGCAGCAGCGCGAACTGCCGGGTCATGTTCCGGGCCGGCTTGCGGACACCGAACCAGAACCCGCCCACGGCGCTGCCGACGCCCCAGACGGCCAGCAGCACGCCGGCGAGGCTGTCGGGGTCGTCGGACGTGTAGGCGGTCGCGAATGCCGGTACGGTCACGCCGGCCGCGCCGAAGGCGACGCCGATGCTGGCCACGCAGAGCAGCAGTGCCGGGAAGCCGTGGACGCGCAGCGGCCCGAGCCCCTTGGTGTGGTGCTCGCGCGGGTGTGGCTGCCGGCCGCGCATCACCCGGCCGAAGGCGACCGCGATGGTGCCGACCAGGGTCACCACGGCCGCTCCGACCAGGGCGGCCCCGGCGTCGGCGAACAGGATGAAGCCGGCGACCAGCAGCGGGCCGAGCACGAAGACGATCTCGAAGAGGGTGGTCTCGGCGGCGAGCGCGGTGTTGCGCAGGTGCCACCGGCCGGACGCGGGTGAGGTGAGGTCGTTCCAGGCGCCCCGGATGGCGGCGGTGAGCGGTGGGTAGGTGGCCCCCGCGACTCCGGAGGCGACGAAGACCAGGGTCAGGCTGCCGGCGTCGGAGCGGGCGGACCAGAGCAGGCCGAGCAGGGCGAACGGGTGGGCGATGGCGGTGCCGACGAGCACCGGGGTGGGGCCGATCCGGTCGGCGATCCGGCCGGCCACGGGGCTGAGCGCGGCGCCGGAGAGGGCGTAGATGCCCCCGGCCACGGCCGCCAGCGAGTAGCGGCCGGTGACCTGCTCGACGACCAGCAGCAGCGCCAGCGGCGTCATGCCGATCCCGAGCCGGCCGATGATGCCGGTGATCAGCAGCATCGGTGCTCCGGGGATCCGCCAGACGCCCAGATACTGGCGCAGTGCGGCCACGTTCGACCTCCAGGGGATGTAACGGGTGGGGAACCTTTCGACCCTAACGCCGTCCGGGGAGCGAGTGGAACGGTTAACGTGCTCACACGGCGTTCCGCCCGTGCCCGGCGGGCCGGACACGGGCGGGAAGGGTGATCAGCGCCTCAGCGCTGGAACTGTACGGGACCGCTGTTCGCGGCCATCCGTTCCAGTCGGGCGACCCGCTCCTCCATCTTGGGGTGGGTGGCGAAGAGCGTGGCCACGCCGCCGCCCCGGAACGGGTTGTCGATCATGAGGTGGGCGGTGCTGGTGAGCTGCCCCTGGGCCGGCAGCGGCCGACGCTGGGTACCCATGTGGATCTTCCGTAGGGCACTGGCCAGGGCCAGCGGGTCCCGGGTGAGCTGGGCGCCGGAGGCGTCCGCCTGGAACTCCCGGCTGCGGCTGATCGCCAGCTGGATGATGGTGGCCGCGATCGGGCCCAGGATGATGGTGAGCAGCAGCACGGCCGGGTTCGGCGAGTCCTCGTCGTCGCCCCCGCCCAGCGGGATGAACCAGGCGATGTTCGCCAGCATGGTGATGATGCCGGCCAGACCGGCTGCCACGCTGGAGATGAGGATGTCCCGGTTGTAGACGTGCGACAGCTCGTGCCCGATCACGCCGCGCAGCTCGCGGTAGTCGAGGATCTCGGTGATCCCCTGGGTGACGCAGACGGCCGCGTTCTGCGGGTTCCGCCCGGTGGCGAACGCGTTGGGCTGCGACGTCGGGCTCACGTAGAGGCGGGGCATCGGCTGCCCGGCCTCGTTGGCCAGTTCGCGGACCATCCGGTACAGCTCGGGGAACTGTGCCTCGCTGACCGGTTGCGCCCGCATCGAGCGCAGTGCGAGCTTGTCGGAGTAGAAGTAGGTGACGCCGTTCATCACCAGCGACAGGACGACGGCGATGACCAGGCCGCCACTGCCGCCGAACCAGTAGCCCACCGCCAGGATCAGCGAGGTGAGCAGGCCGAGCAGCGCGGCGGTCTTCAGACGGTTGTGGTGCACGATCACTCCTTCGGTGCAGCACGGATCACGCGGGATCCGCTGACCGGTTCAACAACCCGGTACCCGTCAACCATCCATCTCATGGCTGTGAGTTGCCTGGGATGTCCGAAGTGCCCGTCGGGATTACCGCCGCGGGAGCCGGGAAGACCGCCTGACCGAAACCGCCGCCTCAGCGGGCGGCGACGTCGAGCACGAACTGCGGGGCGAAGCCGATCACCAGCGCCGCCGCCGTCGCCACGGCGAGCACCACGCCGACCGTCCGGGCCCGCACGGGGACCACGGCCGGGGCGCCGACGGACCCGACGCCCGGCGCGGCGTCCGTGCCCGGCAGGCCGGCCGGAGCGGCCCAGAGGGCGGCGGTGAGGCGCAGGTAGTAGGCGAGACCGATCACCGCGTTCACGGCCACCACCACGGCGAGCCAGCCCGCGCCGCCGTCCAGCAGCGAACGGACCACGGTCACCTTGGCGAAGAGGCCGGCCAGGCCCGGCGGCAGCCCGGCGAGCCCGACCAGCGCCAGCCCGAGCGCCGCCGCCCGCCACGGGTGTCGCCGGGCGGCCCCGCGCAGGTCGTCGACCGTGCCGCCGTCCGCGCCCGCCGGGCGCAACGCCACCAGGGCCGCGAAGGCCGCCAGTTCCAGGACCACGAAGAAGACGGCGTACGCGACGGCGGCCGCGTACGCGGCGGTGCGGGCGTCGTCGGTGCGTCCGGCGGCCAGCGCCAGCGCGCCGAGCGGGGCGAGAATGTAGCCGGCCTGCGCCACCGAGGACCAGGCGAGCAGCCGCACCGTACGCCGCTGGCGCAGCGCCACCAGGTTGCCGACGGTCATCGTCAGCACCGCGAGCAGGGCGAGCACCGGACCGGTCACGTCGGCCGGCAGCGCGTGCTGCACGACGGCGAGCAGGGCCACCACGCCGCCCAGCTTCGAGACGGTCGACAGATAGGCCGCCACCGGCAGCGGTGCGCCGTCGTACGTGGCCGGCGCCCAGGCGTGGAACGGCACCGCCGCCACCTTGAACGCCAGCCCCAGCACCACCAGCGCCACGGCGGCGGTGGTGAGCGGCAGGTCCAGCAGGTCCGGCCGGTCGGCGAGGATCGCGCCGATCCGGCCCAGGTGCAGCCCGCCGGTGGCCGCGTAGAGCAGCGCCGCCCCGAGCAGCGTCAGCGTGGTGGCGACCACGCTCACCACGAAGAAGGTGACGGCCGCCTCGGCGCTGGCCAGGCTGCCCCGGCGCAGCCCGACGAGGACGTAGAGCGGCAGGGTGAGCGTCTCCAGCGCCACGATCAGCGTGATCAGGTCGCCGGCCGCGCCGAGCACCACGCCGCCGGTCATCGAGCAGGCGAGCAGGAAGCAGTACTCCCCCGTCGGCGACTGCCCCGCCCGCAGCAGCGGGCCGGACAACGCGAGCACGCCGAGAGTGAGCAGCGCGACGACTGCGGCGACCAGGGCGGCCCGGCCGCCGAAGACGTACGAGCAGTCGGGGCCGACGCAGAACGTCCGCCGCTCGTCCCCGGCACCGACCAGAGCCGCGCCGAGCGCGGTGGCCGTCGCGCCGACGGCGGCCGTTGCCAGCGTGACCCGGGCGCGGGCCACCAGCAGGTCGGCCAGCAGCACCAGCACGGCCGTGCCGGCGGCCAGGTACGCCGGGAGCAGCGCCACGTTGTCGACGCTCTGCACCACGCTCATGTCGGCACTCCGCTCCGCTGCGTGCCGCCATGAGACAGCATGGCGCTGAGCCCGACGACTCGCTCGCCCCGCTCACCGATGATTCGCTCGCCCCGCTCGCTCACCGCAGCACCTCCACCAGGGCGTCGACGGGTGCCTCGGCGACGCCGAGCACCAGGGTCGGGGCCAGCCCGACCGCGAGGGCGAGCAGCACCAGCGGCGCCCACGCGACCAGTTCCACGCCGGCCAGGCCGGGGGCCAGCCGCCCGACCGCCGGGCTGGGCCGGCCGTGCGTCACCCTGCGCAGCAGCCGCAGGAGGTACGCCGCGGTGAGCGCCCCGCCGACCGCGGCCAGCACGCCCAGGGTGGTCCAGAGCGCCCCGCCGGCCTCCACGGCGGCCACCACGGCGAACGCCTCGCCCCAGAAGCCGGCCAGCCCGGGCAGGCCGAGCGAGGCGACGGCAGCGAAGCCGAGCAGCCCGGCGAGGCGGGGCGCGGTCTCCCGCAGCCCGGACAGCTCGTCCAGCGACCCGGTGTGCGTACGGTCCTTGATCGCGCCGGCGAGGAAGAAGAGCAGGCCGGTGATCACCCCGTGTGCGACGTTGCCGATCAGGGCCGCCTGGATGCCGGTGGCGGTGAGCGTGGCGACCCCGAGCAGCACGAAGCCCATGTGCCCGACGCTGGAGTACGCGATCAGCCGCTTCAGCTCGCGTTGCGCCAGGCAAACCAGCGACCCGACCAGGATCGCCGCCACGGCCAGCACACCGAGCACCGGGGCGGCCCAGCGGGCACCCTCCGGGGCCACCCCGACCGCGATCCGGATCAGCCCGTACGTGCCCATCTTGAGCAGCACCCCGGCGAGGACCACGCTGCCGACGGTGGGCGCCTGGGTGTGCGCGTCGGGCAGCCAGGAGTGCAGCGGCCAGAGCGGGCTCTTCACGGCGAAGGCCAGCGCTAGCAGCGTGAACGCGGCGAGCTGGGTGCCCCGGGACAGTCCCGTCCCGCCGGTGAGCGCCACCACGTCGGCCGTTCCGGCGGCGGCCACCACCACGAAGACGCCGACCAGCAGCAGTACCGAGCCGAGCAGCGTGTAGAGGGCGAACTTCGCCGCCGCCCGCCGCCGGTCCGCGCCGCCCCAGCCGGCGATGATCGCGTACATCGGGAGCAGGACGACCTCGAAGAAGACGAAGAAGAGCACGAGGTCGAGGGCGAGGAAGGTGCCGAGGATGCCGACCTCGACGACCAGCAGCAGGGCCACCAGCGCCCGCCCGCTGCCGCCGTCGGGCACCCGCCACAGCGTGTAGGCGCAGCAGAGGAGGGTGAGCAGGGCCGTCAGCACGACCAGCGGCCAGGAGATGCCGTCCACCCCGAGGTGGAAGCGCAGGTCGAGGCCGGGCACCCAGGGCAGGTCGAGCCGGTGCCACGGGCGTACCGCGGGTGTGCCGGCCGCATAGGTTGTCCAGGACCGGTCGCCGAGGAACAGCAGCGCGGCGGCCACCAGGGTCAGCCCGGCGACGACCGTGCCGACCGCCCGGGCCGCCCGGTCCCGGGGCGTCGCCGCCACCGCCAGCGCACCGAGCGCCGGCAGCGCCAGCACGGCGACCAGCAGCACCTCCCCGAACCTCACGACGCCACCTCGGTTCGCGACTGCGGGGCTCGCAAACCCGGCTCACTCCTCGCGCTCACGACGCCACCTCGGTTCGCGACTGCGGGGCTCGCAAAGCCGGCTCACTCCTCGCGCTCACGACGCCACCTCGGTTCGCGACTGCGGGGCTCGCAAACCCGGCTCACTCCTCGCGCTCACGGCGCCCCTCCGATCAGCACGGCCGCCAGGCCGATCAGCAGTGCCCCGGCCAGCACGCCGACCGCCGCGCGCGGCAGTGCCGCACGGTGCAACGACGCCAGGCCGCCACCGAGGCCGAGCGCGGCCCGGCCGCTGCCCTCGACCGCGCCGTCCACCACCACCTCGTCGGCGGTACGCGCCGCCCGGGCCAACGCCCTCGTGGGGCGTACGACCAGGGCGCGCTGGACGTCGTCGAGCCGGAACGCGGCGGCGAAGACCGGCCGCAGCGGACCCAGCGCGGTCGCCGGGTCGGCGGCCGGGTCCCGCCGCCAGCGCAGCCAGGCCAGCCCCGCCCCGACCGTCAGCAGCACCAGTGGCAGCAGCAGTTCCGGGCCGACGTGGATCAGGAGGTGCTCGCCCGGCTCGCCCGAGGTGGGCGTGAGCAGCAGCCGGCGGGCGAAGGCCCAGTTGAAGCCGGCGAGACCGAGCAGGGCCGCCGGCACGGCGAGCAGCAGTACCGGCCAGCGCAGCACGGCCGGCGGGTCGTGCGGGTGGGCCAGCGGCATCCGCGGCTCACCGAAGAAGGTGCGCAGCAGCAGGCGGGTGGCGTACCAGGCGGTGACCGCGACGCCGACCAACCCGGCCAGCCAGACCAGCCAGCCGACCCAGGCCGGGGCCGGACCGGTGCCGTGCAGGGCGGCGTCCCCGGCGACGGTGAGCACGCCGTCCTTGCTCCAGAAGCCCGACAGCGGTGGCACCCCCGCGAGGGCTCCCAGCCCGACGACCGTGCACCAGAAGGTGACCGGCATGGTGCGGCGCAGCCCACCCATCCGCGACATCAGCGTGGTGCCGACCGCGTGGATCACCGCACCGGCCGCGAGGAAGAGCAACGCCTTGAAGGCGGCGTGGGTGAGCAGGTGGAACAGCGCGGCCGGCGGCGAGCCGACCGCGAGAGCGCCGGTCATGTAACCGATCTGGGAGACCGTCGACCAGGCCAGCACGCGCTTGAGGTCGTCCTGGGCGGTGGCGGCGAACGCGCCGAGCAGCAGGGTGACCGAGGCCATCACGCCGAGCACCGCCAGCGCCACCGGGGTCACCTCGAACAGCGGGTAGAGCCGGGTCACCGCGTACACGCCGGCGGCGACCATCGTGGCGGCGTGGATCAGCGCCGAGATCGGCGTCGGGCCGGCCATCGCGTCCGGCAGCCAGGTGTGCAGCGGGAACTGGGCGCTCTTGCCGGCCACCCCGGCGAGCAGCAGCAGGCAGGCGGCGGTCAGCGTCCCGGTGGCATGGTCGTGGGCGAGCACGTCGGCGATCCGGAAGCTGCCGGCCGAGACGCCGAGCAGCGCGATGCCGAGCAGGAAGCCGACATCGCCGACCCGGGTCACCAGGAACGCCTTCATCGCGGCGGCCGGCGCCTCCGGCAGCCGGCGGTCGTGGGCGATGAGCAGATAGGAGCAGATGCCCATCACCTCCCAGCCGACCAGCAGCAGGATCAGGTCGCCGGCGACCACCACCAGCAGCATGGCGGCGGTGAAGAGGCTGATCTGCGCCGCGTACGGCGGGTAGCGGTGATCGGTGTCGACGTCGTCGTGCGGCCCCCGGCGCAGGTACCCGATCGAGTAGACCTGCACGGCCAGGGCCACCGCGGCCACCGCGACGGCGACCAGCGCGGCGGCGGAGTCCAGCCGCACCCCGAGGCTCACCGTCAACCCGCCCAGGTCCACCCAGGTCGTGGACGCCTCGGCGGGCCTGTCGAGGGTGACCAGCAGGGCTACGGCGAGCGCCAGCGCACCGGCGGCACCGGCCACGCCGAGCGTGATCGCCACCCGCCGGGCCCGGTCCCCGCCCGTCCCGACACTCCCCGGTGCGGGCGGCAGCAGCAGGCCGAGCAGGCCCGCCACCAGCGGTACGGCCGGCAGCAGCGTGCCGAGCAGCGTGGTCGTGCTCACCGCTCCCCCTCCGGACGCTCGGCGGACCCGGGCCGGACGTCGCCACCGGGCCTGGCGGTGGGCCCGGGCCGGGCGTCGCCACCGGCAACGGCTACGGCCACGGCCGGCTCGGCGGGGCGCTCGGGCGACGGACGCTCAGTCAGCGGGACCTCGTCGACGGCGACGCTGGCCCGCAGCCGGTAGAGCTGGAGCACGATCGCCAGGCCGACCCCGATCTCGGCGGCGGCCAGCACGATCACGAAGAGCGCGAAGACCTGCCCGCCGTGCGGCAGTTGCGCGCGCACGGTGGTGTCGGCGGTGACCAGGATCAGGTTGACCGCGTTGAGCATCAACTCGACGGCCATCAGCACCAGCACCGCGTTACGCCGGCGCAGCACGCCGTAGACGCCGAGGCCGAACAGCAGCGCGGCGGTGACGTACGGGATGACGGGCCTCACCGCGACCGCCCGCCCTCGTCGCCCGGGTCGCCCCCGGCGATCCCGGGGCCGGACCGGCCGGTGTGGGACTGGTCGGCGGCTGGCCCCTGGGCCTTCGGCCGGCCGATGTCGGGTCGGGAGAGCACGATGGCGCCGACCAGGGCGGAGAGCAGCAGCACCGAGAGCACCTCGAAGGGCAGCACCCAGCTGCGGAAGATCTGGTCGCCGAGGCGTTCCGCGGTGCCCGCGTCGGGCAGCTCCACGGCCGTCCAGCGGTACGCGTCGACCAGCAGGGCAGCCAGCCCGAACCCGGTGCCGCCACCGATCAGCGCCGCCGCCCAGCCGGGCCGGTCCAGGTCGTCGGAGGCACCGATCGGGGCGCGGGTGAGCATCACCGCGAACAGCAGCAGCACCACCACCGCGCCGACGTAGATCAGCACCTGCACCCAGGCCACCAGCTCGGCGGTGAGCACCAGGTACATCCCGGCCAGCGCGCCGAGGCAGACCACCAGGTAGAGGCCGGCCCGGACCAGGTGCCGCGTCGCCACCACCAGCACCCCCGAGCCGACCGCCACCGCGCCGAGGGCGAGCAGCAGCGCATCCGCAGCGGTCATGCGCCGGCCTCGGGCTCGGGGCGTACGGGCGGGGCGGCGGGACGGGCGGCGGGCGCGGCCGGAACCGCGGCCTTGCGCGCGGCGGCGGTCTCCTCCTTCGCCGGCTCGCCGTGCGGGTCGTGCGCGGGCGGCGGCGGTACGGTGCCCATCCACTGCCCGAGGTGGTCCTTGTCGTGCAGCAGATCCTTGATGTCGTACTCGGCGTACTCGAACTCGGGCGACCAGTAGAGCGCGTCGAAGGGGCAGACCTCCACGCAGATGCCGCAGTACATGCAGAGCGAGAAGTCGATGTCGAACTTGTCGAGCACGTTGCGCTGGCGGGGGCGGGCGGCGCCGGGCACCGCCACTTCCTCCTTGTGCGAGTCGATGTAGATGCACCAGTCCGGACACTCCCGGGCGCACAGCATGCAGACCGTGCAGTTCTCCTCCAGCAGCGCGATCACCCCGCGCGAGCGGGGCGGCAGCTCGGGGGCGACGTCCGGGTACTGCTGGGTGGTCGAGCGGCGGGTCATCGTCTTCAACGTGACCGCGAGCCCTTTGACCAGGCCCGCGCCCGGCAGGCCACGGTCTGCGCCGGTGCCGCCCGGCTCGCTGCGGTCGCTGCGGTCGGTCATGCCGACCATCCTGCCCTGTGGCCGCAGCGCGCGCGACCACCACCCGGGGTCTGCCAGGGCATCCCATGCGACTCGGCGTGGCGCTGGAGGGACACTTCCCTGAGGACAACGGTCAGGCCGGTGCTGTTCCCGGTGGACGTGCCGCCCAGCCGGATCACGTCCCGGATCCGCCGACTCCGCCGGGCGCGGGCGGGAGCATCTCGACACCGAGCTGCTGGAGAAGCTGGAACAGCTCGTTGCAGCTCCACACGTCGACGATCCGGCCCGTGTCGTCGAAGCGCAGGAAGCTCGCCCCCGAGTAGGCCACCACCTGCCCGGTCGGCGGCACCGGCCCGAACGGCCCGGCATGGGTGCCGGCGGCCCGCCAGTGCACCGCCACCCGGTCCCCGGCGGCCACCACGTCCACGATCTTGTAGCGCAGGTCGGGGAAGGCGGCGCGGCGTTCCCGATGCCACGCCAGCGTCGCCTCCGGGCCCTCGCCGCCCAGCCCCGGGCACTCCGGCCCGACCAGTTCGTACGCGGACTCCTCCCGCCGGGCGTTCCACACGTCGGCGATGAAGCGCCGGGCCGCCACCTCCACATCGATCATCGCGGCAGCCTAACCGCCGTCCGGCCTCGGCGACCGGGTCCGAGGGCTTTCGGGCCGCAGTGGTCGTCCGGGCCGGATGAGCGGGGAGCGCGACCCGGACGGGGGGCGAGGCGAGCAAGGCCCGGGGCGCGGTGGCGCGTCCGTCGGCGGCAGAGGTCTGCACCCGGGCGCCGAACGGTGGCCGAGGTGGAGACTCGGCGCGCCCAACGGTGGCGGAGCCGCCATGATGGGACGAGCGACGAGCGACGGTGGAGGGGCTGGCATGGGCGGCACGACCGAGGGCGGCACGACTGGCGCGGCGGGTGGCGGCACAACCGGCGGCACGGCGACCAGCGGCGACGAGGTGCTGATGCGCACCGGCGGCAAGTACGTCGAACCGGGCGGCGAGTTCACCCGGGACCAGCGCTACATCGCCACCCGGATCACCGCCGACGCCCGGGACGGCTGGCCGGTGGAGCCCGGCCGGTACCGGTTGGCGGTCAGCCGCGCCTGCCCCTGGGCCAACCGACTGATCATCGTCCGGCGGCTGCTCGGGCTGGAGGACGCGATCTCGATGGCGGTGGCCGGCCCAACCCACGACAAGCGGAGCTGGACGTTCGACCTCGACCCGGGCGGGCGCGACCCGGTACTCGGCATCGAGCGGCTGGCCGAGGCGTACTTCGCCCGGTTCCCCGGCTACGAGCGGGGCATCACCGTGCCGGCGATCGTGGACGTGCCGACCGGGCAGGTGGTCACGAACGACTTCGGGCGGATGAGCCTCGACCTGTCCACCGAGTGGACGGCGTACCACCGCGAGGGCGCGCCCGACCTCTACCCGGAGCGGCTGCGCGACGAGATCGACGAGGTGAGCGAGGTGCTGTTCCGGGACGTCAACAACGGCGTCTACCGATGCGGCTTCGCCGGCGACCAGGCGGCGTACGAAAAGGCGTACCACCGGCTGTTCGACCGGCTGGACTGGCTGAGCGAGCGGCTGGCCGGGCAGCGCTACCTGGTCGGCGACACCATCACCGAGGCGGACGTACGGCTGTTCACCACGCTGGTCCGCTTCGACCCGGTCTACCACGGCCACTTCAAGTGCAACCGCAGCAAGCTGACCGAGATGCCGGTGCTCTGGGCGTACGCCCGGGACCTGTTCCAGACGCCGGGCTTCGGCGACACCGTCGACTTCGACCACATCAAGCGGCACTACTACGAGGTGCACCGCGACATCAACCCGACCGGGGTGGTGCCGCTCGGCCCCGACCTGGCGAACTGGCTCACCCCGCACGGCCGGGAATCCCTCGGCGGCCGCCCCTTCGGCGACGGCACCCCGCCCCCGCCACCCCCGCCCGCCGAGCGCGTCGACCCCGCCCACACCCCACTCCCCTGACCCCACCCCTCCCCGCGGCGACCCCGCCGCTCCCCGCACGTCCGCGATCTTGCACTTTGTGCCCGAGAGTTGCGAGCTTTGTCCGATACGTCGAGGCACAAAGTGCAAGATCGACGAGGATCAGGGGGCGGGGGCGGGGGGCGGGGGGCGGGCGGGGGGCGGGCGGGGGGTGGGGGTGGGGTTAGAGGGATAGGCGGACGGCGGTTGTCAGGACGAGTTGGGCGAGGGAGACGGGGACCAGGACCAGCCAGCAGAGGCGCTGGAGTTGGTCCTCGCGCAGTCGGGGGTAGGACACCCGGATCCAGATGATCAGGAACGAGACGGCGAAGACCTTCAGCAGGGTCCACAGCCAGCCCAGTTGCGCGTCGGCGAACGGGCCCTGCCAGCCGCCGAGGAAGAGCACGGTGGTGAGTGCGGCGATCACCACGATGCCGACGTACTCGGCGAGCAGGAAGAACGCGAACCGCAGGCCCGTGTACTCCGTCATGTAGCCGAAGACCAGTTCCGAGTCGGCGACCGGCATGTCGAACGGTGGGCGGCGGATCTCGGCGAGCCCGGCGAGGAAGAAGACGACCATGGCGGGGGCCTGCCAGAGCAGCCACCAGGGCTGCCACGCCTCGACGATGCCGGAAAGGCTGAGCGTGCCGGCAGCCATCGCCACCGACGCGGCGGCCAGCACGAACGGCAGCTCGTAGCCGAGCAGTTGGGCCGCTCCGCGCAGGCCGCCGAGGAGGCTGTACTTGTTGGCCGACGCCCACGCCGACATCAGCACCGCCAGCACGCCCACGCCCACCACGGCCAGCACGAAGAACAGGCCGATGTCGAGCGGCTGCCCGACCAGGTCGTCCGGACCGAGCGGGATCACCAGCAGGACCAGCAGATAGGGCACGAGGGCGACCGCCGGGGCGAGCCGGAACACCGTCCGGTCCGCCTCCCGGGGCGTGACGTCCTCCTTCTGCACGAACTTCACGCCGTCGGCGACCAGCTGTGCCCAGCCGTGGAAGCCGCCCGCGTACATCGGGCCGAGCCGGCCCTGCATGTGCGCCATGACCTTGTGCTCGGCCTGCCCGACCAGCAGCGGCAGGACGAGGAAGGCGAGCAGCACTCCACCCACCCGGATGACCAGTTCCAGCCACAGTGGCATCAGGGCGTACCTCCGTCGTCGCCGGAGCGCTCCGTCGCGGCCGGTCCCGGTGGTGACGGCGGGGCGGTACGGGGTGGCCGGGCCCCCGGGGCCGGCCGGGCGGGCCGCTCCCGGGCCGGACGGGCCGGGGTGCCGCCGCGCGGCCCCTCGCCGACCCCGCCCGCGCCGGCCGGCGTCGGCGTGGTCCCCCACTCCCCGGGCGCGGGCACGCCCGGCGGTCGGATCGGCCGACGCCCGCCCCCGGCCTCGGACTCGCCCGGTTCCTTGGCGCCCGGCCAGGGCTTGGCCACCCGGGAGGCGAGCACGAACTCCTTGCGCAGCGGGTGCCCCTCGAACTCGGGCGGCAGCAGCAGCGGCGCCAGCCCGCCGTGGCCGGGAAAGTCGATGCCGAACATCTCGTGCGTCTCCCGCTCGTGCCACGCGGCGCCCGGGTAGACGTCGACCACCGAGGCGACCGCCGGAGCCTCCCGGGGCACCCGGGTGCGCAGCAGGAGCCCGTGGCGGCGGGTGGTGGACCAGAGGTGCGCCACGACGTCGAAGCCATCGGCGAGCTCGTCGACGGCGGAGAGCCAGTCGAAGTAGTCGCAGGCCAGCTCGGTGTCGTCGCGGGCGGCGCGGAGCGCGTCCGGCCAGTTCGCCGGCGGTACGTCGACGGTGGCGCGGGCGTGCGCCTGGCCGCCGGAGACCGACGGGGTCACCTCGGCGGGCGCGAGCAGCGCGACCA
Source organism: Micromonospora sp. NPDC048170 (assembly GCF_040652795.1). Classification (NCBI taxonomy): domain Bacteria; kingdom Bacillati; phylum Actinomycetota; class Actinomycetes; order Micromonosporales; family Micromonosporaceae; genus Micromonospora; species Micromonospora sp. NPDC048170. The sequence goes on from NZ_JBEZMR010000009.1 coordinate 107,763, forward strand.
TCCGCTGGCCGACCTCTTCCGGAGTCATGCCGCTGATCCTAGGGCCTGCCCCGCGGCCCCCGCCGGAGCGAGCGATACCGCCGCCAGCCATCCACCTCGTCCGCAAGCGCGCGAGCGGAGGCTGCCCCGATCCGGGCGATCTGGCCGCTTCGCCCCGCGGCGGGCCGGGCGGCGGGGAAGGATGAGGCCGTGCGCGCTGTGACTGTCACCCCGGGTGTCGCCGACTCCCTGCGGCTGGTCGAGGACCATCCGGAGCCGCCGCCCGAGGAGGGCGCGATCCTGGTCGAGGCCCTGGCCGTGGGGATCTGCGGCACCGACCACGAGATCATCGCCGGCGAGTACGGCGAGGCGCCGCCCGGCCTGGACCGGCTGGTGCTGGGGCACGAGTCGCTGGGTCGGGTGTTGGAGGATCCGTCGGGCACCCTGCAACCCGGCGACCTGGTGGCGGGCGTCGTCCGGCATCCGGATCCGGTGCCCTGCCCGAACTGTGCGGTCGGCGAGTGGGACATGTGCCGCAACGGCCGGTTCACGGAGCACGGCATCAAGGCCCTGCCCGGCTTCGCCCGGGACCGTTGGCGGTTGCAACCCCGGTTCGCGGTGGGGCTGGATCGTGACCTCGCCCCGGTCGGCATGCTGCTCGAACCGACCAGCGTGGTGGCGAAGGCGTGGGAGCACATCGAGCGCATCGGTGCCCGCGCCGAGTGGCAGCCGCAGACGGTGCTGGTCACCGGGGCCGGGCCGATCGGCCTGCTGGCCGCGCTGCTGGCGATACAGCGCGGCCTCTCCGTGCACGTGCTGGACCGCAACACCACCGGGCCGAAGCCGGAACTGGTCCGGGCGCTCGGCGCGACCTACCACACGGTGCCGGTCAGCGAGCTGGACTTCGAGCCGGACGTGGTGCTGGAGTGCACCGGGGCGCCGGTCGTCGTCCTCGACGTGATGTACAAGGCCGCGCCGACCGGCATAGTCTGTCTGACCGGCGTCTCCAGCGGCGGGCGGACCATCGACCTCGACGCCGGGGCGCTCAACCGTGCTCTCGTGCTGGAGAACAACGTGGTGTTCGGCTCGGTCAACGCCAACCGCCGGCACTGGGACCTCGCCGCCGCGGCGCTGGCCCGTGCCGACCGGTCGTGGCTCGACTCGCTGATCACCCGCCGGGTGCCGGTGGAGGCGTACGCCGGGGCGTACACCTCCGAGCCGGACGACATCAAGGTGGTGCTGGAGTTCGGCTCCTGACGCCGCTCAGAGGCCGGGCAGCCGGCCGTTGCGGAACAGGTCGACGAAGAGCTGGTGGTCCTGTCGGGCCCGGACGCCGTACGCGTGGGCGAAGTCGACCAGGTGGGCCACGAAGCCCGCCTCGTCGGCGTCCACCGCCGTCACGATCGCCTCCTCGGTGGAGTAGTCGACCAGGTCGTGGCTGGACTCGTCGTCGGCCACCGAGTGCATCCGGGCGACCGCCCGGCCCAGGTCGGCCAGCACCCCGGCCAACTCCTCGGGCTCGTTCACGTCGGCCCAGTCGAGGTCGGCCGCGTACGGGGAGACCTCGGCGACGAGCTGGCCGGCCCCGTCCAGCTCGGTGAAGCCCACCCACGGGTCGGCGTGCGCCTGGAGTGCGCGCTGCGACTCGGCGGTGCGGTGCCCCTGGTGCTGGAAGTAGCCGGCGACCGACTCGTCGGCGATGTGCCGGGCCACCGCCGGCACCTGGGCCTGCTTCATGTAGATGACGACGTCGTTCTCCAACGCCTGGGTGTGCCCCTCCAGGAGCAGGTTGTACGAGGGCAGTCCGGCCGAGCCGATGCCCACCCCCTTGCGCAGCACCACGTCCTTGATGTGCGTGGCCACCGGGCGGAACTGGGCGGAAGAGACCGGCAGCGTGCCGAGGTAGTCCTCGAACGCGGCGCAGACCCGTTCCCGGGTTTCGGCGTCGACCTCGAAGACGCCGTCGCCCAGCGAGAACCGGCGCTCGTAGTTGTCGATGGTGGTCTGGAGGGCGAGCAAATCGACCCGGGTGTTGAGCCGGGCCTGCTGGAGCACCCGGCGGAGCACCCCGTCGGCGTTGTCCAGGGTGATCGAGCCGATCGCGTCGTCGCCACCGGCGGCGATGGCGCGCAGTTCGGTCAGGTACGCCCCCGCGAAGACGGCGACCAGGTCGCTGATCGCCCGGTCGGAGAGCGCCTTGGCGTAGCCGATCAGCGCCACGCTGGCCGCCAGCCGCTTCAGGTCCCAGCTGAACGGCCCCACGTACGCCTCGTCGAAGTCGTTGACGTTGAACACGAGCTGCCCGGACCCGTTCATGTACGTGCCGAAGTTCTCCGCGTGCAGGTCGCCGTGGATCCACACCCGGCTGGTCCGGTCGTCGAGGAACCGGTCGTCGGCGAAGTCGCCGACCTGGTCGGCGTAGAACAGCGAGGCGCTGCCCCGGTAGAAGGCGAACGGCGACGCGGCCATCTTGCGGAACTTGCGCCGGAAGGCTGCCGGGTCGAGAGCCATCGACGCACCGAACTCCTCGGTGAGCACGTCGACGATGTGGGCGGAACGCTGGTCGGCGGAGTGGTTCATGGTGCGCAGGCTAGCCCCCGCCGGCCACCGGGCGTCGCCCCGTCGGACGGTACGGCTCAGGGGGTGGGCGGGCGGACCGGCGGGGCGGTCAGCGACTCCACCGAGCGCGGGGGTGCGCCGGTGGATCCGGCATCCGCCGGCGGGGCGTCGACCGGCGGGGCGAGCGCGTCGGGCCGGGGCACCCCGCCGATGCCGGACTGCTCGGCGGCGATCTTCTCCTGGAGACGCAGGATGCCGTGCAGCAGCGCCTCGGGGCGGGGCGGGCAGCCGGGCACGTAGACGTCGACCGGGATGAGCTGGTCGACGCCCTTGGTCACCGAGTACGAATCCCAGTAGGGGCCGCCGCAGTTGGAGCACGCGCCGAACGAGATGACGTACTTCGGCTCGGGCATCTGGTCGTAGAGCCGCTTGATCGCGGGGGCCATCTTGTCGGTGACCGTCCCGGAGACCACCATCAGGTCGGCCTGCCGGGGCCCGTGCGCGAACGGGATCACGCCCAGCCGCATGAAGTCGTGCCGGCCCATGCTGGTGGCGATGAACTCGATCGCGCAGCAGGCCAGGCCGAAGTTGAAGACCCAGAGCGAGTAGCGGCGGCCCCAGTTCAGCACGAACCGGATCGGCTCGCCGAGCACTCCCGGCAGCTGCACGTCGGTCTCCCTTCCACTTCCGGTGCCAGTCAACCACAGCGCCCGGCGCGGCCGTTCCGCCCGGCGTGACCGGCGGACCGCACACCTCCGGCCGGTTCCCGCGCCGCGCGCCACCGGACGGCCCGGTCGGGTCACCCCGGCCGGGCCGGCACGCGAAGGCGCACCGAGGCGTCGGCGAGCGGGGACTACTCCCAGGTCGGGCGCTGGAGCAGGCTGACGAACTCGACGAGCAGCCGTTCCCGCAGGCCTGCCGGGGCGGCGTCGAGCAGCGCGTTCACCAGCGCCATCCGGTCGGGCACCGGTCCCGCGCCCGCGGCGCCGAGGCCGAGCCCGGCGGCCAGCCCGGTGATCAGCTCCGGGGTGAGCGCCTCCGGGGTCAGCGTGCCGGCGAGGGCGAGCAGCTCGGCGGGGAGCGCGACCGGCCCGGCGGCCCGCGCGGCTGCCACCGCGTCGGCGAGGTCCGGGCCGAACTCGGCCACCCGGGGCGCCACCGCTGCCGTCACCGTCAGGTGCACGCTCGGCGGCAGGTCGGCGTACGACAGCTGGGGCTGGGTGTGCCAGCCCCGGGCGGCCAGCTCGTCGACCAGGACAAAGAGGTCGAGGCCCGGGTCGGTGGCGGTGAAGCAGACGACGGTCGACTCCGGCTCGGCCATCAGCCGCAGCCCGTCGACCGCGCGGACGGCGTCGGCCAGGCCGGTCACGGCGTCGCGGGTGGCCGCCGCGAGCCGCAGGTACCCGTCGTCGCCGAGGTGCCGCAGGGTGGCGTACGCGGCGGCGATCGGGCCACCGGAGCGGGTGGAGGCGATGACCGGGTTCACCATCGTGTAGCCGGGCCAGTCCGCGTACGCGAAGTACTGCGGGGCGCGCAGCGCCGGGTCGCGGTGCAGCAGGACCGACACGCCCTTCGGGGCGTACGCGTACTTGTGCAGGTCCACCGAGATCGAGGTGACCCCCGCGACGGCGAAGTCGAACGGCGGCACGTCCGCCCCGAGCCGGCGCAGGTACGGCAGGGTCCAGCCGCCGAAGCAGGCGTCCACGTGGCAGCGCACCCCGGCCTCGGCCGCCGCCGCGGCGATCTCGGCGACCGGGTCGACGACGCCGTGCGCGTACGAGGGGGCGGAGCAGACCACCAGCACGGTGTCCGGGCCGATGGCGGCGGCCATGTCGGCGGCGGCCGGCCGCAGCGTCCGCGCCGACACGGGCACCAGGTCCACCGCCACCCGCAGGTAGTGCGCCGCCTTGGCGAACGCGGCGTGCGCGCTGGCCGGCACCACGATCCGGGGCGCGGCGATCTCCGGGTGGGCGTCCCGGGCGGCCTTCACGGCCAGGATCAGCGACTCGGTGCCGCCGCTGGTGACGCTGCCCACGACGTCCGGGGCGGTGCTGCCGGGGCCGCCGCCGAGCAGCCGGGCGGCTGCGCCGACCAGCGCGTTCTCCATCGCCAGCAGCGACGGGAAGGCCGTCGGGTCGAGCCCGTTGACGTGCGCGCTGCCGGCGTACGCGGCGGCGGCCAGCTCGTCGAGCCCCGGCACCGCCGGGTCGTAGACGTACGCGAACAGCCGCCCCCCGTGCGTGGGCCGGTCGGCGTCCCGCAACGCCCGCACCTCCGCCAGCACCCGCTCGGCGGGCAACCCGTTCCCGGGCAGCGCCCGGCGGTCAGCTTCCTCGTCGATCATGGAGTCGTGGTGCCTTTCTCGTGGGGTTCAGCGGCCTTCGTCCCCCACCACGACCTCGTGACCGGCGGGGCGGGAAACAGGCTCGGCCCGGACGGCGGCCAGGCGGGCGGGGGTCAGGTCGTAGGGGCGGAGGAAGACGACCGCCAGGCCGACCAGCAGGGCGGGGAGGACGGTGAAGCCGAGCAGGATGCCGAGCCGCACGGTGTCGGACTGGGCCGCCGCCGTGCCGGTGTCGGAGGACACGTAGCCGCTGAGCTGGAGCACCAGGCCGAAGATGCCCGGCCCGAGGGCCAGCCCGAAGGTCTCGCCGGCCGTCCAGAGCCCGGTGAAGACGCCGGCCTGCCGTCGGCCGGTGCGCGCCGTGTCGTACGCGATGCAGTCCGGGAGCATGGCGAGGGCGAACACCTGCTGGCCGGCGTACCCGACGCCGATCAGCGCGACCAGGAGGTAGACCGCGAGCGGGGGCAGCACCGGGGCGGCGACCAGGGCCAGCGCGCCCACCGCGAAGATCAGCGACGCGGCCACCAGGGCGGCGAGCTTGCCGACCCGCGCCCCGACCCGGGTCCAGAGCGGCATCACCAGCAGCGCCGGCCCCACGAAGCAGACGAACAGGACGGTCGGCCCGCCCTGGGGGTCGCGCAGGATCTGGTCGGCGAAGTAGTTGACCCCGGCGAGGACGGTGGCCACCCCGGCGGACTGCACCACGAAGCAGACGAGCAGCGCCCGGAACGGCCGGTTGCGGGCGGCGACGGCGAGCTGGGCGCGCAGCGTCGGCTCGCTCTCCCCCACCGTGACGCCGGGCGCGGACCGGGTGCCGAGGAACGCGCCGAGCGCGCCGAGCACGATCAGCCCGGCGACGAAGAGGCCCATCCAGCGGTGCCCCCCGACGCCTCCACCACCGGCGTCGCGCACCAGCGGGGCCACCGCGCCGGAAACCAGGATGGCCAGCGCCAGCACCGCGATCCGCCAGCTCATCAGCCGGGTACGTTCGGCGTAGTCGCCGGTGAGTTCGGCCGGCATCGCCACGTACGGCACCTGGAAGAAGGCGAACGCGGTGGCGGTGGCGAGGAAGGCGACCGCCACGTACGCGGCGGCGGCCGGTCCGGCGCCGAACGGCGCGGCGAAGATGGCGGCGAAGAGCACGCCGAGGGCGAGCCCGGCGCCCAGCAGGTACGGGCGGCGGGCGCCCCAGCGCGACCGGGTGCGGTCGGAGATCCGGCCGGCGACCGGGTTGACCAGCACGTCCCACGCCTTCGGCAGGAGCACCAGCAGGGCCGCCACGCCCGCCGCGACGCCGAGGGTGTCGGTCAGGTAGGGCAGCAGGAGCAGGCCGGGCACGGTGCCGAACGCACCGGTGGCCAGCGATCCGAGCGCGTAACCGGCGTGCACCCGGCGCGGCAGCACCCCAGGGACCGGCTCAGCTCCACCCGACGGCGCGTCCATGCCGCCGAATGTTACTCACGTTATGGCGAGGGTCACATCCCCTCCTCAGGGGACCAGCTCGCCCGCATGTCCACCCCGTCGCCGCGCAGCGGCGTCCCCTCGGCGCGCAGCCGGGCCCGCGCCTCCCGCTCGTGACCGGGTGGCAGGCGTCCGGCCGCGTTCACCACCCGGTGCCAGGGCACTCCCCCGCCGTTGCGGGCCATGATCGCGCCGACGAGCCGGGCCGACGCCCGCCCCGAGCGTTCGGCCAGCGCGTCGGCGACCGCCCCGTACGACATCACCCGGCCGGGCGGGATCCGCTCGACGAGTTCCAGCACCGCCTCGACGTACTCGTCAGGTCTCACGACCGGCCACGATATGGGAAGGCGCCGAGGCGGGCCGGGACCGACCACGCAGAATAGGCGGGTGCGCGACGTAGTCACGGCGGCCCGGCGGGTCGTCGTCAAGATCGGATCCTCCTCGTTGACCACCGCCGCCGGCGGGTTGGACGACGAGCGGGTCGACGCGCTCGTCGACGCCCTGGGCGCCCTCGCCGCCGAGGGCCGGGAGGTCGTGCTGGTCAGCTCCGGCGCGATCGCCGCCGGCCTCGCGCCGCTGGGGTTGTCCCGGCGTCCGCGCGACCTGGCCACCCAGCAGGCCGCCGCCAGCGTCGGGCAGGGCCTGCTGATCGGCCGGTACGCGACCGCCTTCGCCCGGCACGGGCTGACCGTCGGGCAGGTCCTGCTCACCGTCGACGACGTGACCCGGCGGGCGCACTACCGCAACGCGTACCGCACCCTGCGTAAGCTGCTCGACCTGCGGGCGGTGCCGATCGTCAACGAGAACGACACGGTCGCCACCGAGGAGATCCGGTTCGGCGACAACGACCGGCTGGCCGCCCTCGTGGCCGCCCTGGTCCACGCCGACCTGCTGGTGCTCCTCTCGGACGTGGACGCCCTCTGGACCGGCGACCCCTCCCGCCCGGGCTCCAGCCGGATCAGCGAGGTGCACGACGAGCGGGACCTGAGCGGCGTCGACATCGGCGGTGCCGGCCGGGCCGGGGTGGGCACCGGTGGCATGGTCACCAAGGTGGAGGCGGCCCGGATCGCCACCGGCTTCGGCATCCCGGTGGTGCTGACCGCCGCGCCGCTGGCCGCCCCGGCGCTGGCCGGCGAGCCCGTCGGCACCCTGTTCCACCCGAGCCGCCGACGCCCGACGGCCCGGCTGTTCTGGCTGGCCCACGCCACCTCGCCCCGGGGCCGGCTGCACCTCGACCCGGGGGCGGTCGCGGCGGTGGTGGGCCGGCGCAAATCGCTGCTGCCCGCCGGGATCACGGCCGTGGACGGCACGTTCACCGCCGGTGACCCGGTCGACCTGGTGGACGCCGGGGGCGCACCCGTCGCCCGGGGGCTGGTCAACTACGACGCGGTGGAGCTGCCCGGGCTGCTCGGCCGGTCCACCACCGAACTCGCCGCGGCGCTCGGCCCGGCGTACGAACGGGAGGTCGTCCACCGCGACGACCTGGTACTGCTGTAAGGAAGGGCACCTTGTTGACGGATTCCGTATAGCAAGGGGCCCTTCCCAACTACTGAGGAGTGAGTGCGGCGATGAGCGTGAGCGAGCAGGCCCGGCGGGCGCGTACGGCGGCGGAGGCGCTGGCCGTCGCCACGCGTACGGCCAAGGACGCCGCGCTGGCGGCGATGGCCGACGCGCTGGTGGCCCGTACGCCGGAGATCCTGGCCGCGAACGAGGCGGACCTGGCGGCGGGGCGGGACGCCGGGCTGAGCGCGGCCGTGCTGGACCGGCTCGCCCTCGACGCGGGGCGGGTGGCCGGCATCGCCGACGCGCTGCGGGAGATGGCCGCGCTGCCGGACCCGGTGGGCGAGGTGGTCCGTGGCTCGACCCTGCCCAACGGGCTGGAGCTGCGGCAGATCCGGGTGCCGTTCGGTGTGGTGGGCATCATCTACGAGGCCCGGCCGAACGTGACGGTCGACGCCGCCGGCATCTGCCTGAAGTCCGGCAACGCGGCGCTGCTGCGCGGCTCGTCGTCGGCCGCGCACTCCAACGCCGCCCTGGTCGCCGTGCTGCGTGACGCGGTGGCCGACGCCGGTCTGCCGGCGGACGCGGTGCAGCTGCTCGACGCCAGCAGCCGCGACTCGGTCAAGGAGCTGATGCGCGCCCGGGGCCTGGTCGACGTGCTGATCCCGCGCGGCGGCGCGTCCCTGATCCGCACCGTGGTGGAGGAGTCCACCGTGCCGGTGATCGAGACGGGCGTGGGCAACTGCCACGTCTACGTCGATGCCGCCGCCGACCTGGCCAAGGCCGTCGCGATCGCGCTGAACGCGAAGACCCAGCGGCTGTCCACCTGCAACACCGCCGAGTCGCTGCTCGTGCACGCGGCGGTCGCCGACGCCTTCCTGCCGCCGGTGCTGGCCGCGTTCGCCGAGGCCGGCGTCACCGTGCACGGCGACGACCGGGTCGCCGCCCACTCCGCCGCGGTGCGGCCCGCCACCGCCGAGGACTTCGCCACCGAATACCTCTCCGCCGACATCTCGGTCGCCGTCGTCGACTCGCTGGACGCGGCGGTCGCGCACATCCGGCGGTACGGCACCGGGCACACCGAGGCGATCGTCACCGACTCGACGACTGCGGCCCGGGAGTTCGTGGCCCGGGTGGACGCGGCAGCCGTGATGGTCAACGCGTCGACCCGGTTCACCGACGGCGGCGAGTTCGGCTTCGGCGCCGAGATCGGCATCTCCACCCAGAAGCTGCACGCCCGAGGCCCGATGGGCCTGCCCGAGCTGACCTCCACCAAGTACGTGGTCACCGGGGACGGCCACCTGCGCGGCTGAGCCTCCGTAGTGGAGAGTTGCGCCGGATCGCTAGGCTGGTTCCGGTTGGCACGGCCGCCACGGGGAGGCGAGGCATGCTGGATGACAGTGCGCTGGAGCAGCAACTGACGCAGGCGCGGGCCGCGTTGCGGGAAGCCTCCCGCGACGTTGTCCCCCGGGAGCGGGCGGAGTCGGTGGGAGAGGCCGCCGACGGGCGGATCACTGTCACCCTCGGCACCGACGGGCGGGTCAGCACGATCGAGATCGACCCCCGGGTGCTCCGCGAAGGCTCGGAACACCTCGCCGAGGAGCTGCGCCGGGCGGTGAACGCCGCCCTCGACGGGCAGGAGCCGACGGTCGACGCCGAGCCGATGCCCGACCTGGCCGCGATGACTGCCACCCTGGAGCGCATCCAGGACCAGGGCCTGCGGCAGATGCGCGAGATGAGCCTCGCGATCAGCGAGAACATGCGCAAGCTCCAGCAGCGGAGCTGAGCCGTGGAACCCCTCGACGTCGACATCGACGCGCTGCGCCGGGGCGCCGAGCAGCTCGGCACGGCCAAGGAGAGCGTGCGCCAGACCTTCGAGTCGTTCCAGGCCGCGGTGGCCGGTTACGAGCAGGCCTTCGGCGGCGACGACATCGGCATGCTGCTCGGCGTCGCGCACCAGGCGTGCGTGGAGGCGGTGGCCGAGTGCCTGGGCACCAACATCACCGAACTGGAGTCGTACGCCGAGAGCCTGCACGGCATGGCGGACGGCTACCAGACCGTGGAGGACGGCGTCTCCGAGGCGTTCCGCTCGATCCTCGGCAAGCTGGGCTGAGCCCGGAAGAGAGGAGTCACCGTGGGTCTGACGCTCCCGGGTGAGCTGACGTCCCTGCTGTCGATGCTCGGATACGACTGGCCGGAGTCCGACGAGACGGCCATCTTCCAGCTCGCCGGCGAGTGGACCGGCATGGCGGACCGGGTCAACGGCTCGGTCGCCCAGTTGGAGTCGGCGGCGCGGACGGTGCTGGACACCAACCGTGGCGAGAGCTTCACCGCCTTCGCCAGCGAGTGGACCGACAAGGAGTCGGCGGCCCGTAACATCGCCGACGCCGCGAACCCGGCCACCGTCATCGGGATCGGACTGATGGCCGCCGCGGGCGTGGTGCTCGCCCTGAAGATCAACGTGATCATCCAGCTGATCGTGCTGGCGATCCAGATCGCCCAGGCGATCGCCACGGCGGCGGTCACCTTCGGCGCGTCGCTGCTCCAGATCCCGATCTTCAAGATGATCACCGGGCTGATCGTCGACCAGTTGATCGGCATGGCCGTGGACATGGTCCTCAATGGCTAAGAAACGGGACGCGCCGACCCGGCAGACGCAGCCGAAGGGCGCCAAGATCGTCTCGGCGTACCTGGAGAACGCCGACGTGTTCCGCACCGCCAAGGCGGCCGGCACCACGCCCCGCGGCCCGGCCGTGCTGGTGCTGCGCAACCGCCCGGACTTCGACAAGCGGGACTTCGACCGCAAGGCCAAGGACCTGGTCCGGCTCGGCCAGGAGGGCCGGCTGAGCAAGGCCAAGTCGGACCGTACCTCCAACAGCGTCTACCACCGCGGAGGCCGGGGGACCAAGCCCGGAAACCGGAGCCGCACCAAGGTCTTCCGGGACCGGGTGACCCGCCGGCTGACCAGGAACGAGCGGCTTACCCAGCAGCACGGCACCCCGGAGACCAACCAGTACCTGGCCAACAAGGACCTCGTCGACCGCCTCTACGGCGGCCGGGGGCCGGTCGGAGCCCGGGGCGAGGGACTCGACCCTGACCACGTCCAAGAGCTGCAACTCGACGGAAAGGACGAATACGCTAACCTCAGGCTGATGGACGCCTGGACCAACCGCGAGATCGGCCGTGAGATCTCCGTGGCGTTGCGCGACGTGCCCCCAGGCACCCCGGTCATCGTGAAGGTCGTGCCATGACCCAGCCGGATCCCGCCGTCCTCACCCGGATCGCCGAGAAGTTGGCGCTGCTCACCCGGGTGGAGGCCGAGCACGGCTTCGGCGTACGCATCGAGGGGCCGGCTCCGCTGGAGCCGATCGCCGACCTGCCCGGCGTCGCCGAGGTCTACAGCCTGTTCCGGCACATCGAGGGCGACGACTTCCGGTTCCACGCGCCGAAGGAGATCCTCACCCCGCAGGCGTGGGAGGAGGCCGAGGTAAACCCGAACGACCCGATGGGCAGCCCGCTGACCGTCGGCTACGAGATGGACAGCGTCCCCGCCGGCATCCGCGCCGAGATCCGCGGCGGCGACCCGATCTACCTCGACCGGGAAGACCTGGACGTGTATTACATGGAGTCCAGCGCCTACGTCCACCAGTACGAGCACCCCGACGAGGACGTCGAGTTCACCGTCATCGCCCCCGATGTCGCCACGTTCTTCGACGAGTACGTGCTCGGCCCCCGCTACCCGGAGCTGACGGCCACCGTCTTCGGTCCCGCCGCTGTCGAGCTGCGGCTGCGCAAGGGCCGGCACGCCGGCGAGTACGCCGACAACTGGCGGCGGCTGCTCATCGCCGCCGGCCTGTCCTCCTGACCCACCCGTCGACCCTGCGAAGGACCGTCATGGCAGCTGATCCGCGGTTCACCGCGTTGTGGAGCGAGGACGAACTCATCCCCTACCCGCGCGAGGCGTGGCTGGAGGGGGGTTTCACCCCCGAGATGCTCCCCGAGGGCGACGAGATCCCGCTCGACGTGGCGGTGGTCTTCACCGCCTTCCTCGAAGGCGACATCGAGCTGTACGACACCATTCAGCTGACCACCGAGGACGGCTCGCTGGACATCCGACTGATCGTGGTCGGCGCGGTGGCCGACAACCCCGACCTGCTCTACGTGCTCGACCCGCGCACCGGGGAGATCCTCCAGTGCGACCTGGAGCAGCCGGACGTGCAGCCGGTGAACAGCAACTTCCGCACCTTCGTCGAGTTCCTCTACCAGTTCGCGATCTTCGTCGAGGCGGACGAGGGCAAGCCGGGCCGCGCCGAACGGGCGGAGCAGCTGCGCATGGTGCTGGAGAGCATCGACCCGTCCGCCTTCACCCCCGACGGCTGGTGGCCGTTGGTGATCAGCCAGCTGAAGTGACCGCCGGGCGGCAGGCCCGGATCGCGGTCAGCGTGGTGTGCACGTCGAACTGGTGTCCGTCGTCGCTTTCCCAGCCGCCGTCGCTGCGCTGGGTCTCGGCGAGCCGCCTGCGGGCGGCGACGAGCAGCCACTGATCCTCGCCCGCCTCGACCCGGCGCAGCGTGGCGGCCAGCCACGCCACGTCGGCCGGGGACATCTTCGGCACCCGCTCGGCCAGCACCGCCTGGATACGCGCCGACTCGTCGTACATCTGCTGCCGGTGCAGCACCGCCGCGCTCAGCCACCCGGCCGGCAGGAAGGACGGCCAACTGCCGTCGGGGGCGAGCGCCGTGGCCAGCGCGTGCGCCGCCGCCTGCACCACCCCGGCGTACGCCCCACCGACCCGGTGGTCCAGCGGGCCGGCGGCCCGGGCGTCGAGCCCGGCGACGGTCAGCCAGTAGCCGGCGTTGGCGGTCAGGTAGAGCCGGGCCTCCGGATCGCCGGGGCGGGCCCACTCCGGAGCCAGGCTGGCCAGCCGCGGATCCTCCTCCCAGCCACCGTCGGGCAGTTGCCGGGCGGCGAGCCAGTCCAGCGCGTGCCGGGCGGCGGGACGGCCGAGCGCGCCGAGGTCGTCCAGCTCGGCGAGGCGGAAGCAGGTCGCGTCGACCGAGGCGACCTCGCCGCCGAGCACCGCCGGCCAGCCACCGCCGGGCGCCTGCCCGGCCTCGGCCTCGTCGAGCAGTTCCACCGGCACCGGCGCGCCGGTGCGCAACCGGGCGAGACGGGCGCGGTCCACCGCGTCCCCGTGCGCCACGACGAAGCCGATCGCGGCGTCCATGTCGACCACGGCAGAGACGCTACCTGCGAAAAGTCGGTCCCGCCTCCGGGAAACGGCTCGGCCGGGCCGACCGGGCAGCCACCGCCGACCGGCGCGACGTGCGACCCGGGGTCGGCTGCCGAGCGACGAAGAGGCCCTCCCGCGCGGGCGGAAGGGCCTCTGTGTGACCGGTCAGTACGCGGGCAGTGACGGGTCGATCTGCTTGATCCAGGAGAGCACGCCACCCTGCACGTGCACCGCGTCGCGGAAGCCGGCCGCCTTGAGCGCGGCGAGCGCCTCCGCCGAGCGGACCCCGGACTTGCAGTGCAGCACGACCTGCCGGTCCTGCGGCAGCTTGGCCAGCGCCTCACCCGAGATGATCTCGCCCTTGGGGATCAGCGTCGCGCCGGGGATCCGGACGATCTCGTACTCGGCCGGCTCGCGGACGTCGACGAGGAAGATGTCCTTGCCCGCGTCCTGCCACTCCTTGAGCTCCAGCGCGGTGATGGTGGCGTCGACCACCGCGTCCTGGGCCTCCACCGACACCGCGCCGCAGAAGTCCTCGTAGTCTTCCAGCAGGTCGGTGACCGTGGGGTTCTCGCCGCACAGCACGCAGTTCGGGTCCTTGCGCACCTTGATCTTGCGGTAGCTCATCTCCAGGGCGTCGTAGACCATCAGCCGGCCGACCAGCGGCTCCCCGATGCCGGCGAGCAGTTTGATCGCCTCGTTGACCTGGATGGAGCCGATCGACGCGCAGAGCACGCCGAGCACGCCACCCTCGGCGCAGGAGGGGACCATGCCGGGCGGCGGCGGCTCCGGGTAGAGGCAGCGGTAGCAGGGGCCGTGCTCGGCCCAGAACACCGACGCCTGGCCGTCGAAACGGTAGATCGACCCCCAGACGTACGGCTTGCCGAGCAGCACCGCCGCGTCGTTGACCATGTAGCGGGTGGCGAAGTTGTCGGTGCCGTCGACGATCAGGTCGTACCGGGCGAAGATCTCGCGGACGTTCTCGCGGTCCAGCGCGGTGTTGTGGATCTCCACGTCGACCAGCGGGTTGATCTCGCGGATCGAGGCCGCGGCCGACTCGGCCTTGGAGCGGCCCACGTCGGAGACCCCGTGGATGATCTGGCGCTGGAGGTTGGACTCGTCGACGGTGTCGAAGTCGATGATGCCCAGGGTGCCGACCCCGGCGGCGGCGAGGTACATCAGGGCCGGCGAGCCGAGGCCGCCGGCGCCGACACAGAGCACCCGGGCGTTCTTCAGCCGCTTCTGCCCCTCGACCCCGACGTCCGGGATGATCAGGTGGCGCGAGTAGCGGCGGATCTCGTCAACGGTCAGCTCGGCGGCGGGCTCGACGAGCGGGGGCAACGACACGGTGGACTCCCCGGAATCGGCTGAAGGCGAACCGGGCCATTGTCGCTCGCACCGGGGTCGATCGGCCATGAGGAGGGACACGTAGCCCGAACTGCGGGAACGGGAATAACTCAGATGCCGGGAACGGCCTCGCCGTCGTAGCGCGAGCCGTCGACGTACGGCCAGGCGTTGGCGGCGCAGCCGTCCAGGCCGTACGTCTGCTGCTGCATCACCGGCGCCGGTTCGCCGGGGCCCGGGCAGGCCTGGTGTCCCTCGCCGAACTCGTGGCCCACCTCGTGGTTGAGCACGTAGGCGCGGTAGATCTCCAGCGGCGCCCCGTAGTCGGGGACCGCCTCCAGCCAGCGCGCCAGGTTGATGATCACCTGGCCGGGGAGCTGGCAGGAGGTGTAGCCCTCGGTGCTCAGCCCGCCCTCGGCGCACATCCGCTGCGAGGTGTCCGGGGTGGCGAGGTAGACGGTGAAGTCGGCGTCGGCCGTCTCCGCCACCCGCTGCACCCGGAACTCCTCCGAGGCGATCCAACTGCGGGGATCCCCCAGCACCTCGTCGACGGTGGCGGCGAAGGCGGCGGCGTCCTGGCCGACGCCCTGTTCCACGGCCACCCGGTAGTGCCGGACCGGCCCCCAGCTGCCCCGCACCGGGGAGTCGCCGGGCGCGGCGGTGAAGTAGCCCGTACCCGTCCGGGGGTAGGAGGGGCGCCGTTCCCGCTCGGCTGCCTCCGCCCCGCGCGAGACGGAACCCCGGTCGTGCGGTGCCCGGCCGGTCGCCTGATCGGTCGCCGGGTCGATCGCCGGGTCGATCGCCGGGTCGGCGGCCCGGGCCAGTGTCACGGCGGTGGTCGCCGCGAGCAGCAGGAGGACGCCGAGCGACACGACGCGGCGGTCCCGTAGCCGGGCCGGCAGCCGCCACGACCGTGCCGAGTTGGGCGGCTGCCCCGGGGGTGGCGGGTCCGGCGGAGGCGGGGAGCGGTGCGACGACGGGCCAGGCGGGTCGCAAGGGGACGACGACGTCATGAATCGAGCGTACCCACGCCAATCGGGCATATGGGGCGCTTAACGTGATTCAGGCTCTCATCGGAGGGAGTGGCCTCGTCGAACGCCCGGCGGTCAGAGCCGAGGGCCCGCGTACCGGCGGCCGTCGCGGTACGGCCAGGGGTTGGCCACGCAGCCGTTGAGGAAGAGCGTCTGCTGCATCATCACCGGCGCCACCCGACCCTTGCCGGGGCAGCGCTCGTGCCGGTGCCCCAACTGGTGTCCGACCTCGTGGTTCACCACGTACGTCCGGTAGACCGAGAGCGGCACCTTCGCGCTGACGAAGTGCGGCACCGAGAGCCGCCAGCGTTCCAGGTTGATGATCACCTTGCCCGGCGCCCGGCACGACGTGTACGGCCGCCCGCCCACCCGGATGTTCACCCCTCCGGCGGCGCACATCCGGCCCGCCGTCTCTGCCGTGGCCAGGTAGACCGTGAAGTCGTGCCGGGAGGCGGGGCCTACCTGCTGCAACCGCAGCCCGCCGTCGACCCAGCTCCCCGGCCCGGTGAGCGCCAGCTCGACGGCGGCCGCGAACTCGCCCGTGTCCTCCCCGGCGCCCGACTCCACGGCGACCCGGTAGCGGCGCAGTGTGCCCGCGTCACCCAGCACCGGGCCCACCCGGTCGTCGTAGCCGAAGCTGCCCCGGCCCGCCGACGGCACCGGCCCGGGCAGCCGCAGCACGGCCGGCGGGGACGCCGTGGTGGACGGGGCCGTCGTGGCGGGCGACGACGGCAGCGGGGAGGCCACCGCCGGCGCGAGCACCGGCGCGGGGCCCAACTCCTTGGCGGTGAGCGCCTCCGCCTCGACCTCGGCGCCCCGCCGGTCGGCGACCACCGCCACCGCCGCACCGACCGCGAGGACGAGCACGAGCAGGTGCACGAGACGCCGCCGGCGCGCCGGACGGCGGTGCCGCGGGCGGGTCAGGTCCGGGCCGCCACCCGCTGCCGGTGAGCTGACCGGGGCACGACGACCGCCCTCGGCGGGGGCCGGAACGTGACGGGCGGAAACGGGGTGACGGGCGCGGGACATCCCGCTCAGCCTGCCATGTCGGACCGCTCGGCGGTGTCCCCCGTTTCGGCGAGCAGGCCCAGCACCGCCCGGGCCACCAGGCGCGGCACCTCCAGTTGCGCCACGTGGCCGACGCCGTCGAGCATCAGCAGCCGGCTGTCCGGGACGACGCGGGCCGTCTGCGGCGCCACCCGCACGTCCACCAGCCGGTCGGCCCGTCCGCCGACGACCAGGGTGGGCGCCCCGACCGTCCCGGCCAGCCGCCACAACGACCCCGACCCCGGCAGGTACGACCGCAGGAAGCTGGAGACCAGACCCCGGAACGTCCGGACGTACGCGGCGGCGTGGTGCGCGGCCTCGTGACGCACCCGGATCTCCTCCAGCGCCTCCTCCCGACGCTGGTCACAGATCCGGCTGAGGTCGGCGACACTCGCTTCCATCACCTGCTGGGCCATCACCTCCGGCGCGACCCGGGCCAGTTGCCAGGCGGCCAGCCGTTCGCCCCGGGGGATGGCCAGCAGCGGCAGCATCCGACCCTGCAACGAGCGCCGGAAATCCAGGAACGGCAGCGCCGGCGAGATCAGGGTCAGGCTCCGGACCAGGTCCGGCCGCACCCCCGCCACGTGCACCGAGATCGCCCCGCCCAGCGAGTTGCCGAACAGGTGCACCGGACCCCGGTCGGAGTGCTCGATCCAGCGGATCACCCGGTCGGCGAAGGCCGGCACCGTGTACCGGCGGCCCGGCTCGCTGCGGCCGAACCCGGGCAGGTCGATGGCCTGCCCGTCGAGGTGGTCGGTGAGCAGGTACGCCAGGTCGGTCCAGTTCTGCGACGAGCCGCCGAGCCCGTGCACGTAGAGCGCCGGCTCCGCGCCGGAGGCGGTGGCCGGCGTGTCCCGGACGTACGTCACCGTGCCGTCGAGGCGTACCTCCCGCCCCGGCCAGGGCGGTGGCACCGAGTGCACGGGCAGAAGGTCGTCCGGCCGGAGGGTGGCGCGCTTCATGACTCCAGTCTGCCCGGCCCGCGCCGGACGGACCGGCGCTCAGGCCAGCAGTGCCTCCAGCCGACGGTTGACCGCGGCCAGGGTGGCCCGGACGACCGCCTGCCGGGGGTCACCGGCGACCAGGGCGGAGCCGACGAGCTGCTCCACCCAGCCGTCGCAGACCAGCAGCACCACGACCGTCGCGACGTCGCAGTTGCCGAAGGGCACCACGGCGGCGTGTTCGACGAAGCAGCGCCCACGGTCGGGGCCGGCCTCCGCGCCGCGTAGCAGCTCGTCCACCGCCGCCGCGGCGGCCACCGCGCAGAGCCGCAGCACGTACCCGTCGACGGCGGGCCCGGTCGAGTAGCCGGCGGCGCTCTCCCCGCCGGCGAGCAGGCGTACCTCCACGGTGGCGTCGAGCCCGAAGGTGCTCACCTGGACGTGGTCGATCACCACCCGCGGACCCGTCGCCCCGCCGGTGTCCAGCGGCCGGGACGGCGCGGTCTCCGTCGTCGTCACCTGCCCACCGGAGTACGACGTGCCGACGGTCGTCGGCGGGGCACCGGCCGGAGCCCAGGCTGGTGCGGCCGAGAGCGAGCCCGGCTCCTCCACGGTGGCCCGGCCCCGGTGCGGGGCGGCGGGCTGCCGACGTCGGCGCGGGGCCTCGGGCGCCGCCTCGGGACGCTGTTCGGCACGGGTCGGCGCGCCCTCCGACGGGCTGCCGGCCGCCCTGCCCCCGGGCACCCGGGGCTCGGCGGAGGGCTGCTCGGCGGGGCGGGCCGCGGCGCCCCTGCTGTCGGTGCCGCGCGGCTCCGCCGACCGGCGGCGCACCGGCGGGGCGGGCGCGGCCGGCATGCCGGGCACGTTCTGCGGCGCTGCGGCCAGCCCCATCCGGTCCTGGAGCAGGCGGGCGACCTGCCGGCTCACCTCGGCCGGGTCGGCCCCGTCGGCGAGGTCGAGCCGCAGGCTGTGTGCGCCGGCCGGGGTCCGGCGCAGCGCCGCGTCGCGGACGCCGGCCACGCCGCGGACGGCGTCGAGGATGGCGTTGACGTCGAAACCCTCCGGGCGCTCCCGCAGCGGGGCGGGCTCGTCGTCGCGGCGCAGATGGGTGGCGATGCGGGCGAGTTCGGGGGTTTCCGCAGGTGGCTCCACGGCTGGCGGCTCCGGCACGACGGGCACGTCCGGCTCCGCGGGGACGCGCTGCGGCAACACCGCCGACGCGGGATCCGGTGCCCGGTCGGTGGCCGCCGGCGGGGGCGTCCGCCCGGGCTCGGGGGCGGATCGGCGGGCCGCATAGGGCGGTGCGCTCGTCGGGGCGGGCCCGGACGCGGCGCGGTCACGCCGCCCGAATCCGCTGGTGGCAGCCTCGGCGACGGGATCGGCGGCGGCCTGCGGGCCACCCGGAGCCCTCGGGGCCGGCTCCCCGCTCTCCGGCCGGAGCCGGAACGGCCGGGTGACCCGTTCCGGGGTGTCCTCGGCGCGGGGCGCCGCAGCGGCGGCCTCCGGGGCGTACGCGAGCGGGGGCGCACTCGCCGGCGCGGTCACCGGCCCGCCCGCCGCCCAGGCCGGCCGCTCGGTCGACGGTTCGACCCCGGGCCCCGTCGACGGGTCGACGGGGGCGGACGGCCGCTCGTACGCCGGTCGGGGCACCGACGCGGTCTGTGCGACGTCGTAGGGAGCGCCGGAGTCGCGGGGCGGATCGTAGGGCCGGGGAGATTCGGCGCGCAGCGGCTCGTACGGCCGGTGCGGCTCACCGGCCCAGGCCGGCGGCTGTTCCTCGCGGGCACGGCGGCCGACCGGCTCGGATTCCTCGCGGGCGCGACGGCCGACCGGCTCGGGCTCCTCCCGGGAACGGCGGCCGGCCGACTCGGGCTCCTCGCGGGACCAGGGCGGCGCCCACGCGGCACCCCAGCTCGGGCGGTTCCAGTTCGGGCCGGTCCAGTCCGGTTCGGCGGTCGGCGACCGCTCGGCGGCCGACTGCCGTGGTCCGCCCGGTGCCGGGTCGGACGACGGTTCCCGGTCGACGCCCGGGAAACGCTCCGCGCCGTCGGGGCCGGCGGTGACCGGATCGGGGCCGTGGTCGGCGCGGAAGGCGCGATCCGCGCCCAGCGCGTGGTCGGCGCCGGAGACCCGATCGCCGCTGCCCGCGCGGTCACCGGCGGCGGAGGCCGCGTCGGCCGGGCGCTCGGTGGCCGACGGGAACGGGTGCGGGTCGGTGGCCGGCGGCTCCGGCGGGAAGTGTTCGCCCCAGCCGTGCGCCGTGCCGGCGGTCGACGGGTCTTCCTCGGCGGCGGCGCGGTCGGCCGTCGGCGCGTGGAAGCCGGGCGGCACCTCGAAGCCGCTGGCGGCCGTGCCCACGGGCGGGACCTGGACGGCCGGGGGCGCCGATGTCGGCAGGCCGGGGTCGGACCAGCGACCCTGGCGGCCGGTCGACGGGTCGTCGGGGGAACGCCGGAGCGGACCGGTCTCGGGGTCGGCGAACCCGTGCTGCGGCCCGGGCGGCTGCTCGACCGGCGGCGCCGGGCGCTGCGCGGGCACCACCAGCCGGTCGTTGCCCGGGTCGCGGCGCTGCTCGCCGAGGATGCCGGGCGGGGCACTCACCGGGACCTGGCGGTTGACCGGCGCGTCGTCGGCGGCGTGGTCCACCCCGTTGGCGTGATAGCCGTTGACTCGGGCCGGTGGCTCGGTTGGCGGCCCGGGCAGCGGCGGCGGCAGGTCGCCGTGTCGCGGCGACGAGGCGGCCCAGCCGGGAGTCTGGTCGGGCGAACCCCACGGCGAGGCCGGCTCACGGGGGCCGGAGATGTCCCCGCCCCGGGCCCAACCAGCCGACGGGGGCGCCCACCCGCCGCCGGAACGGGCCAGGTCGTCCTGCGGACCCGTCCCGTCGCCGTGCTCTCCCGGGGTGGCGGCACCGGGTTGCCCTGTTTCACTCACCGCGCGCTCCTTGGTCGCCCCCGCTGAGGCTACCGTGTGGTGACAGTGGCGATAAGTTACAGCGGCGGGCCAATTCCGCGACGGGCCCTCGGGGCCCGGCCGGTTCGGGTGATATGCCGGCTCGTACGAAGAACTCGGAGGTTCCCATGACCACTGCGGGGAACGGTGCCCAGACCGCCGGCCGGCCCACCCGCCTGCCCCGTTCCGCGCGCCGCAAGCAGCTGCTCGCCGCTGCCCAGGAGGTGTTCGTCGCCCAGGGCTACCACGCAGCCGCGATGGACGACATCGCCGAACGGGCGGGAGTCTCCAAGCCGGTGCTGTACCAGCACTTCCCCGGCAAGATGGAGCTCTACCTCGCCCTGCTGGACACGCACTGTGACGCGATCCTCGCGAAGGTGGACGACGCCATGCGCGGCACCAACGACAACAAGGAGCGGGTCAGCGCGTCGGTGCGGGCGTACTTCGACTTCGTCGACCACGAGAGCGAGGCGTTCCGCCTCGTCTTCGAGTCCGACCTGCGCAACGACCCGGCGGTGCGGCAGCGCGTCGCGCGGGTGGAGCAGGGCTGCATAGCGGCGATCACCGACACCATCATCTCCGACACCGGGATCAGCCGGGCGCACGCCGAGTTGCTCGCCTCCGGCCTGGTCGGCGCGGCCGAGACCGCCGCGCAGTTCTGGCTGGCCCGTGGCCGGCAGCTGCCCAAGGCCGAGGCGGAGGCACTGGTCGCCGCCCTCTCCTGGCGGGGCATCGCCAGCTTCCCGCTGCAAGGTGAGTCAGCCTGAACATCCGGCCCCGAGATCGGATAGCCTTCCCATCGGCGGCTCTTTCGCCCGAATGAGGAGGCACAGTGGAGGTCAAGATCGGCGTGCAGTACGCGCCCCGTGAGCTGGTCCTGGAGAGCGCGCAGTCGCCGGCCGAGATCGAGCAGATCGTGACCGACGCCTTCGGCAAGGACGAGGGCACCCTCTCCCTGACCGACGAGAAGGGCCGGCGGGTGATCGTGCCGGTCAGCAAGGTCGCCTACGTCGAGATCGCCGAGGCGTCGCCGCGCGCGGTCGGGTTCACCGTCCGCTGAGTGGTCCGGTCGACCGCGACGGGTGACCGACGATCGCCCGTCGCGGACCGCCGGCCGCGGTCAGTTGTTCAGCCCGGCGGCGGCCATCCGCACGGAGTGCGCCTCGGTCATCCGCCGGAACAGCCCCTGCACGTCCATCTGTCCGCCCTGTGCGATGAGCGCGGTGAACGCCCCCCGCTCGGCGGCGGCCACCCGGCCGGCCTGTGACAGCGCCTCGCCGACCAGTCGCCGCGCCCACATCGAGAGCCGGCCGGCCACCCTCGGATCGGCCTCGACGGCCGCCCGGATCTCGGCGACGGCGAAGTCGGCGTACGACGAGTCGTGCAGCACGTCGAGGACGAGCTGACGGTCCGGCTCGGCCAGGGCGATGGCGACCTCCCGGAGGAAGTCGTCGGTGATGGCGTCGCCCACGTACGCCTTCGTCACCGCCTCCGCCCAGTCCCTCGGCTCGGTCGAGTCGTGGTATACCTGGAGTGCCCCGACGTACGGCACCATGGCGTCGTCGGGGAGTACGCCGAGCGCGGCGAGCCGGTCGGCCAGCCGGCGGTAGTTCCCGATCTCGGCGGCGGCCATCTCGCCGAGTGCCGCCCGCCTGCGCAGGTCGGGGGCGAGCCGGGCGTCGACGGCCATCCGTTCGAAGGCGAGCAGCTCGCCGAGGGCCACCAGGCCGAGCAGGTCGATGACGGCGTGGGCGGGCAGATCGGGCGCGGACACGAGCGCAGGCTACCGCCCGCAGGCAATCCGGCCAGAGGTGGCACAGATCACACGGGTTGCCCCCGGCGTGGCGCGTGCGCGCGGAATCAGGACGCCCTCGGACCGGTTCAGGTAGCATGGAACAGTTGCCGTGGGCGCCGACCTGGCCAGGGTGGTCCAACCGATCAGCCGGTCCGGTCGAAGTGTGAGGCCCGCGGCGCGCGTGCGGCCCGGTCCGGCAAGGCAGTCTGCCGCCGACCGTGTGGCCCGCGCCACACCGAACGCGCCCTGAGGACATGACGGGGCGCACCCACGAGAGGGCACCCCCAAATCCATATGAGCGAGCTGACTCAAGATCTGCTGGACGGCCAGGAACTGGCCGCCACCGCTCCGGTGCGCCCGGAGGCACCCACCTTCGCCGAGCTGGGCGCGCGTCAGGAGACCGTCGACGCGCTGGCCGACGCCGGCATCACCCGCGCCTTCGCCATCCAGGAGTACGCGCTCCCGATCGCGATGCGCGGCACCGACCTGATCGGCCAGGCGCCCACCGGCACCGGCAAGACCCTCGGCTTCGGCGTACCGCTGCTGGAGCGGGTCTTCGCGCCGGGCGAGGGCGGCAACGGCGTGCCGCAGGCGCTGGTCGTCGTACCCACCCGCGAGCTGGGCATCCAGGTGGCCAAGGACCTCGCCGCCGCGGGCCGCACCCGGGGCGTCCGGGTGCTGCCGATCTACGGCGGCGTGGCGTACGAGCCGCAGGTCGACGCGCTGCGCAAGGGCGTGGAGATCCTGGTCGGCACGCCCGGCCGGCTGCTGGACCTGGCGAAGCAGAAGCACCTGCGCCTGGACCGGGTGCACGCGCTGGTCCTCGACGAGGCCGACCGGATGCTCGACCTGGGCTTCCTCGACGACGTCGAGCGGATCCTCGCGATGCTGCCGGAGGACCGGCAGACCATGCTCTTCTCGGCGACGATGCCGGACCCGATCGTCACCCTCTCCCGGCGGTTCCTGCGCCACCCGGTGACGATCCACGCCGGGCACACCGCCGAGACCGGGCCGTCGCCGCAGACCGAGCAGCTGGTCTACCGCACCCACTCGATGAACAAGGTCGAGATCGTGGCCCGCATCCTCCAGGCCGAGGGGCGCGGGCTGACCATGATCTTCACCCGCACCAAGCGGGCCGCCGACCGGGTCGCCGAGGACCTCGACTTCCGGGGCTTCGCGGTCGCCGCCGTGCACGGCGACCTCGGGCAGGGCGCGCGGGAGCGGGCGCTGCGGGCGTTCCGGGCCGGCAAGATCGACATCCTGGTCGCCACCGACGTGGCGGCGCGCGGGCTCGACGTCAGCGGCGTCACGCACGTCATCAACTACGACTGCCCCGAGGACCAGGACACCTACACCCACCGGATCGGCCGTACCGGCCGGGCCGGGGCGACCGGCGTCGCGGTGACCTTCGTCGACTGGGACGACATGCCCCGCTGGCGGATCATCGACAAGACGCTGGGCCTGGAGATGCCGGAGCCCCCGGAGACGTACCACACCTCCCCGCACCTCTACACCGACCTGCGCATCTCCACCGAGGTCAGCGGCACCCTGCCGACCGCGGAGCGCACCCGCGCCGGGCTGTCGGCCGAGGTCGAGGAGGACCTCGGCGGCGGCCGGTCCCGCCGGGGCGAGGGCAGGGGCTCCCGGAGCGGCGAGGGCCGCGGTCGGGGCGAGGGCGGCGGTCGCGGCGAGCGCCGTCCACGCCGCGCCAGTAGTGCCGCCGACGTGCCGGAGGCGGAGGCGCCGGCCGACACCGCCGAGGAGGGCACCCGCATCCCGCGTCGCCGCCGGCGTCGCCGCGCCGGCGAGACCGTCTCGGGCGAGCCGACCACGGTGATCACCGCCGAGGCCACCGATGCTCCGGCCGCCGCCGAGGGCGAGGCCCCGAAGCCCCGCCGCCGCCGGCGCCGTCGTGGTGGCGGTGGCTCCGCCGCCGGTACGCCGGCCGAGGCGACCGCCGACTGACCCGTGCACGTCCGACGTCCCCGTACCGGTCTCCGGTGCGGGGACGTCCTTCTGGACCTGGTACGCCAGGCACCTGACCGACGCGTCCCGCGATCGGGGCGGGTCGGTCCTGGGCCTGGTGCGCCAGGCACCTGACCGACGCGTCCCGCGATCGGGGCGGGTCCGACCGAGCAGGAAGATGGAGCAATGCCCGAACCCCTGGACGCCGCCCTGACCGAGGTCCGGGCACTGCTGCTCGACCCTGCGCTCACCCGTGCGGTGGCCGCCGGACGCCGACGTGGACACCGGCCCTCGGTGCTCCGCGCCGAACTGCGGCCGGTCGGCCTCAAGGCCGGCCCCCGGTTGCAGATCTCCACCTCCGACGGTTCCCGCCCGTACACCCGCAACGTGGCCCCCGGCCCGGAAGCGGACGCGGCGGTGGACGCGCTGCTCGCCGAGCCGTTCGGCAACTGGCACGTGGAGACGGCCGACACGACGCTCCAACTGCGGGTCACCAAGTCCGGCGAGGCGCAGGTGCACCGGGCCGCCGCGGCCCGACCGGCCGCCGAGCCGGGCGGGCACGACCGGGCGAAGGAGTACCTGCTCGACCCCGGGGACCCGATCTTCGCCGAGATCGGCGGCTCGGCGGCGAAACGGCGCCAGGTCGACGCCTTCCTGCGGGCCCTGGCGGCGACCCTCCCGGACGACCTGACGGGGCCGCTGCGGGTGGTCGACCTGGGCTGCGGCAACGCGTACCTGACCTTCGCCGCGTACCGGTGGCTGGCGCGGCGGGGGGTCGACGTCGAACTGGTCGGCGTGGACGTCCGGGAGGACCAGCGGCGGCGCAACACCGAACTGGCCGAGCGACTGGGCTGGGCCGACCGGGTCAGCTTCGTGGCCGGCACGATCGCCGACGCCGTCGTGGAACCCGCCCCCGACCTGGTGCTGGCCCTGCACGCCTGCGACACCGCCACCGACGAGGCGCTGGCCCGGGCGGTGCGCTGGCAGGCCCGCTGGGTGCTCGCCGCCCCGTGCTGCCACCACGACGTAGCGGCCCAGCTGCGTACGCGGCCGACTCCGGCACCGTACGAGCTGCTGACCCGGCAGGGCATCCTCCGCGAGCGCTTCGCGGACGTCCTCACCGACGCGCTGCGGGCCGGGCTGCTCCGCCTGCACGGCTACCGGGCCGAGGTGGTGGAGTTCGTCGACTCCCGGCACACTCCGCGCAACCTGCTCATCCGGGCACGACGCACCGGCACCGCGCCGACCGCCGCCCAGCGGGCGGAGTACCGGGAACTCGTCGACCAGTGGGCGGTGAGCCCGGCACTGGAGGCGCTACTGCCGCCGTCCACGCCGGACGTCACCCCGACCGCCGACACCCCGGTGCCGGACGACGTCGCAGCGGCCCACTAATCGGAACGTCACCCGGACAACCTCCCGGCCAAGGCCGCCGCGCGGCGGAGACGCCCGGCTCGAAGTTGCTGCCCACCGGACGAGCACACCACCCACCAGCGCCCGCCCCGGTGATCAGGACGCCATGGACCCTAAAACAGCCGGGTAAGGTCCATGGTGTCCTGATCACCGGGGTGCTCGCGCGTTACCGGCCGCCATCAGTGGCGCCCGCCGATGGTGGTGGCACGCTCGGGCCTGACGGGGCTGGCGGTCCCGCCGACGTGCATCGGCGACCAGGTTCCACAGCTGCTGCGGGTCGTCACGCCACGCGGGTCGGGCACTGCTCGTCGTCGCCCGGAGCTTCGCTGGAGCCCCGGTCACCTGAGCGACGTCGGCCGTCGCCCATCCCGTCCGGATGTGATCCGCGCCATTCCGGACGGTGTGAGGTCCCGTACACGGGACGGTCTGGTCGATCAGTCAATTGTTTCCCAGCCTTTCCGTACTACCCTCGGAGGCGCACCGCCGGTGCCGGTCGGGAGGGAAGACCCGCAGGTATGGGTTCCGTAGAGGTTTCGCCGCAGATGGCCTTCGCACGTTTCGTGCGGCGCGCTATCGACGACGCTCGTGAGGAACGCGGCTGGACCGTCACCGACCTGGCGTCCCACACCAGCGTCGGCCGGTCGACCGTGTTCCGTTGGCTCGCCGGGGACTGGCAGGACTACCCCGAACTGGCCAAGGTGCGCGGCTTCTGCGCCGCGCTGGACCTGCCGGTCGCGGCCGCGTTCCGTGCGCTCGGCCTGCCTGATGCCGGCCCCGCACCCCGGCGGCGCGTCGACGACGGGCCCGTCGAGGCGGACGTGCGGGTGATCCTGCAACGACTCGCCGATCCGACCGTGCCGGCCGAGGAGAAGCACCACATCCGCGACCTGCTGCGTTACCTGGCCCGCCGCCCGATCCGTCGCGCCGGCTGAGCCCTCACCGCAGCCCCACCGGCCACCGATGCTTCGTGTAAGGAAGGGCCCCTTCCCTACACCTCGTCAGGGCACGGTGAGCGTGAACTCGGCGGTCCGCACCACGCCGGCGACCTGGAAGTCCAGGTAGAGCCGGTACCGGCCCGGGTCGGGCGTGGTCACCCAGAACGTCACCGCCCCGTCAACCGGCTGCGGCTCGGGGTGGACGTGCAGGTAGCCGAGATCCCCCTCGCGCAGGGCGACCAGGTGCCCGTACGCGCCGAGGTAGCGCTCCAGCGTGGCAGTCCCGTCGGGCGAGTCGACGCGGAAGACCAGTGGCACGGTCACGCCGGCCTGCGGGGTGCCCTGGTAGCCGACGGTGAACCCGTCGACCGTGGCCGAGGACGCCGGTGCCGGCAGCGGCCTCGGCTGGTAGCCGCCCGGCGCGGACAGGTCGACCCCGAGCGTCACCGCCGTCTGCCGGCCGTCGTCGGCGAGCGCGGTGAAGTCGGCGTACGCCCGCCAGACGCCCGGCTGCGGCAGCGCCAGCGGCACCGACCAGGTGCCGTCGGCCGCCATCGTCGGGTGCAGGTGCTGGTAGCCGGTCAGGTCGCGGCGCACCACGATCAGGTGCATCGGCTTGTCGTGCACGACCGCGAACCGGGTCACCGGGCGGCGTTGCGCGTCCCGTACCTGGAAGCGCAGTTCGCCCGGACGGCCGGCGGTGAACGTGGCCGACAGCGGGGTGAGCGTGTAGCCCGCCGAACTGACCGAGAGGCCGCCGGCCTGCGCCGCCTCGGCCTGGTCCGCACCGTGCTCGTGGGCACCGGTGCCGGGCTCGTGGGCGTGGCTGGTGAGGGCACTGTCCGGCTCCGCCGTCACGGACGGGCCGCCGTTGAGCCGACCGAGGCCGAAACCGAGCAGGACGGCGAGCACCAACCCGCCGACCACCAGCGCCAGCCGGACGGTGCTCTGCTCCGGCACGGCCGACACCTGCTCCGGCGCGGCCGACACCTGCTCCGGCGCGTCCGGCCTCTGCTCCGGGGCAGGCGAAACCTGATCCGGGATGTCCGGCGCCTGCTCCGGGGCGGGCGGTACCTGGTCGGGCTGGTCCGTCGACGCCTGGTCGGACATGGCCGACGCCTGGTCAGGCACCGCCGCCGTCCCGCTCGCGGCCGGGCTGGTCATCGGTCATGCCGCCCACGCTACCGCCCCTCGGCACCGCACCGGCCCGCCGGTGGTGCGGCGTGGCGGCGGTCGCAGTCCCGCCCCACCGGAACTTTCCCGACCGAACCGGCAACGCCGTCGGCGTAGCTCAGGCACCCTGCCGGGCGCGGCGAACGGCCGACGACGGCCGACGGGCGACGGCGGGCAGCCGACGGCGGGCAGCCGACGGCGAACGGCGAACAGCCGACGGCGGGCAGCGGGCAGCCTCGGAGGTGACCTGGCGGGCGACAGGCGGCGGGCAGCGGGCAGCCTCGGAGGTGACCTGGCGGGCGACAGGCGGCGGGCAGCGGGCGGCGGGCAGCGGGCGGCGGGCAGCGGGCGGCGGGCAGCGGGCGGCTCAGCCGGCCACGGCCAGCGCAAGGGGAAGCACGTCGGGGGCGCCGGCCCGACGCAGCTCGCGGGCGGCCATCGTCATCGTCCAGCCCGAGTCGACCAGGTCGTCGACGAGGAGCACCGGCCCGTCGAGCCCGGCGAGGACGCCGGCCAGTTCGTCCGGCACGGTGAAGGCGCCGTGCAGGGCGCGTACCCGCTGGGCGCTGTTGCCGCGCGGGCCGCCGACGGGCGCGCCGGTCGGTGTCACCTGGCCGAGCAACGGCAGCCGGCCGACGGCGGCGATCCGCTCGGCGAGCGAGCCGACCAGCCGGGGCCGACGTCGCGAGCCGACCGCGACCACACCGACCGGGCGGCGCGGCCACCGCTCGTCGCCGTGCGCCCACGCCTTCAGCACCTCGACCACGGCGGCGGCCACGTCGTCGGGAACGGCGACGTCCGCCGCCTCCGGCCCGACCAGGTCGCGCAGCCGGCCACCCCACCCCAGGTCGGACAGCCGCCCCACCGCGCGCCCCGCCAGCGCCTGTTCCGCCGGGGCGATCCGCCCCTTGAGTGGTACGCCCACCGCCTCCAGCCCGGTCGGCCAGAGCTTCTTCGGGGCGATCTCCACGCCGGGCCGGCCGAGGAAGGTCTGCGCGGCGGTCAGCGCCACGTCGGACACGTCGGGCGTGAACAGCGGGCCGGCGCAACGGTCGCACCGGCCGCAGTCGGCGGCCCCGGCGTCGTCCAGGCGCTCGCGCAGGTAGCGCAGCCGGCAGTCGGCGGTGGTCGCGTACTCCCGCATGGCCTGCTGCTCGGCGGTGCGCGCCTGGGCGACGCGGCGCAGCCGGGCCTCGTCGTAGACCCAGGGCTCGCCGGTGGCGAGCCAGCCGCCGCGCACCCGGCGGACCGCGCCGTCGACGTCGAGCACCTTGAGCATCAGTTCCAGCCGGGCCCGGCGCAGGTCGACGATCGGTTCGAGGGCCTGGGTGGAGAGCGGGCGGTCGGTGTGCAGGGCGGCCAGCACGGCGCGTACCTGCTCCTCCGGCGGGAAGGCGAGCGAGGCGAAGTAGCGCCAGATCGCGGCGTCCTCGACGCCGGGCAGCAGCAGCACCTCGGCGTGCGCGACGGCGCGGCCGGCGCGGCCGACCTGCTGGTAGTACGCGATCGGGGACGGTGGCGCGCCGAGGTGCACCACGAAGCCGAGGTCGGGCTTGTCGAAACCCATGCCCAGTGCGCTGGTGGCGACCAGCGCCTTGATCTTGTTGTCCAGCAGGTCCTGTTCGGCGGCCCGCCGGTCGGCGTCCTCGGCCTGGCCGGTGTAGGAGGCGACGGCGTAGCCCCGGGAGCGGAGGAACTCTGCGGTCTCCCCCGCCGCGGCGACGGTGAGCGTGTAGACGATGCCCGAGCCGGGGAGCCGGTCTAGGTGGTCGGCGAGCCAGGCCAGCCGGTGCGCCGGGTTGGGCAGCTCGACCACACCCAGCCGCAGTGACTCCCGGTCCAGGCTGCCCCGCAGCACGAGGGCGTCGCCCAACTGCTCGGCCACGTCGGCCGTGACCCGGGCGTTGGCGGTGGCCGTGGTGGCCAGCACCGGGGTGTGTTCGGGCAGGTTGCCCAGGAAGGTACGCAGCCGGCGGTAGTCCGGCCGGAAGTCGTGCCCCCAGTCGGAGACGCAGTGCGCCTCGTCGACCACCAGCAGGCCGGTGGTGGCCGCCAGCTTCGGCAGCACGGTGTCCCGGAAGTCCGGGTTGTTGAGCCGCTCGGGGCTGATCAGCAGCACGTCCACGGCGCCGGCCTGGATCTCGGTGGTGATCTCGTCCCACTCGTCGAGGTTGGCGGAGTTGATGGTGCGGGCCCGGATGCCGGCCCGGGCCGCCGACTCGACCTGGTTACGCATCAGCGCCAGCAGCGGCGAGACGATGACGGTCGGCCCGGCTGTCCCGCCCCGCTCGCCCGGGTCGCGCAGCAGGGCGGTCGCCACGAAGTAGACCGCCGACTTGCCCCACCCGGTGCGCTGCACGCAGAGCACCCGGCGGCGGTCGACCACCAACGCCTCGATCGCCCGCCACTGGTCCTCGCGGAGCCGGGCGTGCTCGCCGGCCAGCCGCCGCAGCACCGCCTCGGCCCGCTCCCGTACCGCCGTCCGATCCACACCCATCCGGCATTTCTACCAGCTACGACGGACACCCCCGCCCACCCGAACCCCCACCCTCGTCGATCATGAAGTTTTCGCCTCCGGCAGCGGCGTGTCGCGGCAACAACCTCTTGATCAACAGGGGGGTGGGGGTCGGGGCGTCAGGGGCGGCGGGTGGGGGTGCGGAGGGTGTGGCGTAGGAGTGTCAGGCGCGGGGCCAGGCTGGCCAGGCCGCCGGGGAAGAAGTAGACGGCCAGGATGAAGACGGTGCCCAGCACGAAGAGCGGCTGGGACAGCGGGTTGCTCAGGAACGCCGGCAGGGCCTCCACCGCGTCGGACGTGCCGAACGCGACCAGGCGGTGGTCCAGGTACATGTAGAGGATGCCGCCGATCACCGGACCCCACCGGGTGCCCGGCCCGCCGAGCACCACCATGACCAGCAGCCCCAGGGTCCACTCGGAGGAGGTGATGTGCGGCGAGGCGCCGCCGACGATCAGGACGTAGACCACGCCCCCGGCCGCCGCCAGCCCGCCGGCCAGGGTGAACGCCACCAGCTTGAACCGGTACGGGTCGAGCCCGAGCACCCCGATCCGCCGCTCGTCGTCGCGCAGCCCGGCGAGCACCCGCCCGGTCGGCGAGCCGGAGACCCGGTGCACCACGAAGACCACCACGACCAGGTACGCCAACGCCAGCCAGTAGAGGTTGACGGTGTTGGTAACCCCGACCAGCCCCTCCGGCAGCCCGGAGACGTCCAGCGGCAGCCCCTCCTCGCCGCCGGTGAGCCCGCCGAAGTCGCGGGCCACCAGGATCGCCCCGACCTGGGCGAAGGCGAGCGTCACCATGGCGAACGCGATGCCGACGGTACGCAGCGCCACCGCCCCGAGCAGCGCGGCGAGGATCGTCCCACCGGTGATCGCGAGCAACCCCGCCTGCCACAGCGGCAGTCCCGCCTTGGTGATCAGGATGTCGGTGCCGTAGACGCCGGCGGCGAAGTAGAGGGCATGCCCGAAGGAGAGCATCCCGGTCCGCCCGAACAGCAGGTCGTACCCGGCGGCCAGACCGCCGAAGACCAGGCAGACGGCGAGCAGTTGCAGGGTGCCCGGGGAGTTCAGCGCCCCTTCGAAGACGCCCGGCAGGTGCAGCGTGGAGTACGGCAGGATCAGCGCGACCACCAGCGGGACCAGCGGCAGGTAGGGGCGCAGCCCGTGCCACCGTCCCCGCTGCGGGGTCAACTCGTCGGGCACCGCCGCGGGCGGAGCCGGAACCTCGGGGCTCTTGACCTCGGTCATGCCGTTGCCACCTTTCCGGCGATGCCCTGCGGGCGCAGCAGCAGCACCACGGCCAGCAGCGCGACCACGCAGATGTCGCCCAGCCCGGAGGTGCCGTAGTAGTTGACGAACTGTTGGGTCAGGCCGACGGCGACCGCCGCGTACGCGGACCCGGTCACCGAGCCCATGCCGCCGATGACCACCACGATGAACGCAAAGATCAGCAGCGAGCCGCCCTGGCCGGGCGAGACGGTGCCGAAGTAGACGCCACCGAGCGCGCCGGCCAGCGCCGCCGCCGCCCCGCCGATGGCGAAGACCAGGGTGAACGCCTTGCGCACGTCGATGCCGAGCGCGGTGACCATCTCCCGGTTCTCGACCCCGGCCCGGATCACCAGGCCGTAGCGGGTCCAGCGGAGGAAGGCCAGGATCGCGCCGAGCACCAGCACCGCGGCGATGATCAGCAGCAGGCCGCCGTTGGGCACGTTCGCGCCGAGGATCGTGGTGACCTGCCGGGTCCACTCGGGGCGCGGGAACGGCCGGGCGTCCGCGCCCCAGGTGGCCTGGAGCAGCGCCACGCCGGCCAGCGAGAGACCGACGGTGACCAGCACCTGCTCGATGGTGCGGGAGTAGAGCGGCCGGATCAGCACCAGCTCGACCAGCACCGCCACCAGCGTGCCGGCGGCCACCCCGAAGGCGACCGAGACGACGAAGCCGAAGCCGTCCGACCCGGCGCCGGGCAGGTTGTGCGCCGCCCACCAGGTCCCGTACGCGCCGACGCCGAGGAACACGCCGTGCGCGAAGTTGAGCACGTCGGCAAGGCCGAAGACCAGGGACAGGCCGCTGGCGACCAGGAAGTAGAGCGCCGCCAGGCCGAGCCCGGTCAGCGTGAGCAGGATGACGGTGTCCATCAGTGCCGGTCCTTCCGCACTGCGGCCGGCGTACCGGCGGCGTGGTGTCCCTCCGCCGAGCCCACGCCCAGCAGCGACTTGGTCAGGGCGGTCTCCAGCAGCAGTTCCTGCGCGTCGCCGGTCCAGGCCACCTGGCCGGCGGCCAGCACGACCGCGTCCCGGGCGAGCCGCCGGACCACGGCCAGGTTCTGCTCGACCAGCAGCACCGGCACGGATTCGGCGACCCGTTCCAGCACCTCGGCCACCTCGGTCACCACCTTCGGCGCCAGCCCCTTGGTGGGCTCGTCGACCAGCAGCAGCCGGTTGTCGTTGAGCAGCACCCGGCCGATCGCCAGCATCTGCTGCTGCCCGCCGGAGAGCGAGCCGGCCCGTTGCCGTCCGCGCCGGTCCAGCTCCGGGAAGAGCGCGAAGACCTTGTCGTACGCCGGGATGCTGCCCCGCCGCTCGGCGAGCCGGAGGTTCTCCGCGACGGTGAGCCCGGCGAAGACGCACCGGTCCTCCGGCACGTAGCCCAGCCCGCCGCGGACCAGCCGGTGGGTCGGCCGGGCCAGCAGGCTCTGGGCGCCCATCCGGACGGCGCCGCGCACCTCGCCGGCGGGCGGGGTGAGGCCGACGATCGCGCGCAGCGTGGTCGTCTTGCCCACGCCGTTGCGCCCGAGCAGGACGGTGACGCCGGTCGGGGCGACCGTGAAGGACACCCCCTGGAGGATGTGCAGCCCGGCGATGCGGACCGACAGGTCCTCCACGCTGAGAATGGGTTCCACTAGAGCGACTCCCCCAGGTAGGCCTCTTGCACGGTGGGGTTGGCCATCACCGTCTCCGGGGTGTCGCAGGCCAGCAGCGCGCCGTGGTGCATCACGGCGATCCGGTCGGCCAGCTCCAGGATGACGTCCATGTGGTGCTCGACCATCAGCACCGACCGGCCGCTGTCGCCGGTGAGCGAGCGGATCACCGAGACCAGCTCGGGCACGTCCTCGGCGCTGACCCCGGCCATCGGCTCGTCGAGCAGCATGACCCGGGGCTCCCCGGCGAGCAGCAGGGCGATCTCCAGCTTCCGCTTCTCGCCGTGGGCGAGGGTGCCGGCCAGCGCCGTACCCCGGTGGGCGAGGCCGACCCGGTCGAGCGCCGCGTCGGCGACGGCGGCGACCTCCCGGTCGGCCGCCGCCCGCCGCCACAGCTTCATCGAGCCCCCGCGGTGCGCCTGCACGGCGAGCCGGACGTTCTCCCGCACGCTGAGCGAGCCGAAGACCGAGGATGCCTGGAAGGTACGGCCGAGCCCGAGGCGGGCCCGCCGGTGCGGCGGGAGGGAGCCGATGTCCTCCCCGTCGAGGGTGATCCGTCCTTCCGTGGCCCGGCGGATGCCGGTGATCAGGTTGAACAGTGAGGTCTTGCCGGCGCCGTTGGGCCCGATGACGCCGAGGAACTCCCCGGGCGCCAGGTCGAGGTAGACGCTGTCGACGATGGCGACCTCACCGATCCGCCAGGTCAGACCGCGGGTGGCGAGCATCTGGTGTCAGCCCTTCATCGCCACGGCCGGCGGCGCGGACTCGTCCCCGGTCAGCGCCTTCTGGGCCGTGGCCGTGAACGTGGTGCCGCTGCCGGTCAGCTTGGCCTGGAACATCGGCTGGAGCAGCGCGTGGTCCTCGGCGCGGATGGTCATCCTGCCCTTGACCCCGTCGAAGCTCCAGCCCTCCAGCCCCGTGATCATCTTTTCGACGTCGTCGCCGCCTTCGGAGATGGCGCGGACGACCATCTGCGCGGCGGCGAAGCCGTCGGGGTGGAACAGGTCGACGGTGCCGACCTTGGCCTTCAGCGCCTTCGCGGCCTCGTTGTCGGAGGCCCCGTCGAAGTAGTGCGACAGGAAGGAGATCTTGCTGCCGGCGGCGCCGAAGGTCGGCCACGAGGCGCGGATGTCCAGGCCGGTGACGACCGTGGTGGAGGAGAGCACACCCTGCTGGTCGAGCGTCTGCCACATCGCGGGGGCGGTGGTGCCGGCCCAGGCGACGAAGAGCAGGTCCGGCTTGGCGGACTTGATCTGGCTGGCGAACGGGGTGAACTCGGTGGCGCTGGCCGGCGCCCGGACGCTGCTGACGGTCGCGCCCGCACCGCCGATGACGGCCTTGACGGCGGCCTCGTTGGCATCGCCGAAGGCGCCGTCCTGGGCGAAGACCACGACCTTCTTGCCGGCCGGGTCGCCGATGAACGACTTGGCGGTGACCACGTCCTGGTACGACTGCCGCCCGGACCGGAACGTGTACTTGTTCGCGCCGGTCACCGCATCGGTGGCGGCCGGCCCGGAGATGAAGAGGACCTTGTTCTGCGCGGCGATCGGGGCGACCTGGAGGGCCACGCCCGAGGCCGTCGAGCCCGCGATGATCCTGCTGCCCTTGCCGATCAGGTCCTTGGCCGCGGAGACCGCCTTCGCCGGGTCACCCGCGTCGTCGACCTCGGTGACCTCGACGGCCCGGTCGCCCACCTTGTTGGTGCCCTTGGTGGCGAAGTCGAGACCGGCCTTGAAACCCTCGATGTACTGCTTGCCGTAGCTGGCGAGGGCTCCCGACTGGGAGTAGACCAGGCCAACCTTCACCGGGGCGGCACTGTCACCGCCACCGGAGGCGGTGTCCTGCGGGCTGCCACAGGCCGTGGCGGCGAGCGCCGCGGCCATCATCGTGGCGGCGGAGAGGAACACCCGCCGCGTCGTCCGGACCGTCATTGCGACTCCACGTGAGGACTCGGAGGTAGGGAACTCATATGACGGCTCACGCTAGGAGTGACGTCACCCACGGGCTATGTGGCCGAAACACACAAGTAACAGGGGTGGAATGGCCGGGCCTTACAGCGCCGGCCCCACGACTGTGACGCCGTACGTCCGCGATGGGCGCGGCGGCCATCGACGGAAGCGCCCCTGTGTCGCCGCGCGCCATCGCCCGGCCGGCCCCCGTCCGGGCCGCCCGCTTCACGGCGTGCGGGTCGGCGGCGAGCACGGGCAGGTGCGCCACGAACCGCGTGGACGGCAACCTTGCGCTGGTCGAGCCCTCCGTCATCGCCGCATCACGACTGGTTGCAGTTGCTCGAGCAAGTAGGGCAGGATCGTCGCCGACCCCACCACTGACGCCCCACCGCCTCCTGTCGAGCTGCCCTCATGTGTGGGGCATCCCCGAGAACCGACTGTCGAACGGGCCGACGGCGTGAGCTACGACGAGCTGCGAAGCAGGTACGGGCACTTGACGATCGATCGCACGACGGCCCTCCCCACCGACGAGCAGATCCGGGCACTGCACGAACGGTTCGCGCCGACCGAGGAAGCCTTCGATCTCGTCTACACCCACTGCCAGATCGTCTGCGCCGTGGCGGAGCAACTGCTCGACAGGCACCCCGCGGCCCTCGACGTCGCTCTCGTACGTGCGGGGAGTCTCCTGCACGACATCGGCGTCTACCGCCTGTACGGCGCGGCGGGGCAGCTCGATCGGGAGAACTACATCCGCCACGGGGTGCTGGGGCACGCGCTGGTACGTGATCTTGGCCTTTCTGAGCTGCTCGGCAGGTTCTGCTCCCACCACACCGGTGTCGGGCTCACCCGCGAGGACGTGCTGCGGCAGCGCCTGCCGCTGCCGGTGGACGACTACACGGCCGACACCGCGGAGGAGCAACTGGTGATGTACGCGGACAAGTTTCACAGCAAGACGACGCCGCCCACCTTCGTGACCCCGGCGTCCTATGCTGCCGGCGTACGACGGTTCGGCGAGGACAAGGTGGCCCGGTTCGCGGCCCTGGTGGAGAAGTTCGGTGAGCCGGACCTTCCGCTCCTGTCCCGCCGCTATCAGCAACCGCTGATCTGAGGCATCCGGCAACGGCCGCTGGCGCCCGCGTCGGCAGCAGGGTGCCCTCGGGATGCCGGTTTCCACACCCGACGCGGGGCGTAAAAGGAAGATTGTCTGGTGCGCCGGCTTCTTCGTCACCCCGTACGGCTCGTGCCGTTCGGTTTCCTGGTGACGATCCTGGTCGGCACCGGGCTGCTGATGCTGCCCTGGGCCACCAGCGAGTACCGGCACACCCCGTTCCTGACCGCCCTGTTCACCGCCACCTCGGCGGTCTCGGTGACCGGGATGACGGTGGTGGACACCCCGAACTACTGGAACGAGTTCGGGCTCGTGATGATCACCGTACTCACCCAGGTCGGTGGCCTCGGTATCGTGACCGGGGCGACCCTGGTGATCCTGGTGGTGGCCCGGCGGCTGGGGCTGCGCAGCCGGCTGCTGGTGCAGGCCGAGACCGCCGAGTTCGGCATCGGCGACGTACGCCGGCTGCTGCTGCGCATCGCCGGCCTCGCGCTGGCCTGCGAGGCGGTCATCACCGCGATCCTGACCGCCCGGCTCTGGATCGCGTACGACTACCCGTTCGACCGGGCCCTCGGGAACAGCGTCTTCCACGCCGTCCAGGCCTTCAACAACGGCGGATTCGCCCTCTACACCGACAACCTGGTCGCCTTCTCCACGGACGCCTGGGTCACCCTGCCGCTGGCGGCCGGCACCATCGTCGGCGGGCTCGGCTTTCCGGCACTGTTCGAGGCGGTCCGGGAGTGGCGGCAGCCGACCCGGTGGTCGATCGCCACCAAACTGACCGTCTGGGGCAGCCTGGTGCTGCTGGTGGTGGGCTTCCTCGGCCTGCTGAGCATCGAGTGGACCAACGCCCGCACCCTGGGCATCTACAGCTGGCCGGACAAGCTCCTCGTAGCGTTCGCCCAGAACGCGTTCATCCGCACCGGCGGCTTCAACGTCGTCGACGTCACCCGGCTGGAGGACGAGAGCTATCCCCTGGTCATCGCGCTGATGTTCATCGGCGGCGGCAGCGCCAGCACGGCCGGCGGGATCAAGGTGACCACGTTCTTCCTGCTCGCCTTCGTCATGTGGGCGGAGCTGCGGGGCGAGCCGGACGTGACAGTCGGGCAGCGCCGGGTGGCCACCGCCAGCCAGCGCCAGGCGATCACCGTCGCGTTGCTCAGCGTCGCGCTGGTGGTCTGCGGCACGGTGTTGTTGGTCTTCCTCACCGAGGGGGTCCGCTACTACGCGGCGCTGTTCGAGGTGACCTCGGCATTCACCACCACCGGCCTCAGCGTCGGCGTGGCCGCGTCCCTGCCGGAGAACGGCCAGCTCGCCCTGATCGTCCTCATGTTCGTCGGCCGGATCGGGCCGTTGACCCTCGGGTCGGCGATCGCCCTGAACACCCGTCGGCGGCTGTACCGCTACCCGGAGGAGCAACCCATTGTCGGCTAGGAAGACGGACGGCGGCAGCGTCGT
Source organism: Micromonospora sp. NPDC048170 (assembly GCF_040652795.1). Taxonomy (NCBI): domain Bacteria; kingdom Bacillati; phylum Actinomycetota; class Actinomycetes; order Micromonosporales; family Micromonosporaceae; genus Micromonospora; species Micromonospora sp. NPDC048170. The sequence continues at coordinate 145,378 of NZ_JBEZMR010000009.1, forward strand.
GGTGATCGGGCTGGGCCGGTTCGGGTGCCACCTGTCCACCGCGCTGACCGCCCTGAAGCATGAGGTGCTGGCCATCGACCGCAACCCGGAACAGGTGCAGCGGTGGTCGGCGCAGCTGGAGCGCGTCGTGCAGGCCGACTCCACCGAGGAGGGCGCACTGCGTCAACTCGGCGTGGCGGACCTCGGCCGGGCGGTGGTCGCCATCGGCGCCTCGGTGGAGGCGAGCGTGCTGACGGTGCTGGCACTGGCCGAGCTGGGCGTACCGCAGATCTGGGCCCGGGCCACCTCGACGAAGCACGCCAAGATCCTGGACTCGGTCGGCGCACATCACGTGATCTTTCCCGAGGCGGAGACCGGCGAGCGGGTGGCCCACCTGATCGTCAGCAGGATGCTCGACTTCATCGAGTTCGGCGACGACTTCGCCATCGCCAAGGTGTGCACCCCGGAGGCGATGGTCGGCCGGCCGCTCGCGGAACTGACGCCCACGGACCGCTACGGGATACGGGTGGTGGGCGTGAAGCTTCCCGGCGAGCGCTTCCGGTACGCCACGGACGCCACGCTGATCGCCCCGGGCAGCATGTTGATCGTCGAGGGGGACATCGAGCAGGTGCAACGGTTCGCGGAACTCAGCTGACCCCGGCGGGCTCAGTCGTCGTCATCGTCCTCGTCCGCGTCCCTTTCCGGGCTTACTTTTTTTCCACCACCCGCCCCCTTGCCCTTGCCGGACTTCTCGGACTTGGCCTTCGCCCCGCCGCCCGAACTGCCGGCGGACGTCCCGGCCTTCTTCGTCGGGGGCTTGGCGGCCGGCGCCTTCGTGGCGGGCGCCTTGGCGGCGGGTGCCTTGGTGGGTACGACGCCGGGCGCCGAGCCGGCCACCCCGGAAACCTGCGCCCCGCACGTCTCCTCACCGACGCGGAACTCCAGCGGCAGCGGATTGACGCCGCTGTGCCGGCCGGTCAGGGTGAGCTTCTCCGACGCGCCGGGGGCCAGCACGGCACGTTCCGGGGCGGGCTCCACGAGCACCGTCTGCCCCTGCTGGCGCACCGGAACGGGCACCGCCTTCGTCACCGTCTGCTGGCCGGGAAAGGTGAAGCTCAGCCGCCAGTCGCGCAGCTCCCGCCCGCCGGTGTTGGTCAGGGTCAGCTCGGCGGCGAAATCCTTGCCGGAGTCCGTGCGCAGCGTGTACGCGACCCGGCAGGGCGTCGGCGCGTCCGCGCCCATCCGCGCCTGGGTCGGCTGGTCCATGCCGCCGCTGGCGGGGCTGTGCGAGGTCACCCCCCAGATCGCCGCGGTCACCGCCACCAACCCGGCGGCGGCCACCCCCGCCTCGATCCGTCGGCGCCGGGTCGCCGCGCGCCGGTTGCGCGTACGGGAGAACGGCAGCGCGTCGGTCGCGGCGGACCAGGGCAGGATCGTGGTGCCGGCGGCGGCCAGCGCGGCCTCGTCCACGGGCCCCGCCGCCGGGGAGACCGGCACCGCGGCGATCATGCCGGCGGCGTCGGCGAGCGTCCGCGCGACGTCGGTGGTGGCGGGCCGGTCCCCGGGGCGCTTGGCCAGGCAGCGGCCCACCAGGTCGCGCACCTCGTCGGGCAGACCCGGCACCGGCGGCATCGGCTCCGGCTCGTTGTACATGTGCGCGCGCAGCATCTGGGTGGTGGTGCTCGCCTGCCAGGGCAGCCGGCCGGTGAGCATCCGGTAGAGCAGCAGGCCCACCGCGTACACGTCGGTGGCCGGGGAGACCTGGCCGTTGTCGAGCCGTTCCGGGGCGAGGTAGGCAGGCGTGCCGAGCAGGGTGCCGTCCGGCCCCTTCTCCTTCTCCCCCACCAGCGCGGAGATACCGAAGTCGACCACCTTCACACCGGTGGCGGTCAGCATGACGTTGCCCGGGGTGACGTCGCGGTGCACCACGCCGCGGGCGTGCGCGGTGGCCAGCGCCGAGGTCACCTCCGCGCCGATCATCACCGCCTCCCGCCAGGGCAGGCTGCCCCGGCGCAGCCGACCGGTCAGCGACTCGCCGTCGACCAGCTCCATGACGACGTACGGCACCGTCAGGCCCACCTGGTCGGACTCGCCGTAGTCGTAGACGTTGGTGATGTTGGGGTGGCACAGTCGGGCGGCGGCCTGCGCCTCGATCCGGATGCGGTGCCGGAACGCGCGGTCGGCGGCCAGCCGGGACGCGAGCACCTTGACCGCCACCTGGCGGCCGAGCACCTCGTCGTAGCCACGCCAGACCACGGACATGCCGCCCGCACCGAGCTGCTCGATCAGCCGGTACCGCTCACCCAGCAGTTGTGCGCCGTCCCGGATCGCTCCACCCATGAGGGTCGTTGTTGCCCCGGCCCGCCCCGGCTACACCTCCAGGGTCGGAATCGGTCAGCGATTCACCCGTTCAGGCGGTGGCGAGGAGCTGGTCCACGGGCGCGTAGTCGTCGGTCAGCACCAGCGCCTCGCCGACGAACGCGGTGAGGTCGGCGCCGGCCAGCAGGTTGACGTCCTCGCGCAGCTCGGTCAGCCGGGCGCGGACCGCCTCCAGCGGCAGCGGGGCGTCGGAGGCGACGACGAGGAAGTTCGAGCCCTCCCGCCCGGCGAGCGCCGCCGCCGGGGCGATCACCGCGACGTGCCGGAACTCGGCGGCGACGGTGGCCAGTTCGCTGCGGATGAAGCGCAGCGGCGGGTAGTCGATGACGTTCTGCACGTAGACGCCGCCCGGCCGGGTCACCCGGCGGACCTCGGCGGCCATCTCCCGGGTGGCGAGGTGCCAGGGCACCACCAGGTGCCCGAACGCGTCGCCGACCACGAGGTCGCGGCTGTCGGTGGCCTCGCCCGCGACCAGCATCCGGGCGTCACCCACCACCGCCCGCAGGTCCGGACCCTGGCGTACGCCGAGCTGACGCTCGCCCAACTCCACCAGCCCGCCGTCGATCTCGAACACGACGTTGTCCGTGCCGGCGCGGGTGGCGGTCAGGTAGCGGGGCACGGTGAACCCGCCGCCGCCCAGGTGCAGCGCGTCGAGCCGCTGCCCCGGCGGGGCGACCACGTCGGCCACCGCCCCGATCCACCGGGTGTACGCGTACTCCAGGTGGGTGGGGTCGGCGAGGTCCACGTACGAGTGCTGGGCCGAGTTGAGCAGCAGGGTGCGGCCGGACTCCCGGTCGGGATCACCCTGGACGCTGGCGCAGTGGTAGGCGGTCTCGATGTCGCACGGGTTCGGCGCCACCGTGGTCAGCCCGGCGCCGACGAGGCCGAGCACCGCCAGGGCGGCCTTGGCCCGGGCGGGGCCGGGCAGCTCCGCGGAGTCCTGGCGGCGCAGCCACACCCCGAGGCCGAGCCCGGTGAGCCCGAGCGAGGCCGCCAGGGCGAACAGGATGACCGTGCTGGGCAGCGCGGCGACCAGCACGAACCCGGTGCCCAGGGTGGCCGTGATCCCGCCCAGCGTGCCGATGCCGGAGAGCCGGCCGACCACCTGGCCGGTGCGCCGCAGGTCGGCGAGCTGGAGTTTCACCACCAGCGGGGTGACCGCGGCGAGCAGGGCCGCCGGCACGAAGACGGCGAGCGCGACGAGCAGCAGGATGGCCGAGGCCGCCCCGCCGCGCAGCACCTCACCGGCGTACCGGACGACGGGCAGGGTGACCGCGGTGGCGATGCCGGCCAGCACCAGCGCCGGGGCCAGCAGGGCCCGGGGGTTGCGCCGGTCGGCCAGCCAGCCGCCCGTCCACGCGCCGTAGGCGATGGCGGCCAGGGCGATGCCGATGACCGAGCTGGTCACCTGGAGGGTCACCCCGACGTACGGTCCGACCAGCCGCAGGGCGACGGTCTCCAGCACCAGGACGGCGCCGCTGGAGAAGAAGACCAGGAACGCGGCGAGGCCGTTGGGCAGGGCCAGGGCGGTCGTCGCCGGTCGGGCCGGCGGGACCGTGACGTCGGAGGATGGGGAGCTCACCCGCGCGATGGTACGCAGCGAAACTGGACCGGCGGGTCAGTACATCGAGAGATGAACATGGTTCGTGTGGTCGGCGGCCGGGCTGCCGCTGCCGCCGTACGCCCGCCACCCGGTGCCGGGGTGCCAGATCTGCCGGTACCAGATCACGTAGAGCACGCCGAGCCGGCTGGCGTTGCGCACGTGCCAGGCGGCGAGGCTGTCCCCGTACGACTTGTCCCCGCCGGTGGCGGTCTCGTCCTTGAACCCGCTCGTGGCGGCCGAGAAGTCGCAGGCCCGGCCCTTGGGATGCTCGCCGGAGCCGCCGCTGCGGTAGCAGGAGACGTGCCGCTTGTAGTTGGCCGCCTGGGTCTGCTTCAGGGCGTTGAGGGTGCGCGGGGTGATGCAGCCCGAGGTGGTCGGGTCGTTCACCGAGCAGGACTCCGACGGCCAGGAGCCGTCCGAGTTGCGGGGGGCCGGCTTCGCCGAGGTGGAGTTGCCGCCGCTGAAGCCGCCGCTGCTGCCCGAACTGACCGCCGCGAGCGCCGCCTCGGCCTCCTTCTTCTTCTTCGCCATCACCGCGACCTGCTTCTGCTGCTCCCGGATCTCGGCGTCGACGGCGATCTTGGCCTGCCGCGCCTGCTCGCGCGTCTCGGTCAGGTCCCGCAGCCGCCTGCCGTCGCGCTGTGCCATCAGGTCGAGGCTGGCCGCCCGCTCCAGGAACGCCTCCGGCGAGGCGCTGTTGAGCAGCATCGACGTGGGCGTCAGCCGGCCCAGCCGGTAGGACTGGGCGGCCACCTCGCCGACCTGTGCGGTCAGCCCGACCAGCCGGACCTCCAGGGCGGCCACCTGCCCGTCCAGTTGCTTCTGCCGGGCCTTGGAGTTGTTGAGCTTCCCTGTCGCCTCGATGTGCGCCCTGGCGGTGGCCTCCAGGGCGTCCCGGAGCTTCTTGGTACCACCCTCGTTGGGCTCCGCGTACGCCGGCACGGCACCGCCGCCGAAGAGCAGCGTCACGGCGACGAGCACGGCGGTCAGTGGACGGCCGACACGCCGCCCGGCCGACCGGGCGACCAGCGGTAGGCGGGCAATCCGCCCGACCGCCCCGGCGATCAGCGGGCGGCGGCCGTGACGCCCGACGGGCATGGTCCTGCGCACGAAAGCATCCTTCCGTCGGCCACCGGCCCCGGATGACAACACGGCGCGGCGGCAGCCCCACCGGGCGCCGGTCGGCGGCCTGCTGGCGGAGACCGGCGGTCAGGATACCGGACGGAGCGCATCCGGCCGCGCCCACGAACACCCGAGCCATCGAACGTCGACACAGGGTCGCATCGACGTCACGCAGCGCCGAGCAGCGCCTCGCGTACGTCCGCCCAGATCTGCTCGCTCGCGGCGACCAGGAGGCCGTGTCCCTCGTCCGCCGGGTGGTAGTCGGCGCCGTCGAGGCGTCGGGCGACTCCGCCGGCCGCCCTGACCAGCAGGGCGCCCGGGGCGTGGTCCCAGGGCAGGGTGCGCCAGAAGAGCACGAAGTCCTGGTCGCCGGTGAGCACGTCCAGGTATTCCCGGCCGGCGCAGTGCTGGCCGGGGAGCAGTTCGCCGAGCCGCGCGCCGCCCGCCTCGACCAGCGCCCGCGACGTCGGCGGCAGGGCGTGTGACATCGCGGCGCCGCGCAGCGCGTCGAGCGCGGGCGCGCGGTCGCCGGTCCGCAGCGGCCGGCCGTTCAGCCAGGTCCCCTCGCCCGCTCGCGCGACGGCCAGCGTCCCGGCGAGCGGGTCGAGCACCCAGGCGGCGGCCGGCTCCCCGTCGGTCAGCAGCGCCACCATCAGCGCGAACGGCTGCCGGCCGGCGGCGAAGTTCGACGTGCCGTCGACCGGGTCGACCAGCCAGACGTCGCCGGCGCTGTGCAGGTGGTCCAGCACGGCCGGGTCGTCGGCGACCGCCTCCTCGCCGACCACCACCGAGCCGGGGCGCAGCCGGCGCAGCGCCGCCGAGATCATCTCCTCGGCGCGGCGGTCGGCGACCGTGACGAGTTCGCCCTCCGCCTTCTCGCTGATGTCGGCGTCGTCGAGCTTGCGGAACAGGGGAAGCACGACCTGGTCGGCGGTCTCGCGTAGCAGACCACCGACGTCGTCGAGCAGGGTGTCAGCCACGCGGCGGCAGCTTGACCACGCTGACGAAGAACTCGTCGATCTGCCGGACCACCGAGATGAAGCGCTCGAAGTCCACCGGCTTGGTCACGTACGCGTTGGCGTGCAGCTGGTAGCTGCGCAGGATGTCCTCGTCGGCCTGGGAGGTCGTCAGCACCACCACCGGGATCCGGCAGAGCTGCTCGTCGGACTTGATCTCCTCCAGTACCTCCCGTCCGTCGCGGCGGGGCAGGTTCAGGTCGAGCAGGATCAGGTCCGGCTGCACCACGTCGGCGTACTGGCCCTCGCGCCGCAGGTAGGCCAGCGCCTCGGCCCCGTCGGAGACGACGGTCAGCCGGTTGCGGAGCTTGTGCTCCTCGAACGCCTCCTGGGTCATCAACACGTCACCCGGATCGTCCTCGACCAGCAGGACCTCGATCGGGCTCTTGCCGTCCGCCGGCGCGGTCATCCCACCGTCTCCCTCATGTCACCCGTTCTACCGCCTTCCGGTGCCCGGTCGGGCCCATCCGTGGCGTCCGTCTCGTCGGCGGGTCCGCCGGCCTGCGCCGGGGTGCCCGTTCCGGCCTGCCCGGCGGGCTCACCGACGTCCCCGGTCCCGGCCTCGCCGTCGGTCGGCTCGTCGGCCGGCTCGTCCGGCGCCGCGGCTGCCGGCTCGACGTCCTCGGGGAGCGCCGGCAGGGTGAAGCGGATCGCCGTACCCTCCTCGGTGTCGGTGTCCACCCAGACCCGGCCGCCGTGGTATTCCACGATCTTCTTGACGATCGCCAGCCCGATCCCGGTGCCCGGGTACGCGTCCTTGGCGTGCAGCCGCTGGAAGATGACGAAGATCTTGTCGGCGAACTCCGGCTCGATCCCGATGCCGTTGTCCTGGCAGCTGATCTCCCACTCGTCGCCCACGAGGCGGGCCGAAATGTGCACCTTCGGAGGCACGTCGGGGCGGCGGAACTTGATCGAGTTGCTGACCAGGTTGGCCAGCAGGTTGGTCAGCAACGGCTCCTCGCCACGGATGACCGGCAGCTCGCCCCAGGTCAGCTCCGCGTCGGCGTACTGCCGGGCCGCCTCGGTCTGGCCGGCCACGTCGCCCATGACCTTGTTCATGTCGACCTCGGTGAAGCCGGTGGTGAGCCGGCCGATCCGGGAGAAGGCGAGCAGGTCGTTGATCAGGCGCTGCATCCGCTGCGCGCCGTCGACCGCGAACGCGATGTACTGGTCGGCCCGCTCGTCCAACTGCCCGGCGTACCGGCGCTGGAGGAGCTGGCAGAAGCTGGCCACCTTGCGCAGCGGCTCCTGGAGGTCGTGCGAGGCGACGTACGCGAACTGCTCCAGGTCACGGTTGGAGCGGGTGAGTTCCTCGGCCTGCTTCTGGAGCTGGCTGTTGACCCACTCGATCCGCTCCCGGGCCTCCCGCACCTCGGCCAGGTCCTTGGCGATCTTGCGCCGCATCGCGTCCACGTCTTCGGCGAGCCGGACGAACTCGGGCGGGCCGGAGCCGGCGATGCCGTGCTGGTAGTCGCCCTCGGCCACCTCCCGGACCTGGTCGGCGAGCCCGGTCAGCGGGCGGATCACCATCTTGTCCAGCGAGACCAGCATCAGGCTGCCGGCGACGATCACCACCCCGACGGCGACGATCAGCAGGACGACCAGCAGGCCGCTGGTCCGCTGGACGTCCTCGGCGCTGCGCTGCCGAGCCTCGAATATCACCTGCTGGAGGTGGTCGACGGCGCCCCGAACCTCGTCGAACTGCTCCCGGGCCTCGTCGGTGATGAGCGCCTGCCCGGCCGTGGTGCCGCTCTGCTCCGTCGTGGTGACCACCGGCACCGCCACCGTCCGGCGCCACGCCTCGGCCCGCTGCTCGACGATCCGGATCTCCTCCCGAAGCTCCGGGTAGTCGTCGACCAGCTGCCGCATCGAGGCGACCAGGCCCTGCTCGCGCTTGCGGCCGGCGTCGTACGGCGCCAGGTCGGCCGGGTTGCCGCTGACCGCGTAGCCCCGGACCGCCGTCTCCTGGTCCAGCAGCGCGTTCAGCAACTCCTGCGCCTGCACCCGCAGCGGGCCGGTCTTGTTCAGGATCGCGTCGATGTGCGTCCGGTTCTTCGCCGCCAGGGCCACCTCACCGGCGGCCAGGCCGACCAGCAGGACGGCGACGACGGTGAGCAGCGTGACGACCCGCCGGCGCAGGGTCCAGTCGCGGAGGCCCCTCACCGGCCACCGCCCCGGCTGACCAGCAGCATGGCGACGTCGTCGGCGAACGGGCCGCCGTTGAGCTGCTCGGCACGCCCGACCAGCCACGCCGGCAGTTCGGCCAGCGGCACCGCGAGGGTCGCCGGGTCGGCGAGCAGTCCGCTGAGACCGGGCACGTCGAGGCGCTCGTCGCCCTCGCCGATCCGACCCTCGATCAGGCCGTCGGTGTACATCAACAGAGACCAGTCATCGGTGTCGAACTCCAGGTCGTAGGCCACGGGCCGGCGGGGTCGTACGCCGAGCAGCAGGCCGCCGGGTGCCGGAACCGGCACCACCCTGCCTCCGGCGAGCAGCAGCGGCGGCGGGTGCCCGGCCAGCCGGACGGTGGCCCGGTTGGCGTCGAGGTCCAGCCGTACGGTGGCGACGGTCGCGAAGATCTCCTGGAGCCGGCGCTCGCTCATCAGCACCTGCTCCAGCGCCGGCAGCACCTCGTCGTCGGGCACGCCGGCGAGGATCAGCGCCCGCCAGGCGACCCGGAGCTCCACCCCGAGGGCCGCCTCGTCCACGCCGTGCCCGCAGACGTCGCCGACGATCAGGTCGAGCCGGTCGGGCCGGGTCTGCACCACGTCGTAGAAGTCACCGCCGATCAGGGCGGCGTGCCGGCCGGGCCGGTAGAAGGTGTGCACCGCGACCTGGTCCGTGGTCATCAGCGGTTGGGGCAGCAGGCCCCGTTCGAGGCGGGCCGACTCGGCCTGGCGCAGCTCCACCTCACGCAGCCGCCGGGCGTTCTCGTCGGCCCGCTTGCGCTCCACCGCGTAGCGCAGCGCCCGCGTCAGCAGCACCCCGTCGACCTGGCCTTTGACCAGGTAGTCCTGGGCGCCCTCGGCGACCGCGACGATGCCGAGGTGCTCGTCGGAGCGGCCGGTCAGCACGCAGACGGCGGCGCCGCTGGCCATCTCCAGCACCTGACGCAGCCCGTCGAGGCCCTGCGCGTCGGGCAGGCCCAGGTCGAGCAGGACGCAGTCGACGCCCGTCACGCGCTGCCGCGCCTCGCTGAGGCTGGTCGCCACCAGCAGGTCGATCATCGAGTTGGTCTCGGCGAGCAGCTCACCGACCAGGAAGGCGTCGCCCTCGTCGTCCTCGACCAGCAGCACCTGTAGCCGCTCACCGGGAGGCAGGTTCGGATGACGTCCCATGCCGCCGTGCGGATACGGCACGGCGGAGGAACCGGCCAGGCCGGCCCCCCGGTGCGGCCGGGTCACCGCCGCGAGACGCGGGAGATCGCTGGTGATGTCGGGCTCCTTCCGAGTGCCCTGCTGATCCTGTATTACACAACGTTCGTACACAACACGACGGGCGCCGTGCGCGCTGGCATGGGCCGGATCACTACCCGGCGACAGGCAAAGCGGACGGGTGTTCGCCCCGGGACACCGTCGGGAGTCCCGCTGACGGCCGCCGGGGTGCAGGATGGTGCCCACCCCGACCCGTTCCGAGGAGACCCCCGTGGGCGCACCCCCCAACCGCCCCGCCGACCGCGCGCTGACCCGGCCCCGTCGCCGGTCGGCCGCCGCCGCGGCGGCGCTCGCCGCGCTCGTCGCCGTCGGCGCCGGCACCCTGCTCGACCTGCGTACCCCCGCGCCGCGCCCGGCCGACGCACCGGCGGACGAGTTCAGCGCCGCCCGGGCGTACGAGCACGTCCAGGTCGTCGCCGCGCGGACGCACGTGGCGGGCAGCCCCGCCAACGAGCAGGTCCGCGCGCACGTCGAGGGGGTGCTGCGCGGCCTCGGCCTGGAGACCGAGGTGCAGGACACCGTCGCGCCCGAGGCCGGCCAGCTCAGCGGGGCGGCCGGCGGGGCCACTCTGGCGCGGGTCCGCAACGTGGTGGCCAGGCTGCCCGGCACCGACCCCACCGGCAAGGTCTTCCTCGTCGCGCACTACGACTCGGTGCAGTCCGGGCCGGGCGGCAACGACGACGCCGCCGGCACCTCGGCCGTCCTGGAGGTGGCCCGCGCGCTGGCCGCCGGCCCCCGCCCGCGCAACGACATCGTCTTCGTGCTCACCGATGCCGAGGAGGCGTGCCTGTGCGGGGCGGCGGCGTTCGCGTCCAGCCACCCACTGGCCGCCGACGGCGGCGTGGTGCTCAACCTCGAGGCGCGCGGCTCCACCGGCCCCGTGATCATGTTCGAGACCTCGCGGAACAACGCCGCCCTGGTGGACGCCTTCGGCCGGGCCGCGCCGCATCCCGTGGGTACCTCGTTCGCGGTGGAGATCTACCGGGCGTTGCCCAACGACACCGACTTCACCGCGTTCCTCGACGCCGACTTCGTCGGGCTCAACTCGGCGTACATCGACGGCGGGGCGATCTACCACACCCCGCTGGACACCCCGGCCTCCATGGACCGGGCCAGCCTCCAGCACCACGGCGACAACGCCCTCGGCCTCGCCCGCGAGTTCGGCCGGGTCGACCTGGGCGCGCTGGCCTCCGGGCACGACGCCACCTACTTCCCGGTCCCGGGCGGACTGGTCCGCTACCCCGGCTGGCTGGTCCTGCCGCTGGCGCTGCTCACGATCGCCGCCGTGGTGGCCCTCGGCTGGCTCGCCCGGCGGCGGGGCCGCGCCACCGGGGGCCAGCTCGCCGCCGGCTTCGGGCTGGCGCTGCTGCCGCTCGTGCTCGCCCCGCTCGCCGCGCAACTGCTCTGGGCGGCGGTCACCGCGCTCCGGCCCGGCTACGCCGAGCTGCTCGATCCGTACCGGCCGACCTGGTACCGGCTGGCAGTCGTGGCGCTCGCCGCCGCCGTCCTGTTCACCTGGTACGCGCTGACCCGCCGCAGGGTCGGCCCGGCCGCGCTCGCGATCGGGGGGCTGGGCTGGCTGGCCGTGCTCGGGGTGCTGCTCGCCGTGCTGGTGCCCGGCGGGGCGTACCTCGTCACCATCCCGGCCCTGGCCGGCGCGCTGGCCGGACTGGCCGCACTGGGCACGCGGATCGACGGGCCGTGGCCGGTGGTCGCGTCGACCCTGGCCGCCGCCGTGGCCGTGGTGATCCTGCTGCCCACCGTCGTCCTGCTCTTCCCGGCGCTCGGCATGGCGATGGGCGGGGTCGCCGCCCTGGTCGCGGTGCTGCTCGGCCTGGCCGCGCTGCCGGTGGTCGACCTGCTGCACCCGCGGGCCGGCGGCCAACGGGGCATGATCGCCGTGCGCGCCCGTCGGCTCGGCGCGCTGCCGGCCGTCGCCGCCGCCCTGGCGGCCGTGGTGCTCGCCGGGGTCGGGCTCGCCGTCGACCGCTTCGACGCCGCGCACCCCGCGCCCAGCCACCTGATGTACGCCCTCGACGCCAGCACCGGCCAGGCCCGCTGGCTCAGCCGCGAAGAGGATCCCCAGCCCTGGACCGACGGCTACGTCGACGGGGTGACCGAGGTCGTCGACTTCCCCGGCCTGGGCGACGCCGAACTGCGCGCCGGCCCGGCGCAGGCGGCGAACCTGCCCGCCCCGAAGCTGGAGGTGCTCGCCGACACCACCGCCGGCACCGAGCGCACCCTGCGCCTGCGGCTCGCCCCCCAGCGTCAGGTCCGCCTGACCACCCTGCACGTGGACGCGGCGACGGCGACGGTGCTGCGGGCCGAGGTGGCCGGCCGCGCGGTGCCGGTGGAGGCCCGGGACGGCCGCTGGGGCTTCGGCGTGGTCTTCCACGCCCCGCCGCCGGAGGGCGTCGAGGTGACGTTGACCGTCGCGCCGAAGGCGGGGCAGGTGGTGCTGCGCGCGATGGACGCCAGCGACGGGCTCGACGACCTGCCCGGCTTCCGGCCCCGCCCGCCCGACGTCGGGATCGTCGGCTCGCACAGCTCGGAGATGCTGGCCGTGGCCCGCACCTATCCGCTCTAGCCGGTCCCCGTCGCGGGCATGCTCTCCATCCAGCCACCGCGCGTAACGTCAGCCATATCGATGACGCTGGATAAGTGGAGGCGGTTGATCTCCAGCCGGGCCCTCGCCGTCACGGCAGGGCCGCCACTGCGACGTGAGGAAGTCATGCGACCTCGTTCCCTGTCCCAGTCGATCCGACGTACCTTCTCCACCTCTCTCGCCACCCTCGCCCTCGTCGGCGGCGCGGCGGCACTCGCTCCGGCCGACGCGGTGGCGGCCGGGCAACCCCGGCCCGACCTGGTTGTCGACCTGATGATGACCGGCGTGCTGAACCCGGCGGAAGGCGAAACCTTCAGCGCGTGGATCGACATCCGGAACTACGGCGACGGCGCGTCGAACCCGGTGACCGTGACCGTCTCGGCGCCTTCAGGACTACGGACCACGACCCCGCCCGTCCCCGACACCGGTTGGGCCTGCGCGGCGGCGAACACGACCAGCTACACGTGCTCGTATCCGGAACTGGCGGCTGGCGGTCGCGCCAGCCGACTGCACGTGCCGTTCCTCGTGGCCGGCGCGGCACCGGGCAGCACAGTCCCCATCACCGCGAGCATCACCCCTCAGCACCGTGAGGCGAACACCGACAACAACACCGACTCCGTCAGGGTGGCGATCTCGGGCACGTGCGTCATCCGCGGCACCGTCTGGCACGACCTCGACCGCGACGGGCAACGCGAGGAAGGTGAGCCGGCCATCGCCGGCGGCCCGGACGGCGTCGTGAACGTGAGGCTGTGGGTTCGGCAGGGGCAGGCCGTCGGTGGCGGTTCGGCCACCGTCAACCCGGACGGAACCTGGTCGATCACCGCCCGCACCGAACTGCTGTACCAGGTCCGGCTGGAGGCATCGAGCACGTACGGTCGGACCGTGGCCGACACGGGTGACGACGCCACCGACTCGGACATGGTGACCTCGTACCAGTTCGAGCCGACCCTGCTCCTCGGGAGCGCCGAGTTCTACGCCGCGCACGGCGGCGAGTACGTGGTGGACGCCGGCCTGATAACTCAGAGCTGAGCCGCTCGCCGCCCGCCCAAGGCGACTCGGGCGGGCGGCGCAACCAATCTGACCGGTGGCTGCTGTCCGGTTCCCAACCCCTGAAGCAGGCGTCGCCCTTGGCGGGGTGAGCAAACGGGGCCGGGCAGCTGGGCGCTACTTCCAGCGGAAGTGCACGAAGAGGCGGCCGAAGTTCTTCGAGTCCTTCTCGACCCGATGGTAGAGCTGCTTCACGTCCTTCTGGTCGAGGAACCGCAGCACCCGCTTCTTGAGCTGGCCGGAGCCCTTGCCGGGGATGATCTCGACGAGGGTGGCCTTCTTCGCCACCGCCTCGTCCATGATCCCGCGCAGGGCCCGGTCGATGTCCTGGCCCTTGTTGAAGATGTCGTGCAGGTCCAGCTTCAGCTTCACGCCACACCCACCGGCAGGTCACGTCCCATGACACCGATGTTAGGCCGCCCGGCGCCGTCCCCTGCGATGGCCGGTGATCAGGACGGCATGGACGTTACCCGGCAGTTTTAGGGTCCATGGCGCCCTGATCACCCCGGCGCCCGGCGTTGGGCGGGTGCCGGGGCAGCTCGACAGAGCTGCCCCGGCCGGCGTGGTCCGTCCGGCGTCAGCGGCTGCCCTCGACGCGGGTCTGTACCCGGTCCAGGGCGGCGCGGTAGTCGTCGTTGCCGCTGTGCATCGCCGCCGCGATCCGCAGGTGGCGCAGCGCGTCGGTGTGCCGGTTGAGCCGCTCCAGCGTGCGGCCCAGTACGTGGTGGGCGTAGTGGTCGCTGGGATCCCGGTCGACCAGTTCCCGCAGCTGCGCCTCGGCCCGGTTGAGCTGGGCCGAGTGGAAGTACGCCCGGGCCAGCAACTGCCGCACCGAGGCGTTGCCGGGCTCGGCCTCCACGATCGGTTCGAGCAACCGGGCCGCTCCGGTCGGGTCACCGGCCTCGAAGAACATGTTCGCTCGCCGGTACTCGGCCAGAAGGTCCATCCGACCCACCTCCTCGTCTCGCGCCACTGTCCCGACGCTGGCACAACACCCGCCGTACCGCGACTGTTCCCGATCACCCCACACCCTCGCGATCTTGCACTTGACGCCCAGGCAATCCGGACGAAAGCCGTGGGCTCGGGGCCAAAAGTGCAAGATCGCGAGGGGGGGTGTGGCGGCGCGGGGTCAGGTGGAGGCGCCGTGTCGGCCGGCGGCCAACTCCCAGGCGCGGACGCCGCCGACGATGCCGGCGGTGTTGGGCACCACCACCACGTCGTCGCCCATCCGGGCGAGTTGCTCGGGGCGGATCAGCCGGGAGTTGCCCCCGCCCAGGTAGAGCCGATCCCAGCGGAACACCGGGCGCAGCCCGTCCACGACCTGCCGGATCCGGCGGGACCAGAACGCATCCCCGAGCCGGCGCCGCTCCGGCTCCCCGACGTACGTGTCGTAGGTGGTGTTCCAGCGCACCGGGGCGTGGGACAGTTCCAGGTGCGGGGCGAGCACCCCGCCGTCGAAGAGCGCGCTGCCCAGCCCCGTGCCGAGGGTCAGCACCAGCTCGCAGCCGGTCCCGGCGACCACCCCGGCCCCGTGCACCTCGGCGTCGTTGAGCACCAGCGCCGGCACCCCGAACGCCTCGGCGAGCGCGGTCCGCGCGTCGTACCCGGACCACTGGGTGACCAGGCCGGGGTCGACCTTCGAGCGGGGGCCGGAGCGGGTCACGTAGTGCGGGGTCGCCACCACCACCCCGTGCCGGATCATCCCGGGCAGGCCGACGGTCAGCCGGTCCGCCGCGGGCAGCCGACCGCCCAGTTCCAGCAGCGTCTTGACGAAGAGTGCCGGCGGCAGGGGGTACGGCGTGGGCACCCGCAGCGGCCGGGCGCGCATCGTGCCCGCCCCGTCCAGCACGGACGCCTTGATCCCGCCGCCGCCACAGTCGATCGCCAGAGTGGTCACCACCCGAGCAGTGTGCCGCGTACCGCCCGAACACGTTTCGCGATCTTGCACTTTCGGCCTCGCATTCGCGGCTTTCATCACGCATGTCCGGGCACAAACTGCAAGATCGCGGGGGCGGGGGGCGCGGGGGCGCGGGAGGCGCGGGGACGGGGGCGGGGCGGGGCAGGGGGCGGGAGGCGGGGGGGTGAGGGGCAGGGAGGGCGGGGATAGGGTTGGGGGTTAATGAGTGCGACGGTGATCGTCAAAGGGTTGGCTGCGGGGCACGGGGAGCGGGCGTTGTTCGCCGGGCTGGACCTGGTGGTCGCGCCGGGGGACGTGGTGGGGCTGGTCGGGCCGAACGGGGCCGGCAAGTCGACGCTGCTGCGTACCCTCGCCGGGTTGCTGCCGGTGGAGGCCGGCGGCGTCACGCTCAGCCCGCCCACCGCGAGCATCGGGCACCTGCCGCAGGAGCCGGAGCGGCGGCCCGGCGAGACCGTCCGCGACTTCCTGGCCCGGCGCACCGGGGTCACCGCCGCGCAGGTCGCGCTGGACGAGGCGACGGTGGCGCTCACCGACGGTGTGCCCGGCGCCGACGACGCCTACGCCGAGGCGCTGGAGCGTTGGCTCGCCCTCGGCGGGGCGGACCTGGAGGAACGGGCCGAGCAGGTGGCCGCCGAGCTGGGCCTCACGGTCGACCTGGACCACCCGATGACCGGTCTCTCCGGTGGTCAGGCGGCCCGGGCCGGGCTGGCCTCGCTGCTGCTCAGCCGCTACGACGTCTTCCTGCTCGACGAGCCGACCAACGACCTGGACCTGGCCGGCCTGGAGCGGCTGGAGGAGTTCGTCACCGGGCTGCGCGCGGGCACGGTGCTGGTCAGCCACGACCGGGAGTTTCTCGCCCGCACGGTGACCCGCGTGCTGGAGCTGGACCTGCACCAACGGCAGGTGCGGCACTACGGCGGCGGCTACGCGGGCTACCTGGAGGAGCGCGAGGTGGCCCGCCGGCATGCCCGCGAGGAGTACGAGGAGTATGCCGACACCCGGGCCGGGCTGGAGGCGCGCGCCCGGACCCAGCGGGCCTGGATGGAGAAGGGTGTGAAGAACGCCCGCCGCAAGGCCACGGACAACGACAAGATCGGCCGTAAGTTCCGCGCCGAGGCGACCGAGAAGCAGGCGGCCAAGGCCAAGCAGACCGAGCGGCTGATCGAGCGGCTGGAGGTGGTCGAGGAGCCGCGCAAGGAGTGGGAGCTGCGGATGGAGATCGCCGCCGCGCCCCGCGCCGGCGCCGTCGTGGCCTCGCTGCGTGAAGCTGTCGTACGCCGGGGCGACTTCACCCTCGGCCCGGTGACGCTCCAGATCGACTGGGCCGACCGGGTGGCGGTGACCGGGGCGAACGGCTCCGGCAAGTCCACCCTGCTGGCCGCCCTGCTGGGCCGGCTTCCCCTCGACTCCGGGCACGCCGCGCTGGGTCCCGGCGTGGTGGTCGGCGAGGTGGACCAGGCTCGGGGGCTGTTCCTCGGGGACGCGCCGCTGATCGACGCGTTCGGTGCGGCCGTACCGCAGCTGTCGCCGGCGGACGCGCGGACGCTGCTGGCCAAGTTCGGCCTGCGCGCGGGGCACGTGCTGCGGCCGGCGGCGACCCTGTCGCCGGGCGAGCGGACCAGGGCGGCGCTGGCGCTGCTCCAGGGGCGCGGGGTGAACCTGCTGGTGCTGGACGAGCCGACGAACCACCTGGACCTGCCTGCCATCGAGCAGCTGGAATCCGCGCTGGCCAGCTACCCGGGCACGCTGCTGCTGGTCACCCACGACCGGCGGATGCTCGACGCGGTGACCACGAACCGGCGGCTGCGGGTGACCGCCGGACGGATCGCCGAGGACTGATCCGTGCCGACCCGCCCGCGGCGGGTGAGAATGGCTCCATGCTCAAGTGGGAGTACGCGCTGCTGGTCCGCCGCCGCCAGGCGGCCACCACCGACATCGGCTGGGAGATCGTCTTCGTCTGGTACGGCCCGGACGGTTCCATGGTCGACGTGACGCCCTACGGCGACACCGCGCTGGCCCACCTCAACCGGGCCGGCGACCAGGGCTGGGAGCTGGTCGCGATGAGCGAGGACCCGTCCATGCCCGGCAACAGCGAGTTGCACCGCTACCACCTCAAACGGCCAAAGGCGGCGGCCCCGCCGCCCCGGCAGCGGATGCGCGGCGGCGGCCGTCCCCGGCGGACGATCACCGGCTGACCCGTCCGGGCCGCGAGGCGAGCGGGGGCGATCCGGAATCGCGGCACGGCGCGGGCATAACGGGCGGGGATCCGGGTATCGGCCGGCGGGAGGTGGCCCGGATGGTCGCGATGGCACAGGCCCCGCCCTCGGCCGAGCGGCTGCGGGCGATTGACGGATTTCTCGCCGAGTCGTGGGCCGACCAGGCCCGGCACGACGACCGGCTGCGCGACCTCGCGGTCGAGGTGCGCTTCGACCGGGGGGTGGCCCACCTCAGCGGCGAGGTCGCCGAGCAGGACGAGTTGCGCCTGGTCCGGGACCGGGTCGGCCGGCTCGCCGGGGTGCTGGGCGTGTGGTGCCGGGTACGCGTCGGCGGGCGCGACCCGATGGTGGTCGATCTGGGCTGCGGCGCCACCAAGCAGTGGCCGGGCAACCTGGGGCTGGACATCTTCCCGGCCCCGGGGGTGGATGCGGTGGCGGATCTCTCCGGCTCGCTGCCGCTGGCCGACGACTCGGTGGACGTCTTCTTCGCGGTGCACATCCTGGAGCACCTGATCGACTTCCTGTCGCTGGTCGACGAGTGTCACCGGGTGCTGCGGCCGGGCGGCGTGCTGCACGTGATGAGCCCGTGGTGGCGGCACGTGAACGCGGTGGCCGACCCGACCCACGTGCGGCTGCTCGACGTGCAGACGGTCAAGGGGATCTGCCTCCAGCGCCCACCGGGCACCCCGCGCTGGTATCCGCTGCACGTCGGCTGCGACGGCGCGTCGATCTTCGCCGACCTCACCCCGCTGCCCCCGGGCGCGGAGGGGCCCACCCCGTCCCACCTGGCCCGTTTCTTCGACTGAACGCCACGCCGCCCGCCCGCCCGCCACGGTCCGGCCCCCCGGCCGGTAACCGCGGACAGGGGCGTCGGGGCGGTCGCCCGGGTCAGGCGGAGGCCGGCTCCTTGGCCTGCGGGTCGGCGGGCTCCGGGCGGCGGGCCAGGCGGTTCCTGCGGTAGCCGTAGCCGAAGTAGATCAGCACGCCGAGCAGCATCCACGCGGCGAACCGCAGCCAGGTCTCCACCGACAGGTTCAGCATCAGGTAGAAGCAGGCCAGCGCCGACACGATCGGCAGGACCGGGGAGAACGGCACCCGGAACGGGCGGTCCAGGTCCGGGCGCCGGCGGCGCAGGATCGGCACCGCGACCGAGACCAGCACGAACGCCGCGAGCGCGCCGATGCTGACCAGGTCGGCCAGGGCCGACAGCGGCAGGAGGCCCGCGAGCAGCGCGACCACCACCGTCATGACGGCCGAGATCCGGTACGGCGTGCCCCAGCGCGGGTGCACCTTCGCGACCGACGGCGGGATCAGCCCGTCGCGGCTGATGGCGAAGCCGATCCGGCCCATGGCCACCAGGTCGACCAGGATCACGCTGGTAAGGCCGGCGACGGCGGCGATGGAGACGAGCACGCCGGCCCAGTGCGCGCCGACGGCGTTGAAGGCCGCCGCGATCGGGGCGCCCCGGTCGATCTCGGTGTACGGCACCATGCCCACCAGGACCAGCGAGACGCCGATGTACAGCGTGGTGGAGATCAGCAGCGTGCCGATCAGGCCGAGGGTGAGGTCCCGGCGGGGCCGCTTCGTCTCCTCGCCGAGGTTGGCCACCGCCTCGAAGCCGGTGTACGCGAAGAACACCACCGCGGCGGCACTGAGTACGCCGACGAAGCCGAACACCGAGGGCTCCAGGCCGAAGAGCGCCTGGGTGACGGGCTGCTTGATGCCGTCCTCGCTCCCGTCGGCGGGCTCCGCCGCCGGGATGAACGGGGTGAGGTTGGCGGCCTTCACGAAGAACAGGCCAGCGACCACGATGAAGACGCAGATGGCGACCTTGACGAGCACCAGCAGGTTGGTCACCCGGGCGGACTCCCGGACGCCGACGATCGCCACGACGCCGAGCAGCAGCACGATGCCGATCGCGCCGACGTTGACGACGCTGCCCTCCTCGCCGAACCAGGCGGTGGGCAGCCCGACGAGTTCCGCCAGGTAGCCGGACCAGCCGCGCGCCACGACCGCCGCGCCGAGGGCGAACTCCAGCAGCAGGTCCCAGCCGATGATCCAGGCGACGATCTCGCCCATGGTCGCGTACGCGTAGGTGTAGGCGCTGCCGGCGGTCGGCACGCTCGACGCCAACTCGGCGTAGCAGAGGGCGGCGAGCAGGGCGACCAGGCCGGCGATGGCGAACGAGATCACCACGCCGGGCCCGGCGCTGTCCCGGGCCTCGATCCCGGTGAGCGTGAAGATGCCGGTGCCGATCACGATGCCGATGCCGAAGCCGGTGAGGTCGCGGGCGCCGAGCCGGCGTTTCAGGCCGGGCCCGCCGTCGCTGCCGTCGGCCTCGCTCTGCGCGATCACGTCCCTGATCGGTTTGGTACGCAGCATGGACACCGCGGTCACCCCTCCCACCGTCCGGACCACCCCGTGGCGACCGGTGACCGGCGTTGCTACCCGTGGCGGACTCTCCTCAACCGCCATCTCCCGGCCATGCGGGTCACCACGCATGGTGCGCCCGCCGTCACCATGGGTCCCTGGAGTCCGGCCACAGGGGGGAGTCGGAGGCGACGGACGGATCGATCCCGTCCAGACCCTTGCGCGAACCCGTGCGGTGTGAAAATTTCCTACCAGCGGTAAATATCCCACGGCGAATCTTGCCGTCTGCGCCGCGATGAACCC
This sequence comes from Micromonospora sp. NPDC048170, assembly GCF_040652795.1. Lineage (NCBI taxonomy): Bacteria > Bacillati > Actinomycetota > Actinomycetes > Micromonosporales > Micromonosporaceae > Micromonospora > Micromonospora sp. NPDC048170. The sequence continues at coordinate 165,370 of NZ_JBEZMR010000009.1, forward strand.
CTGACACGGGAGCCCCAACGAAGGGACACACCGCATGAAGGCAACTCGGCTCGGAGCCGCCGGGCTGGCCGCCGCACTGCTCGGCGCGCTCGTCGCCGCCACCCCCGCGAGCGCGGCGCCGGACACGGCGACCACCGCCGCCCCCACCACCTGCACCATCGACCCGGCCACCCCGAAGCGGCAGTTCCGGGCCATGTGGATCTCGTCGGTCGTCAACATCGACTGGCCGACCAAGGCGTCCCAGACCTCGCCGGACCGGATCGCCACCCAGCAGGCCGACTACCGCCGCCTGCTCGACCTCGCCGAGCGGCTCAACCACAACGCCGTGGTCGTCCAGATCCGGCCGACCGCCGACGCGTTCTGGCCGTCGCCCCACGAGCCCTGGTCGGAGTACCTGACCGGGGTCCGTGGGCAGGACCCGGGCTGGGACCCGCTGAAGTTCGTGGTCGAGGAGGCGCACAAGCGGAACCTGGAGTTCCACGCCTGGTTCAACCCGTACCGCGTCTCCATGCCCGCCCCGGGCGGCGCCGGCGGGGACATCAACCTGCTCGCGCCGAACCACCCGGCCCGGGAGAACCCCGACTGGGTCTTCGCCTACCCGCCGGCCGGCGTCGCCGGCAGCCGGCTCTACTACAACCCCGGCATCCCGGAGGTCCGCGAGTTCGTGCAGACCGCGATGATGGACGCGGTCAAGCGGTACGACATCGACGGCGTACACTTCGACGACTACTTCTACCCCTACCCGAGCGGCACCCACCAGGTGCCCGACGACGCCACCTTCGCGGCACACAACCGCGGCATCACCAACAAGGCCGACTGGCGGCGGGACAACACCAACCTGCTGATCCAGGAGATGGGCGTCAAGGTCAAGGCCGCGAAGCCGTGGGTGAAGTTCGGCGTCAGCCCGTTCGGCATCTGGCGCAACCAGTCGGTCGACCCGCTGGGCTCGGACACCACCGGCAGCCAGGCGTACGACACCGTCTCCGCCGACACCCGCAAGTGGGTCAAGGAGGAGTGGATCGACTACATCGTGCCGCAGCTCTACTGGTACATCGGCCAGTACCCGGCCGCCGACTACGCCCGGCTGGTGCCGTGGTGGGCGGACGTGGTGAAGGGCACCAAGGTTCAGCTCTACATCGGCCAGGCCGACTACAAGAGCGGTGACCCGGCCTACGGCTCGTTCTGGCAGAACCCGCGCGAGCTGTCCGACCACCTGACGCTCAACCGGGCGTACCCGGAGGTCCAGGGCAACATCCACTTCTCGGCCGTGCAGGTCCAGGCCAACCGGCTCGGTGCGACCGACATCTACGCCGCCGAGCACTACTCCCGCCCGGCACTGATCCCGACCATGTCGCACCTGCCGAAGAAGCCGCTGCTCATGCCGGTGGTCACCAAGGCCGCGCGGCAGGACGACGGGGTCCGCCTGAGCTGGCTCCAGCCGGCTGACGGCGTGGGCCCGCTCGGCACCGCCACGTCGTACGCGGTCTACCGCTTCGACGGGCTCGGCCTGGCCGGCCGGTGCGACTTCGCCGACGGGGCGCACCTCGTCGACACGGTCCGCGCCGACACCGGCACCAGGACCCAGTCCTGGGTGGACACCACCGCCGAGGCCGGCAAGCGGTACACCTACTACGTGACCGCGCTCGACCGGCTGGCGAACGAGAGCCCGGCGAGCCCGCCGGCATTCGTCCGCTGACGTCCGACCGAATGCCCCGGGTGCCCCCAGGCACCCGGGGCATTCGTCTGTTTGGGCACCTGTCACCAATTGACGGCGGCCCCCGCATCCCTCGGAACGGCCATCGATCAACACTGATCGACACTCCGGTGACCCACCGGTAACCCGTCCCGCCGCCCACCCCCGCGGAGGTAACCGTGCCCAGACGCCTCACCACCCTCCTCGCCTCGGCCGCGCTCGCGCTGCTCACCGTCTTCGGGATCTCCTCCCCCGCCGCCGCCGTCACGCCCTCGCAGAAGCTGTCCGTCCTGTCCAGCTGGACCCAGACCAGCGCCACCAGCTACAACGCATGGAACGCCGGCCGGCTTAACAAGGGCGCCTGGGCGGAGTACGGCTTCGACTGGTCGACCGACTACTGCTCGTCGAGCCCCGACAACCCGCTCGGCTTCAACTTCAGCCTCTCCTGCCACCGGCACGACTTCGGCTACCGCAACTACAAGAAGGTCAGCCAGTTCCCGGCGAACAAGCCCCGCCTGGACAGCGCCTTCTACGAGGACCTGAAGCGGGTCTGCACCACGTACAGCACCGTCGTGCGACCCGCCTGCTACAGCCTCGCCTGGACGTACTACCAGGCCGTCAGCGCCTTCGGCTCGGTCGCCGCCGTGCAGCAGGCAGACATCGACCGTGCCGCCCGGATGAAGGCCGACGCCGAACGCCGCGCCGCCCTGCGCCACTGACCGACCCGCACCACTCTTGTCGCTCGGCTTCGCCTCTCGGCGACACCGAGCGGTAGCGGCGCCAGCGCTGTGTGGCCCGGGGGTCCGCGTCCCGCCGGCGGTCGTGGACGCGGACCCGACCGGTGCGGACACCCGGCGGACCGCCGTCAGGCGTGACCGGTGTGGTGCCGGCGGCGGTCGGGAGTGACGGGCTGGCGGGGAACCGCGCGGGCCTGACCGGCCCGGAACCTCGCCGAGCCCGCCGCCAGATCCGGATGCTCGACGCCGAGGGCCAGCGCCGCCGCCTCCTCCAGTCCCAACTCGGCCCCCTCGCCGTACGCGCTGTCGAAGGCCGCGTCGCCCAACTCCCGGCGCAGCTCCCCCTGCCGCTGCGCCCAGTACCCGCCATAGATGCCCGGGGTGCAACGCATGCTCGCCCGGGTCGCCCCCGCCGCGCCGAACAGGCGGGCCGCCGTCGGCCCGTCACCGCCCGCCGCGCAGCGCACCGCCATCGCGTTCAACGTGTCGCAGGCCCGCCCGTGGAAGCCGTGGCTCATCCGCGACCGGAGCGCCACCTGGAGGTGCTCGTGCGCGGCGACCAGGTCACCCCGCGCCAGGGCGACCATCCCGAGCAGCATGTCGACCGAACGCCGCCCCCGCTCGACCGGACGGGCCGCCTCCACCGGGCGGGCCGCGCCCAGCAGCTCGGCCGCCTCGTCCAGGGCACCCCGCCGCCAGAGCAGCTCGGCCAGCCTGAAGACCCCGAAGAGCGCGTCGCCGACCACCTCCTGGCCGGACGCCCAGTCGATCACCTCACGGCAGACCCGTTCAGCCTCCGCGAACTGTCCCATGTCGACCAGCGGAGCCGCCCGCCCGGCGAGCACCCGGGCGAGCAGGCCGGCGTCGCCCGCCTGCCGGGCCGCCGCCTCCGCCCGCTGGGAGTAGCGCAGCTCCTCGGCGAACTCGCCGTCCGCGCCGGCGTGCAGCGAGTGCATGTGGTACGCCGCCGCCAGCTCGGCGTCCGGAATCCGCTCCCCCTTCTCGGCGATCCGCCCGTACAGCCGGAACATCCAGAGCCGCCCCTCCCGGGCCAGGCCCCGCTCCCGCCACCACTGGTCGAGGCCACCGGCCAGCCGCAGCCCGGCCCGGGCACCGCCGCCGGTGGCGCACCAACGCAACGCGGCGCGCAGCTCGCCGGCGAGCGGGTCGAGGGCGTAGAGGGAGAGAGTCACCGGCTGCCCGTCCGGGCCGAGGTGGGCCCGCTCCAGCGCGTGCGTCGACCACGCCACGTGCCGGTCCCGGGCCGAGCGCTCCTCCCCCGCCTCCACCAGCCGCCGCGCCGCGTACGCCCGGATCGGGTCGAGCATCCGGTAGGTGCAGCCCGAGGCGTGCGGCTCCGCCAGCACCATCGACTTGTCGACGAGCACCGAGAGCGGATCGAGTGGATCGTCGCCGAGCAGCCACTCCACCGTCGCCAGGTCGACCGGGCCGGCGAAGACCGCCAGCCAGCGCAGCAGCCGGGCGGCCCGCGGCCCCAACGTGCGGTACGACCAGGTGACCGTGGCCTGCATGGTCAGGTGCCGTTCGGTGGCGGGGCGCCGCCCATCCCCGACGGCCAAGCCGGGCGGCGCCATCTCCCCCACCGCCCCGGCCGGGTCCACCACGTCCGGCCGGTCGCCCGACCAATCCGGCTCGTCCGGGGACCGCTCCGGATCCCGGCCCGCGTCCAGGGTGCCCAGCACGTCGTCGAGGCGCTCGGCGAGCTGACCGACGGAGAGCACCCGCAGCCGGGCCGCGGCCAGCTCGATGGCGAGCGGCAGCCCGTCCAACCGGCGTACGACCCGACGCAGGTCCGCCGACTCGGCCGGATCCGGCGGCCGGCCACCCCGGGCCGCCGCCGTCCGGTCCAGCAGCAGCGCGACCGCGTCGCTCTCCGCCCCGTCCGGCGGCGGGTCGACCGACAGCGGCGGGATCCGCCAGACCACCTCGCCCGGCACGCCGAACGACTCCCGACTGGTGGCGAGCACCCGGACGCCCACCCCGCCGGCGAGCAGCCGGGAGATCAGGGCGGCCGACGCTGCCGGCTGGGCGTCGCAGGTGTCCAGCAGGACGAGCATGCGGCGCGCCGCCGCGTACTCCACCAGGGTGTCGACCATCGGGCGGCCCGGCTCGGGACGCAGGCCGAGCACGGCGGCGACCGCGAACGCCACCAGGCCCGGGTCGGTGACCGCGGCGACGTCGACGAACCAGACGCCGTCCGGGTGGGACTCCACCAGGTCGACGGCGAGCTCCACGGCCAGCCGGGTCTTGCCCGCGCCGCCCGCGCCGACGACGGTGACCAGTCGGTGCGCCTCCACCAGCCGCCTCAGCTCGGCACGCTCGGCGTGCCGGCCGATGAACGACGTGACCGGGGTGGGCAGGTTGTGCGCGGTCGCGTCGGCGGTGCGGGGCCGCGGGAACTGCCGTTCCAGGCCGGGCGCGACCAGCTGGAAGAGCCGCTCCCGGTCGTCGAAGCCACGCAGCCGGTGCAGGCCGAGGTCGAGCAGGGACGCGCCGGGCGGCAGCGGCTCCGCGTGTCGCGCCGCCGACGCCGAGCAGAGCACCTGGCCGCCGTGGGCCGCGGCGGCGACCCGGGCCGCGCGGTGCACCTCCGGGGTGGCGTACTCGCCGTCGCGCGGCTCCGCCCAGCCGGTGTGCAGCCCCATCCGGACCCGGGGCACGGCGTCGGCGGTGGGCCACTCGTGGCTGGCCAGCGCCCGTTGCGCCGTCAGGCAGGCGGTCAGCGCGGCGGTCGCGTCGCCGAAGGCGAGGAAGAACGAGTCCCCCTCGGTCAGCAGCTCCGCGCCCTCGGTCGCGGCGATCGTCCGGCGCAGCAGACGGCGGTGCTCCCACAACACCGGCCGGTAGTCCGGGCCGAGCAGCTGGGCCAGCCGGGTGGAGCCCTCGATGTCGGTGAAGACGAAGGTCACCAACCCGCTCGGGAGGTGGATCCGTGGCGACATGGTGGAACCTCCGCCCGTGACGTCGGACTCATGCTGCCTGATACCGGACCATCACGCATCGTGAGAACGGTCGGCCGCGCCCGGCCCCTGTGGGCCGTCCGCCCTCGACGGCTGCGAGGCGTGGGCCGACAGATGCCGCAACGGGCGAAGGATCAGCGACGGGACCTGCCCAGTTCGTGCGGGCTGAACTGGACGTCCCGGCGCGGACGGGCGGGACCGACGGCGGACGCGCCGGTCAGCAGCCGCAGCCACCGCCGCAACAGCCCCCACCGGCCGGAGCCGGCGCGCCACCGGCCGCACCGCCGCCTCGGCCGGTGACCGCGACAGTGGAGAGAAGCTTGACGGTGTCGGCGTGCCCCTGCGGGCAGGACGCCGGCTCGGCGGCATGCGCCATCGGGCGGTTGACCTCGAAGGTGTCGCCGCAGGCGCGGCAACGAAACTCGTACCGGGGCATGGCACCAGGGTACGGCCGGTCCTGACGTACGGGGGGACATGGGTGATACTCAACTTGTGGTTGACGGCGAGGACAGGACGACCCTTCGGCCCCTGCGGCCGGCAGCGCCCATCGACGGGCCGCTTGCCGGTTCCGACGCCGCGCCCGAACCCGCGACGCGGCTGCCGCGCCCCCGCCGCCCCTGGCTGAGATTCGGCGCCTCCGCCGGTGCCGGTGCCCCGGCGGCGGCCGGTCCCACACCCGCCGGTCCGGCGAAGACGCCGACCGACTCCTCCACACCGGAGCCGCCGGCAACCGGGTCGACGCCCACTGCCGCCCCGAAGCCCGACGACACCGACAAGCCCGGCGACGCCCCAACCACTGCCGCGAAGCCCGGCGACGCCCCGGCCGCCGAGGCGGAGCCGGCCCACGAGCCCACGGCCGGGGCCAAGCCGGGCGACAAGCCCACCACAGACGACAAGCCGGCCACCGGCACGACGCCGGGCGACACGACCGGCACGGACGCGAAACCGGGTGACAAGACCGCCCTCGGCACGAAGACCGGCAGCGGCGCCACCGCGGCCGGGGCTACCGCAGCCGGGGCTGCCGAGGCCGGGGCGAAGACCGGTGACGACAGCGGCGCGTCGGCAGCCGCGGGTAAGGGCGACCTCACGGAGACGAAGGTCGACACGCCCGCGGCGAAGCCGGCCACCGGGCCCCGGCGCCGCCGGGTGCAGTTCGCGCATGCCGTACGCCGGCCGCCGCACCGCACCGCGATGGCCGCGGCCCGCGCCACCCGGGACTGGTCGCGGCGGCCGAGCGGGCGGCTCACCCTGCCCGGGGTGTTCCTGCTGGCCCTGGTCGCGGCGACGGCTGCGGTGGGCGCGGTGCTGGTGCCCGCGACGGCCCGGGCACCCCGCCCGGTCGCCGATGACGCCACCGCCGCGCCGACCATCCCTCCGCAGGCGCCGCTGCCCGGCGGGCTGCCGCTGCCCACCCAGACGATGCCGCCGCTCGGCTCGGAGCCGACCGGCGGCACCGTCGGCGGGATCACCGGCCGGCCGTCGGACGCGCTCGCCGGCTGGGCCGCCCAGATCGGGCCGAAGGTCGGCATCTCGCCGGTGGCCATGCAGGCGTACGGCTATGCCGAGGTCGTGCTCTCCCAGACCAACCGCAGCTGCGGGCTCAGCTGGACCACCCTGGCGGCCATCGGGTTCGTCGAGTCGGGGCACGGCCAGGCCAACAACGCCCAACTCGGCCAGGACGGCAAGGCGCTGCCCGAGATCATCGGCCTGCCGCTGGACGGGCAGGGCGGCCGCATGCGGATCGCCGACACCGACCGGGGCCTGCTGGACAGGGACACCGTCCTCGACCGGGCGGTGGGGCCGATGCAGTTCATCCCGACCACCTGGCAGGAGATCGGGGCCGACGCCGACAACGACGGCGTCAAGGACCCGCACGACCTGGACGACGCAGCCCTCGCCGCCGGCAACTACCTCTGCAAGGGCGGCCGGAACCTCACCATTCCGGCCGACTGGTGGAACGCGATCCTGTCGTACAACAACGTCCGTCGCTACGCCCAGGACGTCTACGACACCGCCAACCGCTACGGGCAGGCCAGCCGCACGTGAAGTGATCGTCCGCATACATTGGAGAACTGGACACTTCCCCCGGGCAGCCGTTAGCGGCAAGCTAGACGGGTGATGGTGCGCGAGTGGGACCCCAGGACCGCGTCGTCCGCCGAGATCGCGTCGCTCCTGGACACGCTGAACGCGGGCCTGGCGGTCGATCTTCCGCAGGATCCGCCGTGGCGGGAGATTTCCATGCGGGAATATCTCGCCGAGGTGATGCCCGGCGAGCGGCGGATCTCCTGGGTCGCCCAGGCGGGGCCGGCGGCCGACGGCAGCCCGGGGGCGATCCTGGGCCACGTGCACGTGCTGCTGCTCGGCGACATCGGGGTGCTGGAGGTGCTGGTGCACCCGTCGGCGCGGCGCACTGGCCTCGGCCGGGAACTCGTCCTGACCGCCGCCCGTCGGGTCTACCAGGAGGGCTTCCAGTCGATCGGGGTGGAGGTGGTCGGCGACACGCCGGCCGTCGCCTTCTACGAGTCGCTCGGCTTCTCGAAGGAGTACGTCGAGACCCGCAGCGTGCTGGACCTGTCCGGGGTGGACTGGGCCGAGCTGTCCGAGATGGCCACCGGCATCGGCGCGGGCTACCACCTGGAGTTCTACCCGGGTGGCCCGCCGGACGAGCTGATCGAGACGTACGCCCGGGCCAAGGCGGAGGTGCGCGACGTCGAGGACGGCGAACTGCGCCCCAGCTCCTGCGATCCGCAGCGGCTGCGGGACAGCCTGGACTGCCTGCACCGGCGGGGCATGAAGCCCTACATCGTGCTCGCCCTGCACGAGAAGACCGGGGAGGTGGCCGGGCTGACCGAGGTCGTCGTGCCGGTCCAGCATCCCACCCGCGCCGACCAGTACGACACCATCGTCGTGCAGGACCACCGGGGCTACGGCATCGACCGGGCGATCAAGGCAAGGATGCTGATGGAGCTGCGCTCGGTGGAGGCGGAGCTGACCGAGGTGCAGACCTGGAACGCGCAGGCCAACGAGGCCATGCTCAAGGTCAACGCCGAGTTGGGCTACCGTCCGGACCGCGAATGGTGCGAATACAGCATCGACGTGGCCGAGCTGGTGCACCGCATCGACGCCGGACGTTGACCGGAGAGTTCACGAAACTGTCCTCCGGGGGATGGACGGCAGTCAGCAGCGACCCTTAACGTGCGTTAGTTCCCCGTCCACCCATCGTGGAGGCCTCATGCGCCCGCGCCGCACTCTTGCCGCGCTCGCGACCGCCACCGCCGCCGTGACCGTCACGGCCGTCGGCGTCGCACCCACCGCGGCCAGCGCCGCGCCCACCGACCTCTTCATCTCCGAGTACGTCGAAGGCTCGTCGAACAACAAGGCGATCGAGCTGTTCAACGGCACCGGCGCCGCCATCGACCTGGGCGCTGGCGGCTACCAGCTCCAGTTGCACTTCAACGGATCCACCACTCCGACGAGCCTGGCTCTCACCGGCACCGTCGCGGCCGGTGACGCCTTCGTGTTCGCCTCCGCCTCGGCCGTGCCGGCCATCCTCGACCAGGCCGACCAGACCACGACCGCCAGCCTGTTCAACGGCGACGACGCGATCGTGCTGCGTCGGGGCGGCACCGTGCTCGACTCGATCGGCCAGGTCGGCGTCGATCCCGGCACCGAGTGGGGCACGGGCGTCACCAGCACCGCCGACAACACGCTGCGTCGGTCGGCCGCAGTGACCTCCGGCGACACCGACCCCGCTGACGCGTTCGATCCGGCCGCCCAGTGGGCCGGCTTCCCCGTCGACACGTTCGACGGGCTCGGCACGCACACGGTCGACGGCGGTGGGCCGGTCGACGCACCCGCCACGCTCACCTGCGGCCCGACGCTGGTCACCTCGGCCGGCACGGCGGCCACCCGGGAGGTCACCGCCACCGACGCGGACGACCGGATCGTGGACCTGGCGGTCACCTCGGTCAGCCCGGCCCCGGCCACCGGCTCCGTCAGCCGCACGGCGGTCACCCCGGCCGACGCGGTCGGCGGCACCGCCCGGGCCACGGTCGGCACGAGCGCCGGCCTGGCCGCCGGGGCGTACACCGTGGTGCTGACCTCGACCGACGCGGACGGCGGCACCGCGACCTGCACCCTGGCCGTGCAGGTCACCCGGGAGCTGACCGTCGGCGAGGTGCAGGGCCCCACCACCGACGCCGAGTCCGGCCCCGCCGACCGGTCGCCGCTCGCGCCGGCCTCCGGCAACGGCACCAGCAGCACGCTGTACGACGTACGCGGCGTGATCACCCAGCTCACCCTGGCCCGCGACTCGTCGGGCCGTGACCAGCGCGGCTTCTTCCTACAGAGCCGGTCGGACGCCACCGACGGCGACCCGACGAGCTCGGACGGCATATTCGTCTTCATGGGCTCGTTCACCTCACTGATCGGCGGCTACGTGCCGACGGTCGGCGACGAGGTGGTGCTGCGTGCCCGGGTCTCCGAGTACTTCAACTTCACCCAGCTCTCCGGCGCGTCACTGGTCCGCCGGATCGCCTCCGGGGTGGACGTGAACGCCGAGGTCGAGGTGACCGACGCGGTGCCGCCGGTCGAGTTGGCGGCGGCGCAGCGCTTCTTCGAGCGGCACGAGGGCGCCCGGCTACGGGTGCGTGCCGGCAGCGGCGCGGTGAGCGGGCGGAACGTCTTCCCCTCCACCGCCGACGCGGAGATCTTCGTGATCGACCGGGACGACCCGCTGCTCGACCGCGCCGACCCGCACGCCCGTCGGGTGTTCCGGGACGCGCACCCGCTGGACAACGACCCGGGTCGCCGCTTCGACGACGGCAACGGGCAGCGCGTCCTGCTCGGCAGCATGGGCGTCAAGGGCACCACGGGCGACAGCGGCATGCTGCTCCCGCCGGCGCGTACCTTCGACACGCTGACCGCCGACGCGGTCGGTGGGCTCTACTACTCGTTCGAGAAGTACGGCGTGCAGGTCGAGCGGGCCGTGTTCACCGGCGGGACCGATCCGTCGACGAACAACCCGCCGAAGCCCGCCAACCGGTCGGAGGAGTTCGCGGTCGCGGCCTACAACGTCGAGAACCTGTACGACTACCGCGACGACCCCTTCGACGGCTGCGACTTCGCCGGTAACGCCGGCTGCACCGGCGTGCGCCCGCCGTTCGACTACGTCCCGGGCAGCGAGCAGGAGTACCGCGAGCAACTCGTCGCGCTGGCCGACCAGATCACCACCGACCTGCACTCGCCGGACCTGATCCTGGTGCAGGAGGCCGAGGACCAGGACATCTGCTCGGTCTCGGGCGGCGAGCTGGTCTGTGGCACCACGAACAACGCGGACGGCGCGCCGGACAGCCTCCAGGACCTGGCGCTGACCATCGCAGCCGCCGGTGGTCCGGCCTATCAGGCCGCGTACGACCGGACGGGCGCGGATGCCCGGGGCATCACCGCGGCGTTCCTGTTCCGCACCGACCGGGTGTCGCTGGCCGAGGCCACCGCCGGCGACCCGCTGCTGGGCTCGACGCCGACGGTGCAGTACCGGAGCGCGGGCCTGCCGGCGAACGCGGACGTGCAGAACCCGAAGGCGCTCAACGCGGTCCTCCCCGCCGACGTGGACACGTCCACCGGCAAGGACGGCGACAACGTCTTCACCCGCGCCCCGCAGCTCGGCAAGTTCACTGTCGCTGCGGCGCCCGGCTCCACCGAGCGGTACACGGTGTGGGCCGCGAGCAACCACTACTCGTCGGGGCCGGACAGCCGGGTCGGGCAGCGCCGGGAGCAGGCCGCGTACGGTGCCGCGATCGTCACCGCGATCGAGGCGTCGGACCCGCACGCGCGGGTGGTCTACGGCGGGGACCTCAACGTCTTCCCCCGCCCCGACGACCCGATCGCCACGGCGGCGGAGCCCACCCCGTCGGACCAGCTCGGGCCGCTGTACGAGGCCGGCATGCGTAACCTGTGGGACGACCTGCTCGCAGACGCGCCGTCGTCCGCCTACTCGTACAGCTTCGAGGGGCAGGTGCAGACGCTGGACCACCTGTTCGTCAACGGCGCGCTGCACCGTGACCTGGTGCAGATGCGGGCCGCGCACATCAACGCCGACTGGCCGGCCGACCACGCGGGCGACGGCAGCCGGGGCTCCAGCGACCACGACCCGCAGGTGGCCCGTTTCCGTTCCCGGGCGTCGCTGAGCGTCAGCGACACGTCGGTGGTCGAGGGCGACCGGGGCACCCGCCCGCTGACCTTCACGGTCACCGTGTCGCGGCCGTTGTCCCAGTCGGTGCTGCTCTGCGCCGCCACGTACGGCACCACGGCCCAGGCCGGCGCCGACTACGACCCGTACGTCGGCTGCAAGGTCCTGGCCGCCGGGCAGACCTCGCTGGCCTTCCCGGTGACCGTGCGCGGCGACCGGAAACGGGAGGCGGACGAGAAGGTGCACCTGCTGGTGGCCGGGGTGCCGGGCCTGCGCCTGGCCGACCCGCTCGCCGTGGGCACCATCACCGACGACGACTGAGTAACACCCGAGCGCGTCCCGACGGCCCGTCGGCCAGGAGTCTCCTGGCCGACGGGCCGTCCCGTTCACCACGGAAAGCGCGGGTCGGGTACGCGCGGCGGCGGGGGCACGCTGCGGTACTTCGCCACCCGCACCTCCCACTGGCTGCGCCGCCGCATCGCGTCGCGGACCCGGCGGTTGCGGTAGAACGTCTCCGGCGGGCGGGCCAACCCGTATACGTCCGCCCACCACTCGCCCGGCTCGGGGTCGAGAATGGTGTCCAGGTGCGAGGGATAGCGGCGCCCCGCCCCGTCACGCGTGTCCTGCCAGTCCCGCATCGGTTTCAGCACCCGCCCGAACTCGTCGACGACAGCGAGCCGGAACCCGGCGACCCCGAGGATGCGTCGCAGGAGCAGGATGCTCGGCACCAGCCGGCCCGCCTCTATCCGCCCGACGGTGGAATGGTTGACCCCGGCCCACCGGGCCAACTCCCGCTGGCTGAGGCTGGCATGCCGCCGCACCGCCCGGACGATGCCCGCAGCCGGCCAAGGAGTGTCGAACGGCTCGGTCAGCAGCACAGGCGGCTCACGCGAGCCCACCGGCCCTTCGAAACCCCCACCGGCCCGTTCGGGTCCCACCGGCCGGTCGAAGCCCACCGGCCCTTCGGAGTCCGACGGCAGACCTGGGTCCGACGGCCGACCTGAACCCGACGGCTGACCTGAACCCGGCAGCTGGCCTGGGTCCGACAGCTGGTCTGGGTCCAACCGTCGTCCTGAGTCCGACAGCTGGTCGAAATCCGGACGACGGTCGCTCTCCGGCTCGGCGAAAGGGTCGGTCATCCCGTCACGATCCCGGCTGCTGCGGCTTCCCCGCAATCCCGTCCGCCTCGCCTGTGGACAACGCATGGCCCCCTGTGGAAAACCGCAGAAAGAGGTTGCGGTTTCACCTCCAACCCAGCGCCCTCAAGGTAACGATGCGTAGCGGCATGCGCTCCCACGCCACCAACTACGTTGAGTAACGAACCCTCGGCCTTGAAAAGGGGCTTTTCCGTCACCAGCGGCAACGGCAACGCCACCACCAGGGATTTCATCGAACGCCCCTCTCCGGGGCAAGGATCCCAGTTGGACGCTTTGCTCTGCATCCCCATACGCAGCAGGCACCCTGCGCTACTGGCGCGTATGGGGATGCAGAGCAAAGCGTCTGGGGGTAGTTGGGGTCGGACGGCAGGACCGTTACTCATGGTCACGGCGGATGCGAACGTTCGGTTGGCAGGGCACGGCACAGCGTCACCGCAACAGACATCGACACAGCCGCTGGCGCCTTCAGTGATGGCTCCCGGCACGGCCTAGGCAGGTCAGCCTCGGTCAGCCGGCGACAGCGGCATCGGCACCGGCACCGGCACCGGGACTTCGTGAATCGACCTGAAGGAAGAGCCCCTCGGCCTGGTCGTGGGTGACGAACACGGCCAGGACTCAGGCGGATATCTCTGCCTCGGGCGGCGAAGGATCTGGCCGGCCCACGCTGCACGGCTCGGACGGACCATGCCCGCACTTGCCGGCCGCACCTCCCGGTCGCACCCCGCCCAACCACACGGCCCGTCGGATCGGCTCGGTAGCCCACGTTCGGGCACGTTCGGTCCGGTTGCCGCGAGGACAGCCGGCGTCGAGAACATTCGGTGTGGGAGACAGTCGGTGCGGAGGACGCAGCGACGGGCGTGGGCCCGCCCAGGGGCGTGGAGCCGAGGTGCCGTGCCCGGGTGTCAGTAGCGCTGGCGGAGGAGTTGGGCGGCCTCGACCGCCCAGTAGGTGAGGATGATCTGTGCGCCGGCGCGACGGATCGAGGTGAGCGTCTCCATCATCACCCGTTCCCGGTCGATCCAGCCGTTCGCGGCGGCTGCCTCGACCATGGCGTACTCGCCGGAGACCTGGTAGGCGGCGACCGGGACGTCCACCGCCGCGCTGACCGCCGACACCACGTCGAGGTACGGCAGGGCGGGCTTGACCATCACCATGTCGGCGCCCTCGGCGACGTCCAGCTCGACCTCGCGCAGCGACTCCCGCAGGTTGGCCGGGTCCTGCTGGTAGGTGCGCCGGTCGCCCTCCAGCGCCGACTCCACCGCGTCCCGGAACGGGCCGTAGAAGGCCGAGGCGTACTTGGCGGCGTACGCCAGCACGGCCACGTCCTGGTGGCCCGCGGCGTCGAGCGCCCGGCGTACCACGCCGACCTGGCCATCCATCATCCCGGACGGCCCGACCACCCCGACCCCGGCGGCGGCCTGGGCGACTGCCATCTCGGCGTACGCCTCCAGCGTGGCGTCGTTGTCGACGCCGCCGTCGGGGGTGAGCACGCCGCAGTGCCCGTGCGAGGTGAACTCGTCCAGGCAGAGGTCACTCATCACCACCGTGGCGTCGCCCACCTCGGCGACGACGTCGCGGATCGCGACGTTGAGGATGCCGTCCGGGTCGATCCCGCCGGAGCCGGTGGCGTCCCGCCGCTCCGGCACGCCGAAGAGCATGATGCCGCCGACGCCCGCCTGTACCGCCTCGGCGGCGGCCTTGCGGAGCGAGTCCCGGGAGTGCTGGAGCACTCCCGGGAGCGACGCGATCGCCCGCGGCCCCGCCAACCCCTCCTTGACGAACATCGGCACGACCAGCTCGGCCGGGTCGACGCGGGTCTCGGAGACCAGCCGCCGGATGGCCGCGTTGCGGCGCAGCCGGCGTGGCCGAATCTCGGGGTACGGCATCACGAGCCTCCTGCTACGACTACCGGAACCTCAGGGCGGTCGGCCCCTGCACCTTCGAGCCACGACGCTGCTTCGCCGGCATGGCGGCGAGCTTCTCGCGCAGTTCGACGGCGTAGGCGGCGAGCGACTCCACCAGATCGGGAACCGAGGCGTGCGGCGGCTGGACGTCGACCCGCAGGCCGAACTCCGTCGCGGTCTCCGCCGTCTTGGGCCCGATCACTGCAACAACGGTACGGGCGTGCGGCTTCCCCGCGATACCCACCAGATTGCGCACCGTGGAGCTGGACGTGAAGAGCACCGCGTCGAAGCCACCCGACTTGATCGCGTCCCGGATCTCGGCCGGCGGCGGGGCGGCCCGGACCGTCCGGTACGCGGTCACGTCGTCGACCTCCCAGCCGCGCTCGGTGAGCCCGGCGGCGAGGGTCTCGGTGGCGATGTCGGCACGCGGCAGCAGCACCCGACCGACCGGGTCGAGGATCTCGTCGTGCGGCGAGAACTCGGCCAGCAGCCCGTCGGAGGACTGCTCCCCCGACGGGATCAGCTCGGGCTGGATGCCGAACGCGCGGACGGCGTCGGCCGTCGCCTCTCCTATACAGGCGATCTTGACGCCGCCGAAGTGCCGGGCGTCCAGGCCGTGCTCGGCGAACTTCTCCCAGACCGCGCGGACCGCGTTGACGGAGGTGAAGATCACCCAGGCGTACCGGCCGTCGACCAGGCCCTTCACCGCCCGCTCCATCTGGGCCGGGGTCCGGGGCGGCTCGACCGCGATGGTCGGCACCTCGCACGGAATGGCCCCGTACGCGCGCAGCCGCGCGCTCATCACGCCGGCCTGCTCCTTGGTGCGGGGTACGAGGACCTTCCAGCCGTACAGCGGCCGGTTCTCCCACCAGCTCAGCTTGTCCCGCTGGCCGACGCCCTCGCCGAGGGTGAGCACCACCCGGCCGGTGAAGCCGAGCGCCGCTGCGACGAACGAGTCCACGGTCGACGTGGTGGTGTACTGCGTCTCGCCGGTGCCGTCCCCGGTCACCCCGACGCCGGTGGTGCCCTCCACCCCGGCGGCGAGCAGACCGTCGCGGATCGCGGCGAGGTCACCGGCGTCCACGGCCAGGGCCAGCGAGCCCCGGCCGACGGCTGCGGCCAGCGCGTCGAAGTCCAGCGCGGTGACGTCCTCGACGTCGGCCGCCGTCCGTACGCCCGGCAGCGGCACGCCCGCGTAGGTCGCCACCCCCTCGGCCTGGCCGACACCGGGGACCACCTCGAAGTGCGCGGCGGTCCGCGCGACCGCCTGCACCTCCTTGACCACCGAGTCGTGGCCGAACGGGTCGCCGGCGACCAGGTGCACCGCGTTCAGCCCGGACCGGGCCGCCGAGATCAGCACCTTCGCCACGTCGCCCGGCGCGCCCTCCGCCGGGGTGAACTGGGCGTCCTCCCTGGCCTGGGCACGGACGGCGTCGAGCAACGACTCGGGGACTCCCCTGTCGTACACCACCTGGTCGGCGTCGACCAGGGCGTCGTGCGCCCGGCGGGTCAGCAGGCCCGGGTCGCCGGGACCGGCTCCGACGAAGGCGATGCGGCCTACGGGCTTACGGGTGCGGGTCATTCTGTGCTCCCAAATTGCTGGGTCCCCGGGCCGGCGTGTCCATCTTGGCCGAGGATCGAGTCGGCGCCGAGGTCGAGGAGTTCGGCGGCGAGTGCCTTGCCGATCTCCGCCGCGTCGGCGAGCGTTCCGGTGCGGGACAGCCGGAGGTCTCTCGTGCCGTCCGGACTGATCACCGCCCCGCGCAGATAGATCTCCTGGACAACATCGCCCTCGGCACCCGAGCCGGTTGGCTCGCCTTCGGCGACGACGGCGTAGGCGGCGACCGGAGCGGAGCATCCGGCCTCCAGGGTGGCCAGCAACGCCCGTTCCGCGATGACCGCGGCGTGGGACGGTGCGTGGTCGAGCACGGCGAGCAGCTCGACCAGGTCGGTGTCGACGGCCCGGCACTCCACCGCCAGCGCGCCCTGGGCGGGCGCGGGCAGCATCAGCATCGGGTCGAGCGTCTCGGTGATCACGTCGGTCCGCCCGAGCCGGGCCAGCCCGGCCCGGGCCAGGACGACCGCGTCGAGGTCGGCCTCCGGCCCGAGCACCCGCGCGAGGCGGCTGTCGACGTTGCCGCGGATCGGGGTGACCTCCAGCTGCCTCCCGAGGGCGTGCAACTGGGCGATTCGGCGCAGCGCGCCCGTGCCCACGGTCGCGCCGGTGGGCAGCTCGGTGAGCATGCGGCCGTCCCTGGCGACCAGCGCGTCCCGCGGGTCCTGCCGGGTCGGCACCGCCGCGACGTGCAGCCCGGCCGGCGGCGCGGTGGGCAGGTCCTTGTAGGAGTGCACCGCGAAGTCGATGGCGCCGGCGGTCAACGCGTCACGCAGGGCGGAGACGAAGACGCCGACGCCGAGGCGGTGCACCGGCGCGGAGGAGCGGTCTCCCGCGGTGACCACCTCGACCAGCTCGACGGGGCGGCCGGTTGCGGCGGTCAGGGCCTCGGCGACGTGGCCGGACTGGGCCATCGCCAGTTTGCTGCCCCGGGTACCGAGGCGCAGGGGCGTGCTCATCGCTCACCTCCGGTGGGCGGGATCTCGACGGGACCCGTCGACGGTGGAATGTCGGCAAGGCCGAAGGGCGGCGGAACGTCGACGAGACCGAACTGCGGTGCGGCGGCGCGGTCGGCGATGTCGGGGACGTCGTCGACCGGGGACGTCTGCGGCACCTGGAGGTCGAACAGCTCGCGCAGCACGGCCGCGTACTGGTCGCCACCGGGTTCGGCCGCCAACTGGCGGACCCGCACGGTGGGCTGGTGCAGCAACCGCTGCACCACCCGGTGCACCGTCCGGGCCACCTCGGCGCGCTGGTCGTCGCTGAGGTCCGGGCGGCGCTGGGCGAGCCGGCGCAGTTCCGCGCCGACCACGTCGTCGGCGCGGCCCCGCAGGGCGGCCACCGTGGGGGCCACGTCGGCGCCGCGCAGCCAGGTGAGGAAGGCGTCGACCTCGCCGGCCACGATCCGCTCGACGGCGGCGGCGTCGGTGGCGGCGGGCCCGTCGGCGAGCAGGGCCGCCATCCGGTCGATGTCGATCACCTCGACGCCGGGCAGCTCGGCGACGCCGGCCTCCACGTCGCGCGGCACGGCCAGGTCGAGCAGGACGAGCGGCCCCCGGCCGGCGTCGCGACCGGCGAGCGCCCGGGTCACCACCTCACGGGTGAGGACCGCTTCGGCGGCCGCGGTGGCGGCCACTACGATGTCCACTGTGGAGAGCACGTTGGTCAGCTCCGCCATCGGCGTCGCGCCGGCGCCGTACGCCTCGGCCAGCCGGACGGCCCGGTCGGCGCCCCGGTTGGTGACGGTGAGCGGCCCGGCGCCCAGCCGGGACAGCGTGGCGACGCCCAGCGAGCCCATCGCGCCCGCACCGACCACCAGTGCGGGACGGCCGGCGAGGTCGCCGTCGAGGTGCCCGGCGGCCAGCTCCAGTGCGGCGGTCACCACGCTCTGGCCGGCCCGGTCGATGCCGGTCTCCGCGTGCGCCCGCTTGCCGACCCGCAGCGCCTGCTGCATCAGCTCGTGCAGCAGCCGACCGGCCGTGTCGGCCCCGGTCGCGGAATGGTAGGCGTCCCGGAGCTGGCCGAGGATCTGCGCCTCGCCGACCACCATCGAGTCGAGCCCGGCGGCGACCCGGAAGACGTGGTCCACGGCGGCGGCGTCGAAGTGCACGTAGAGGTGGTTGGCGAGCGCGGCGGGCTGGCAGCCGGCCTGCGCGGCCAGCACCGCGCAGATGTCGCCGAGGCCGCCGTGGAAACCGGACACGGCGGCGTAGACCTCCACCCGGTTGCAGGTGGAGACGAGCACGGCCTCGGTCACGTACGGCTGGGCGAGCAGGCGGTCCAGGGTGCGGGTGAGGTCCGCGGGGCCGACCGCGAGCTGCTCCAGCGTGGCGACGGGAGCGGTGCGGTAGGACGCGCCGACGACGAGCAGTTTCACGTGCCGATCGCCTCCTGCGGGTCGGTGACGGCGAGCCCCCCGGGCAGGGCGGTGAGGGCGGACCCACCGGTGGCCGGGAGCGCGGTCAGTGATGCCTTGCGGTGCTCGTGGAAGGACAGGATCTGCAGCTCTATGGCGAGGTCGACCTTGCGAACGTCGACCCCCTCCGGCACCGAGAGTACGCACGGGGCGAAGTTCAGGATGCTCGTCACGCCCACGGCCACGAGTTGGTCGGCCACCGCCTGGGCGGCCGGGGCCGGGGTGGCGATCACGCCGATGGCGATGGCCTCCTCGACGGCGACCCGGGCCAGCTCGTCGATGTGCCGGACGACCAGCCCGCTGATCTCCTCGCCGACCCGCTCGGGGTCGGCGTCGAAGAGGGCGGCGATCCGGAAGCCGCGGCTGGCGAAGCCGTCGTAGCCGGCGAGGGCGTGACCGAGATTACCCACACCGACCAGGGCGACGGCCCGCCGCTGGGTGAGCCCGAGCACGTACTCGATCTGGTCTATCAACAGCGCCACGTCGTAGCCGACGCCTCGGGTTCCGTACGAGCCGAGGTGTGACAGGTCCTTGCGGAGCTTCGCGGAGTTCACGCCGGCGGCGCCGGCCAGCCCCTCGCTGGACACCGTCTCGTGACCGGTTTCGGCGAGGTTGTGCAGGGCACGGAGGTATTCCGGGAGCCGGGCGACGGTCGCCTCCGGCAGGTCCGGGAGCGCCGGTACGGCACCGGCGCGGCCGGGCGCGCCAGGGTGACGGTGCTGACTCATGAGACTCCGTGCGGTGCGATCCTCAGCCAACTCGTGCGGCCGGCCGTTTCGGGACTCCCGCTGGCGACCGAGATTGCCGGCTGTGCTAGCAGGGCGCGTCGGAATTACAGAGTAGGCGCTTGTGAACGCGTGCACAAATCGCGATCTTGACAGCTCGCGACGCGGCCTCACCAGCCCCTCCATTCCGCAAGATCGATCCAGCGGGCCCCCGCCGGCCGCCGCCCGACCTCCGGGCGGCACCGATGGCGCTGGCCGCGCTGATTATTGCTCAATTACGACTTCTCTGACCAATCGCTCGGCCACGGCTCGCCCACGAACCAGTCACGGTAGGGCCAGCCCTACGCCGGAGAGGCGGGCCGACGGGATGGGTCGGGCCGCCCGCGCTGCCTAGCCTCGTTGACATGACCGCCGTACCCGTCGCCGCCGACCAGCCCGTGCCGGCGCCGACCATCTCCCGACAGCTCCTGCTGGACTCCGGCTACGTGCTGCTGGGCCTCCCGCTGGCCCTGGCCAGCTTCGTCGTCCTGCTGGTCGGCCTGGCCGCCGGGCTCGGACTGGTGGTGACGGTGATCGGTCTGCCGATCCTCAGCGGCACCCTCTACGCCGCCCGGGGCCTCGCCGACATCGAGAGGCTTCGCCTCCCCGCCGTGCTCCACCAGTCCCGGATCCGCCCCCAATACCGGCTCCCCGAGCCCGGGGCGAGCGCCTGGCGGCGGATCTTCGTGCCGATGGGGGACGCGCAGTCCTGGCTCGACCTGGCGCACGGCATCCTCAAGCTGATCGTGGCCATCGTCACCTTCGTGGTCACGCTCATCTGGTGGGCCGGCGCCGTCGCCGGCAGCCTCTACTGGGCGTACGACTGGGCGCTGCCGCACGGCGACCCGGAGGACGTCGACCTCCCCCAACTCCTCGGCCTGGGCGGGACGACCATCGCCCGGATCGGGCTGCACACCGCGATCGGGCTGTTCTTCCTGATCACCCTGCCGATCGTGGCCCGCGGCTGCGCGCTGCTCCAGGCCAGCTTCGGCCGGGCCCTGCTCACCGGCGTGGCCGAGATGCGCAACCGGATCACCGTGCTGGAGGAGCAGAAGCGGGCCGCCGTCTCCGCCGAGGCCAGCGCGCTGCGCCGGCTGGAGCGGGACATCCACGACGGTCCGCAGCAACGCCTGGTCCGGCTCGCGATGGATCTCAGCCGGGCCCGCCAGCAGCTCGCCACGGACCCGGAGGCCGCCGCGCGCACCCTGGACGAGGCGGTCACCCAGACCCGGGAGACGCTCGCCGAGCTGCGCGCCCTGTCCCGGGGCATCGCGCCACCGATCCTGGTCGACCGGGGCCTGCCCAGCGCCCTGGCGGCGCTGGCGGGGCGCGGCCTGATCCCGATCGAGCTGTGGGTGGACCCGGAACTGGCCAGCCCGGCCGGCCGGCTCGACCCGGCGGTGGAGAGCACCGCCTACTTCGTGGTGGCCGAGGCGCTGACCAACGTCGCCAAGCACAGCCGGGCGACCGAGTGTCAGGTCACCGTGGCCCGGCACGACGGACGGCTGGAGGTCAACGTCGACGACGACGGCCAGGGCGGCGCCCACCTGGCCAAGGGACACGGGCTGGTCGGTATCGCCGACCGGGTCCGCGCCGCCGGGGGCCGGCTCTCCGTGGTCAGCCCGGCCGGCGGGCCCACCGCGATCCGCGCGGAACTCCCGGTGTGAGCCCTACGCGCGATCAGCGCGGAAGTCCCGGTGTGAGCCGTACGTGGTAGACAACAGCACATGCGGATCGTGATCGCCGACGACGCGGTGCTGCTCCGGGAGGGGCTGGTACGGCTGCTCACCGAGTGTGGGCACGAGGTGGTGGCCGCCGTGGCCGACGGGGAGTCGCTGGTGGCGGCGGTGGTGGCCCACCGGCCGGACGTGTCGATCGTCGACGTCCGGATGCCCCCGTCGCACACCGACGAGGGGCTGCGGGCGGCGGTGGAGGCCCGCCGGCTGGTGCCCCGCACCCCGATCCTGGTCCTCTCCCAGTACGTCGAGGTGTCGTACGCCGACGACCTGCTCGCCACCACCGGCGGCGGCGGGGGCGGGATCGGCTACCTGCTCAAGGACCGGGTGGCCGCGATCGACGAGTTCCTCGACGCGCTGGACCGGGTGGCCGCCGGCGGTACGGTGCTCGACCCCGAGGTGGTCGGCCAGCTCTTCGCCCGGCGCCGGCGCGACGACCCGCTGCGCGAGCTCACCCCGCGCGAACGCGAGGTGCTCGCGCTGATGGCCGAGGGCCGCTCCAACACGGCGATCGCGAGGACCCTGGTGGTCACCGACGGGGCCGTCGAGAAGCACGTGCGGAACATCTTCACCAAGCTCCAGCTGCCGCCCGACACGGAGCAGCACCGGAGGGTCCTGGCCGTCCTGGCGTACCTGCGCAACTGACCGGCCCGTGGCGCGTGCCGCGCCGGCTCACGGTCAGGGCAGCGTGGCCGCCAGGGTCACCGCCTCGGTGAGGGTGTCGGCGACCGGGTGGCCGGCGGCGCGCAGCCGGTCCGGGTCGGTGATCCCACCGGTGTAGAGGACGGCGCGACCCCCGACCGACACGGCGGCGTCCGCGTCGTCCACGGAGTCACCGATCAGCACCACGTCCCGGCCGTCCACGCCCAGCTCGGCCAGGTGCCGGTGGAGGGACTCGGCCTTGCGGTCGCCGCCGACGCTCGCCCGCAGCCCGTCCACCCGGACGAAGTGCCCGGTGAGCCCGAACGTGTGCACGGTCGGCACCAGCTCCTCGTGGAACCACATGGACAGCAGCGACTGGCTGCCCCGCCAGGCCGCCATCGCGACCGTTGCGTCGTGCGCCAGTTCGCAGGTCGTCAGCCCCGCGCGGTACGCGTCGTGGAAGATCCGGTCCAGCCGGCCGTACGCGTCGTCGTCGACCGCCTGTTCGAGCACCTCGGCGTAGTAGTCGGCGATCGGCCGACGGAACCGCACCCGGTGCTCGTCGGCCGTGACGGCGCGCCCCCCGACGCTGGCGAAGGCCGCGTTGGTGGAGGCGACCACCAGGTTCAGGTCGTTGAGCAGGGTGCCGTTCCAGTCCCACACCAGGTGGTTGCGCGCCGGGGTCATCGCAGCACCATAGCGCCGGCGTCACAGCTGCGGCGTGGTCAGGTCCCGCAGCAGCCGCTCCTCCTCCACCCGCCAGTAGCCGTGCTCCTTGCCGTCCAGCAGCACCACGGGCAGCCGGTCGCCGTACTCGCGTTCCAGCTCGATGTCGTCGGTGACGTCCTTCTCGGTCCACCGGTCCCCGGTGACCGCCACCACCCGGTCCAGCGCCACCTTCGCGTCGTCGCAGAGGTGGCAGCCGGGGCGGGTGATCAGGGTGAGTCGGGGCTCACGCATCGGTCTCCTCCGTCGTGCTGGTGCCGGCCGGGGCCGGCGGGCGGGTCTCCGGCGACGCCGCCGGGGACGGCACCGGGGCCGCCGCGGGCGACGCCGGCCGGAGCAGGGTCTTGCGTACCTTGCCGATCACCGAGTGCGGCAACTCGTCGACGAACTCGACGGCGGTCGGGCACTTGAACCGGGCCAGGTTACGGGCGCAGTGGTCGAGCAGTTCCGCACCGGTCACCGGACGACCCGGCGCCGGCACCACGTACGCCCGGACAGTCTCGCCGGTCCGCGGGTGCGGCACACCCAGTACCGCCGACTCGGCCACCCCCGGGTGCGCCGAGAGCACCAGCTCGACCTCGTGCGGGTACACGTTGAACCCGTTGACCAGGATCAGCTCGCCGATCCGGTCCACGAGGAAGAGGTCGCCGTCGGAGTCGGCGTACGCCACGTCGCCGGTGGCCCACCAGCCGTCGGCGTCCGGGCCGCTCCGCCCGTCCGGCCAGTAGCCGGAGAAGAGGTTCGCCCCGCGCACCACGACCTGGCCCGGGTCGGTGCCCGGCGTGCCGTCGGAGAGGTCCAGCTCGTCGGTGTCGTCGTCCGGCTCGGCCACGCCGTCGCGCCACAGGTCGGTCCCGTCCGTGCCGACCAGACGCAGCTCGACGCCGGGCAGCGGCCGGCCGACCGAGCCGGCCTTCGGCTCCCCACCGACCAGCGTGGAGGTCAGCACCGGCGCGGTCTCGGTCAGGCCGTATCCCACGTGCACCGGACGACCGGCGACCTCGGCGAAACGCGCCGCGTCGGCCGGCTCCAGCGGTGCCGCGCCGCAGACCACGACCCGGACCGACGCCATCGCCGCGGTGAGGGCGGCGGCGTCCGCCGTGGACCAGGCGGCCACCATCGACGGTACGCCGACCAGCACGGTGACCCGCCGCCGGGCGATCTCGGCCAGTCCCGCGTCGGGGCCCAGCTCGTCAACGAGCACCCCGGTCGCGCCATGGTGGACGACCGCGCCCAGCCCCGCGTTCAGCCCGTACGCGTGGAACAGCGGCAGCGCCAGCAGCACGGTGTCGTCCGGGCCGACGACGGGCGGGTCGACGCGACCGACCTGCTCGTGGTTGGCCGCCAACGCCCGGTGTGTCAGGATCGCGCCCTTCGGCCGCCCCTCGGTGCCGGAGGTGTAGAGCAGCAGCGCCGGGTCGTCGCCGCCCCGGTCGGGGAACGGGTGGCCGGCGTCGGCCACCGGCGGCACGGTGTGCACGGCGACGAGCGCGGGCAGGTCCCCGGCGACGCCGGCGACCAGTTCGCGCACCCGCTCGCTGCCGATCAGCACCGAGGCGCCGGAGTCGGCCAGCACGTGCCGCAGCTCGGGCGCGGTGAGGCCGGGGTTGACCGGCACCGCGATCAGCCCGGCGCGCAGCGCGGCCAGGCAGCTGACCACGAAGTCCGGCGAGTTGCCGAGGGCGACGGCGATCCGGGGCGGGTGCCGGTCGGCGGCGGTGGCGCCCGGTGTCGGGCCGGCACCGGCCGACGGCGCTGCGGTCAGGGCCGCCAGGGCGTGGGCGGTCGCCGTGACGGAGGCGTCCAGTTCGGACCAGGTCAGGGTGCGCTCGCGCCAGTGCAGCGCGGTTCGGTCGCCGTGGGCGGTGGCCGCCCGGTGGAGCCGCTCGACGAGCGTCGCGGCGGAGCTGTCGGTTGCGTCCTGCACGGTGGCTGAGTCTGGCACAGCGCGGGGCCGGTGGGCCATGCCCGACGGGCCACCCGGTGGGGCGGGAACGTCGATGTGCAAGTCCCATCGACGGGACGAGCGGGACGCGCGGGCGGGACGAGGCCGGTCCCGTCGACGGGACAGGAACGGGCACCCGGGCGCGCCGGAGTCCTGAGTCGACGCCCACGCCGCCGCCCCGTGCCGCACCCGGTGGCGCGCGCGCTGACCTGGATTTCCTTCGCGATCACGACGTAATCCGAAAGTCAACCGCACACGACGGACAACCGGTCCGCCAATTGTGCGACGCGAGGGGAAATACTTCCGCCCTGTGTAACGGACTTGCCACGCGTGGGTGACGTTGGCCCTATCATCACTCGGGTCGGCTCACCCCATTTGCCGTGAGTCGACACCCCTCAGCCCGAGGAGGCCCCCGTGCCTGTGAGCGCATTGGACCAGCACCTCAAGGGGATCTGCCGCCCGTCGGCACACCCCGAGCCAGCCCTGCCCGGCCGTGACGGCCGGGCCACGACGGCGACACGGCGACCGGCGTCGTCAGCCGGCGGGACGGAGGCGGCACGGTGACCACCTTCGGATACGCGGATCGGCCGGTCGGTCTGACCAGCCCGGCGAGCCGCGGCTCGGTCAACGAACGACCCACCGCCCGGGGCCCGGCGGACGACGCGGGCGGCCTCGCCGTCCGGGGGGAGGGTACGTCGAGCCGGACCCGCAACCGGCCGCACAACGAGCCGCCGTCACGCCCCGCGACACCGGGGGGCAACGCGAAGCCGGCCGGCGGCCGGGTCGCCGTCCCCGCCCGGCCCACGATGCCGGCGCAGGGCCGCCGCACCGCGGAGCCGGCCAAGGCAGTCGACGAGTCGAGCACGGAGACGGCGGTGCTCCCGGCGGTACCGGCGGCCGCCGCGCCGATCAACACCTCGACGGGCTTCCCCAGCCGTCCGGACCCGTCCGACCCCGCCACCGAGGTCTGGGGGCTGGTCGAGCGCGCGCAGGCCGGCGAGTCCGAGGCGTTCGGGCTGATCTACGACCGTTACGTCGACACCGTGTTCCGGTTCGTCTACTTCCGGGTGGGCAACCGCCAACTCGCCGAAGACCTCACCTCCGACACCTTCCTGCGCGCCCTCAAGCGGATCGGCAGCTTCACCTGGCAGGGGCGCGACCTGGGGGCCTGGCTGGTCACCATCGCCCGGAACCTGGTGGCGGACCACTTCAAGTCCGGCCGCTACCGGTTGGAGGTCACCACCGGGGACGTGCTGGACGCCGACCGCGAGGACCGGGGCCCGGAGGGCAGCCCGGAGGCGGCGGTCGTCGAGCACATCACCAACGTGGCCCTGCTCGGCGCCGTGAAGCAGCTCAACCCGGAGCAGCAGGAGTGCATCGTGCTGCGCTTCCTACAGGGCTTCTCCGTGGCCGAGACGGCCCGCGCGATGGGCAAGAACGAGGGCGCGATCAAGGCGCTCCAGTACCGCGCGGTGCGAGCGCTGGCCCGGCTGTTGCCGGATGGCTTCCAGCCGTAGCCTCCTGCAGAAGACTGCCGTGCATCGATTCGATGTACGCGCAGCTCAGTGCCGTTGCTGCCTCGTGACGCCGATCACTTTCCGTGATTTCGCCTCCGCCGGCCCCGTAACCCATGTCCGGTGCGGACCGTTTCTCCGGGTGCGACCGGTGGTAGCCCCGGCATCCCCCCGGGCCCCAGGTCCGGCAGTGCGGCCGGCCACGATCTTCGTCCGTGGTGTCATGCCGTCACCGGTCGCTGGCGACGACAGCGGCCGACCGGCCGCGACCAGCGAGAGGAGGTGCCCGCGGTGGACAGCGACCTCTTCTCCCGTCGGCGCGCGGAGCGCTTCGCGCAGCTTCTCGACGAGGCCAACGGGGGCCGGCGACACCACGTCCGTTCCCGGGCCGACGACCAGTTGGCCGTGCTCGTCGCGGTCGGGCAGCGGCTCCACGCGGCCCCGCCCGCCGTGGAGGTGGACCCGGAGTTCCGCACCGGGCTGCGGGCCATGCTGCTGGCCACGGCCGAGCGCGAGGGCATCGCCGCCCCGACCGCCGCCACGCCCGAGCCGGCATCCCGGCGCTCCGCCGCCGAACCCGGCCGCAACCGGCTGCTGCCGGCGGTGACCGCACGCCGGGCCCGGGCCCGCGGCGCCATCCTGGTCGGCGTGGCGGCCGGCGCCGTCGCCCTCTCGGGCATCTCGGCCGCCAGCGAGAACGCCGTCCCCGGTGACGCGCTGTACGGCATGAAGCGCTCCACCGAACGTGCCCAGCTCGCGCTGACCGGCTCGGACGTCAGCCGGGGCCAACTGTTCCTGGACTTCGCCCGCACCCGGCTCGCCGAGGCCGCCGCGCTGCGCGGTGACGAGGACGGCTTCAGCGCGGTGCTGGACGACATGGACGCCGACACCCGCCAGGGCGTACGCCTGCTGACCAGCGCCGCGATGCAGCGCTCGGACCCGGCGGCCCTCGACGCGGTCAACGCCTTCCTCACCGGCCAGCGCCGGGCCGTCGGCGGGCTCATCGACGACGCCACCCGGGCCGACCGCGACCGCACCCGCCGCTCGCTCGCCCTGCTCGACGCCGTCCGCAAGCGCTCCGACGCGCTGCGCGCGGCGATCGCCTGCGGCCTGCCCGCCCCCGTCGGCAGCGACGCCCTCGGCCCGGCTCCGGCCACCTGCCCCGGCGACCGCTGACCCGACGGTCGGCCGGGAGACGTCCGCGCCACAGTTCACCCGTTGAGCGGTAGTCCCTCACCGTCGCCCGGCTACCCTCGCGGGAGGCACACGTCGCGCCGGTCGAGCCGAGGGAGGTCGCGTGGCCCGCAGCCGCAAGGTGACGGTCAGCACCGACGTCCACGGGCACACCGCCGGCTGGGCGGAGACCGACCTGGTGCCCCTGGCTCCCCCGGAACCCGATCCGACCGCGGCGGCCTTCTTCGACGTCGACAACACGATGATGCGGGGCGCGTCGATCTACTGGTTCGCCCGGGGTCTCGCCGCGCGCAACTACTTCACCACCACCGACCTGGCCCGGTTCGCCTGGCAGCAGTTGCGGTTCCGGCTGCTCGCCACCGAACACGCCGGTGACATGTCGCAGGCCAAGGAGGCCGCCCTCGCCTTCGTCGAGGGATGGCGGGTCGACGACGTGGAGCGCCTCGCGGAGGAGATCTTCGACGAGCTGATGGCGCCCCGGATCTGGGCCGGCACCCGCCAGCTGGCCCAGCGCCACCTGGACACCGGCGAGCGGGTCTGGCTGGTCAGCGCCGCACCGGTGGAGATCGGCCGGGTGATCGCCGCGCGGCTGGGCCTGACCGGCGCGGTCGGCACGGTCGCCGAGATCGTCGACGGCGCGTACACCGGCCGGTTGGTCGGCGACCTGATGCACGGCCCGGCCAAGGCGGAGGCGGTCAGCCAACTCGCCGCGGTCGAAGGGCTGGACCTGGGCCGGTGCACCGCCTACAGCGACTCGTGCAACGACCTGCCGATGCTCTCCATGGTGGGGCGGGGCGTGGCGGTCAACCCGGACGCGGCCCTGCTCAGGGAGGCTCGGCAGCGCGGCTGGGACGTCCGCGACTTCCGTACCGGCCGGCGCGCGGTCAAGATCGCCGTACCGTCCACCGCGGCGGCCGGCCTGGTCGCCGGGGCGGTCAGCGTCGGGCTGGCGCTGCACCGGCGCCGCCGCGACGGCTGACGGCACCGGCCGCCCCGCGTACTCGGCCAGCGCGGCGGCGAAGACCGGGAACGCCTAGGGGCCGAACGGATCCGGG
Organism: Micromonospora sp. NPDC048170; assembly: GCF_040652795.1. Taxonomy (NCBI): domain Bacteria; kingdom Bacillati; phylum Actinomycetota; class Actinomycetes; order Micromonosporales; family Micromonosporaceae; genus Micromonospora; species Micromonospora sp. NPDC048170. The sequence continues at coordinate 193,639 of NZ_JBEZMR010000009.1, forward strand.
CGCCGCTCCAGCAGCTCGTGCAGGGTCTGCTGGATGGTCTCCCGCACCTGGTCAGCAAGGTTGAACACGACCAGCGGGTCGTCGGCGGAGTCCGTCAGGTGCGCGGTGGGGATCGGCGGGCAGAACTCGATCAGCCACTTGCTCGGCAGCGGCACCATGCCGAGGGGCCCCAGCAGGGGGAAGGTCGGCGTGACCGGGAAGTAGGGCAGCTTGAGCAGCCGCGCCAGGGGCTTGATGTCGGCGAGCATCGGATAGGTCTCCTCGCCCCCGACGATGGCGACCGGCACGATCGGGGTGCCGGTGCGCAGCGCCGCCGAGACGAACCCACCCCGGCCGAAGCGTTGCAGCTTGTAGCGTTCGGAGTAGAGCTTGCCGATGCCCTTGAAGCCCTCGGGGAAGACGCCGACCAGATCGCCGTTGCCGAGCAACCGCTCGGCGTCCGGGTTGCAGGCGACCGTCCCGCCGGTCTTGCGGGCGAGCTCGGAGACCACCGGCATCCGGAAGACCAGGTCGGCGCCGAGCAGCCGCAGGTAGCGGTGGGCCGGGTGCTGGTCGTGCAGGGCGGCCGAGAGGATCAGCGCGTCCAGCGCCACGGTGCCGGAGTGGTTGCCGACCACCAGGCCGGCCCCCTCGGCGGGCACGTGCTCCAGGCCGGTCACCTCGGTGCGGAACCAGTCCCGGTAGAGCATCCGCAGCAGCGGGTGGAAGACCGCCTCGGTGATCTCGGGATCGAAGCCGAACTCGTCGACCTCGTAGTCGCCGGAGAGCCGACGGCGCAGGAACGCCAGGCCCTTGGCGACCCTACGGTCCCAGTGGTCGCCGGGTCGGTCCGGCACCGCCGGCCCGGCCGGGGTGTGGCGCCCGTTCGCCCGCGCGGGCTCCGCGTCCGGCGGGGTCACGGTCAGCGGTACGTCGTAGCGGCTGTCGCGCCGCTCCTCCGGCCCACTCACGAGTTCTCCCGCACGGCCGCCCGGACCTGCCGGATCCCGTCCAGCACGAGCTGCTCCGCGACGGCCAACTGGTCCCGGCCCACCACGATTCCGCCGTGGTGGGCGCGGATGAAGTCGTCGAAGGCGGCGGCGGTGGAGCGGGGCGTGAAGGCGTACTCCCGCTCCAGCCGGCTGGTGTCGACGACCCGGCCGTGCACGAAGAGGTCGACCTGGTCCAGGCCGTAGCGGCCGAAGCCGAGGTTGCGGGCGATCGCGGCGGCGCTGGAGAGGCCGGGCTCCAGCACCGGCACGGCGACCCGGCCGGCCCGGCGGATCGCCTGCGACAACGAGAGCACACCGGGGCCGGCCACGTTGTACGTCCCCGGATGGTCCTCGACGATCGACCGGTGCAGCACCTCCAGCGCGTCGTCGAAGTGCAGGAACTGCAACCGGGGGTCCCGCCCGAACACGGTGGGCACCACCGGTCGCGAGAAGTAGCGGGTGAGCGTGGTGTCGGCGGTCGAGCCGATGAACGGCGCGAAGCGCAGCACGGTCGCCGTGACGTCGGGCCGGCGGCGGCGGAAGCCTCGGACGTACCCCTCGATGTCGAGGATGTCGCGGCCGAATCCCCCGCGCGGCACCTCGCGCGGCTCGGTCTCCTCGGTGAAGACGGCCGGGTCCCGGAACGACGCCCCGTACGCGGCCGTCGAGGAACGGACCACGAGCTTGCGCAGGCGGGGGGCGCGCTGACAGGCGGCGAGGAGCTGCATCGTGCCGATGACGTTCTGGTCCTTCATCGCCGAGCGGCCGCCGTGCTGCGGATCGGGCGCGGTGACCAGGGCCAGGTGGACCACCGCGTCGACGTCGAGGTCGGCGAGGAGGCCGCCGAGCGAGCCGGCGTCGACACGGACGCGCTCGACCCGGTCGAGCAGGTCGGTGAGCTCGGCGCCGGACTCCGGCTGGTCCACACCGATGACCCGCTCGATGCGCGGGTCGGCGGCGAGCCGGGCGGCGACGTGCGCGCCGAGGTAGCGGCTGACCCCGGTGACGACGACGACCCCCGGGGCACCTGGGGTGCCACCGGGGGTCATGACGCGCACCTCCCCCGGCAGGCGGGATCGAGCCGGGACATCCGCGGCGTGATCACCAGGTCCTCCGAGGGTCGACAGTTGGCAAGTGACGACGGGAGCCGGGTCGGAACCCGGCCCCGGTCACTTGCCGAGACGGCGACGCTGGACGCGGGTCTTGCGCAGCAGCTTGCGGTGCTTCTTCTTAGCCATGCGCTTGCGGCGCTTCTTGACCACCGAGCCCATACGAAAGCCTTTCGATGCAACGTGCGGGGCGACCGGATGACGCCACGATCCTGTGGCGCCGGCGACCGCTTGCGGACAGTGGACCGGGCCAGCGGGGTATGCGGCGGGGCGCATCTGCGGTCACGGTCGGGGTCCAGGGTAGCCGGAGAGCGTCAGCAGGACCAACGCGACCCCGTCGGTGCCCGTTACGTCGCACTCGACGGGCGGCCCGTAGGCGGGTCAGGCGGTCTCCTGAAAGGCGCCGCGCAGGTATTCGTGCACCGCGTGTTCGGGTACTCGGAACGACCGGCCGACCCGGACCGCGGTGAGCTCACCGCTGTGCACCAGGCGATAGACCGTCATCTTCGACACCCGCATGACCGTCGCCACCTCGGCGACGGTCAGGAACTTGACCTCCGACAGCCGACCGTCGGACTGCGACCCGGCCATGGCTCACCGACCAATCCCATGCCCGGCGCGTGCCACCGGACGGGTTCGTCCCGCCCGGGCCGGCGACGCGCGTGTTACCAGTACGGTAGCGGGGCGGCTGTGACCGGCGCGATCCCTTCGTACAACCGATCATAATTCGCGCCGGTGTCCACTCGACCGGTTACGTCGGTGCCGAACCTGTTGCGCCCGGCGTCCGGTCGGTCCCCGCCCGGTCCACGCTGTTCCGCGACGCGCTGAACGCAGCCCGCGGGCCCCGCGATGATCGGGCCGGACGCCTGCCGCGCGGAAGGCGCCCGGTGGCTCCGGTGGCGCCACCGGAGCCACCGGGCGGGTGCCCCGGACCGCTTCCGGACGCGGACCGGGGCTCCGCGCTGGGAGCGGGCACCAGTGTCTCAGGTCGCCCGGCACCGCCCGACAGCGGTCGATCATGACCACCCCAACCGCCCGCGATCTTGCACTTTGCGCCCACAAGATACGAGGAGTGACCGTTTTGCCGGGGCAGAAAGTGCAAGATCGCGGGGTGGGGGCGAGTGGGGAGGGTGGCTTACTTCTTCGAGACCACGGCTCGGCCGAAGAACATCAGGTTGGCCGGGCGCTCGGCGAGCCGCCGCATGAGGTAGCCGTACCAGTCCTCGCCGTACGGCAGGTAGGTCCGCACGGTGTAGCCCTCGCCGACCAGCCGGGCCTGCTCCTCCGGGCGGATGCCGTACAGCATCTGGAACTCGAACCGCTCGGGGCCGCGGTCGAACCAGCGGGCCCGGTCCTCGCCGATGGCGATCAGGCGGGGGTCGTGGGTGGCCAGCATCGGGTAGCCGTCGCCGGACATCAGGATGTTCAGGCAGCGCACGTAGGACTTGTCCACCTCACGCGCGGACTGGTAGGCCACCGACTCCGGCTCCTTGTACGCGCCCTTGCACAGCCGCACCCGGGAACCCGCCGTGGCCAGCTCGCGGCAGTCCGACTCCGTCCGCCGCAGGTACGCCTGGAGCACCGCGCCGGTCGACGGGTGGTCCTTGCGCAGCTTGGCGAGGATGTCCAGCGTCGAGTCGGTGGTGGTGTGGTCCTCCATGTCCAGGGTGACCGTGGTGCCCGCCTGCTCGGCGGCGGCGCAGATCGCCCGCGCGTTGTCGTAGGCGAGCTGCTCGTCGAACAGCTGGCCGAGCGCCGACAGCTTGACGCTCACCTCGGCGGCCGGCGTGAGCCCCGCGCCGGAGAGCAGCCTCAGCAGCCGCACGTACTCGTCGCGGGTGGCGGTCGCCTGATCGGGGGTGACGGTGTCCTCGCCGAGGTTGTCGAGGGTGACCGCGAGACCGTCGTCGACGAGTTCGCGGGTCGCGCGCAACGCGTCGTCGGCCTTGGCGCCGGCGACGAACCGGCGGACGAGGTCCCGGGTGAACGGGGCCGTCGCGACGAGCCGCTCGACCTGGGGGGACCGGGAGGCGGCGAGGATGACGGTACGGAGCATGGACTGAGCGTAACGCCCGCCGGTGGCCCCGTGCGGGGCAGCGGGCGAGCCTCGGCCACCAGGTCCCAACCGCATCACAGGCACCGGCCGAGGGCGGACGGCGGTGGCCCCGATCGGCTACAACGATGACGTGGAACAACGCCCCCGCCGCCGGCTCCGGTCGGCCTCCGTGCAGCTCGGCGCGCTCACCGTCCTCGCGCTCACCATCTCCGGCTGCAACACGACCTCGGACGACGACGATGACTGCGCCCTCGGCCCGGTGGGCGGCGGCGGCACGGTGGCCGTGGCGCTACAGGCGCCCGCGGCGGCCATCGGGCGCACCGCGCCGGAGCCGACCACCGCGGCCGTGCCCGACCGGGGCGGCTTCGGCACCCACCTCGCGGCCTGCGGCGGCTGAGGTGCGCCGGGAGTCGGTCACCCCCCGCCCCGACTGGGACGCCACCATCCGCTCGCAGGGCCTGGTGTACGTCGACACCGAACTGCCCGACGGCGGCATCATGTCGTACTGGGACGAGACCGCCGCATACGCGTTCGAGCTGGACGAGGTGCTGCGGCTGGAGGAGGCGACCGAGGAGCTGCACCGGATGTCGGTCGCCGCCGCCGAACACGTCGTCGCGCGACGCCGCCACGCCGAGTTCGGCATCCCGGACTGGGCGGCCGAGGCCGTGGCCCGGTCGCTGCGCGAGGAGCCGCCCACCCTCTACGGGCGCTTCGACCTCGCCTACGACGGCAGTTGGCCGCCGAAGCTGCTGGAGTACAACGCCGACACCCCCACCGCGCTGGTCGAGGCGAGCATCATCCAGTGGTACTGGCTGGAGCAGACCCGGCCGGAGCTGGACCAGTGGAACAGCCTGCACGAACGCCTCGTCGGCGCCTGGGCGAAGATCGGGGCGGGGCTGCACGACCGCCGGGTGCACGTGCTCTGGTCGAACGAGGAGGAGTCCGGCGAGGACCACATGACCGCCGGCTACCTCGCCGAGACCGCCCGCCAGGCCGGGCTGGAGGTCACGCTCCAGCCGATCCAGCAGCTCGGCTGGGACGGCCGGCGCTTCGTCGACGCGGCCGACCAGCCGGTGACCACCTGCTTCAAGCTCTATCCCTGGGAGTGGATGCTCGCCGAGCCGTACGGGCCGCTGGCGCTGGAGCCGGGCACCCCGACGACCTGGATCGAGCCGGCCTGGAAGCTGCTGCTGTCGAACAAGGCGCTGCTCGCCGTGCTCTGGGAGCTGTATCCCGGCCACGAGCTGCTGCTGCCGGCGTACCTCGACTCCCCGCGCGGGATGACGGAGTACGTGGCCAAGCCGCTGCTCGGCCGGGAGGGCGGTTCGGTGCGGATCGTCACCGGCGACACCGAGATCACCAACCCGGGGATCTACGGCGACGAGGGCTGGTGCTACCAGGAGTTCCGGGCGCTGCCGGAATTCGCCGGCAACCGGATGGTGCTGGGCAGCTGGATCGTCGACGGCGAATCGGCTGGTGTGGGGGTGCGGGAGAGCGCGAGCCTCATCACCGACGGCTACGCGCGGTTCCTGCCGCACTACATCGACGCACCACGGGTCCCCTGAGTCGTCTACGGTTGTGAGCGTGAACTTCGACGCGTACGCCCGGACCGGCGTTGACCTCGTCAACGCCCGCCTGGACGACCTCGACGACCTGCGGGCCCTCTTCCCCGAAGAAAACGCGTGGATGCGCGACGAGGTGGCGGAGCGGGACCTGGCGACCTTCCGGCGGGCGCAGAAGCGACTGCGCGACGTCTTCGAGTACGGCACCTCCGGGCGGGACGCCCAGGCGGTGACCGAGCTCAACTCGATGCTGGAGGTGTTCCCGGTGCAGCCCCGCATCTCCGGGCACGACTCCAGCGACTGGCACATGCACGTGACCAGCCGGGGCGCCTCGGTGAGCGCCGAATACCTGGCCGGCGCGGTCTGGGGGCTGTCGGTCTGGCTCTGCGAGTACGGCAGTGCCCGGTTCGGGGTGTGTGCCGACGAGCGCTGCGGCAACGTCTACCTGGACACCTCGTCCAACTGCTGCCGGCGGTTCTGCTCGGAACGCTGCGCCACCCGCTCGCACGTGGCCGCCCACCGGGCACGCAAGCGCGCGGCCATCGGCGAGCAGGCCGGCGTGCCCACCAAGGAGTCGCTGAGCACGGTCGTCTGACGCCCGGCCCGGTCGGCGCTCAGGCGTCGACCGGGGACGGGGTGCCGAGGTGCTGGCGGGCGAACGCCAGCGCCTCCCGCAGGTCGTCCTCCCGCACGGCACGGCTCTTCGCGCCCCGGGTGGTGACCTCCACGGCGACCGAGCCGGTGAAACCGCGCCCGGCCAGCGAGGAGAGCAGCTGGCCGCAGGGCTGGTTGCCGCGCCCCGGCACCAGGTGCTCGTCGCGGCCCTCGCCGGTGCCGTCACCGAGGTGCACGTGGGACAGGTTGGCGCCCATCCGGTCGGCCATCGCCATCGCGTCGGTGTGCGAGGCGGCGCAGTGCGACAGGTCGAGCGTGTAGGAGGCGTACCCCGTCTCGGTCGGGTCCCAGCCCGGGACGTAGGGCACGAACTGCCGCCCCGCCATCCGGACCGGGTACATGTTCTCCACCGGGAAGCTCAGGTCCGGGTACTCGGCGGCGATCGTGGCGAGCCCGTCGGCGAAGTTGCGCGCGTAGTCGCGTTGCCAGGTGAACGGCGGGTGCACCACCACGGTGGGCGCCCCGAGCGTCGCCGCCAGCTCCGCCGACCGGCGCAGCCGCTCCCACGGGTCGGGGCTCCACACCCGCTGCGTGACGAGCAGGCAGGGCGCGTGGACGGAGAGCACCGGCACGCCGTAGTGCTCGGCGAGCCCGCGCAGCGCACCGGCGTCCTGGCTGACGGCGTCCGTCCAGACCATGACCTCGACGCCGTCGTAGCCGAGCGAGGCGGCCAGCTGGAACGCCGCCGCCGTCCGCTCAGGGAAGACCGAGGACGTGGACAGGAGCACCGGGACGCGGGAAGTCACACCATCGAGGGTAGCCGGGATCGATCGACACCCCGTGACGAGATGCCGCAAACCGCCCAGATCACGCTGGACCGCCATTCGTTCGCGACTGCGGGGCTCGCAAGCTCACTCCTCGCACTCACACCGGACCGCCATTCGTTCGCGACTGCGGGGCTCGCAAGCTCACTCCTCGCACTCACACCGGACCGAGCTGGTCCAGCCGACGCAGGATCACGCCCTCGCGCAGTGCCCAGGGACAGATGTCCAGGGCGTCCACGTCCAGCTGGCGCAGCACCGCCTCGGCGACGACCGCCCCGGCCAGCAGCTGGTGGGACCGGCCGGCGCTGACCCCCTCCAACTCCACGAGCTGAGCCGGCGGGATGTGCCGGATGAAGCCGAGCACCTGCCGCAACCCGGCGCGGGTGAGCCGGCGGGGCGTCCACAGGCCCGCGCCGGAGGGTGCCGCCCCGGCCAGCCGGGCCAGGGTCCGGAACGTCTTCGAGGTGGCCACCGGTCGGTCCCAGCCCACCGCGGTCACCTGCGCGACCATCGGTTCCAGCAGCCCGTCGACGTACGCCCGCAGCTCGTCGACCGCCCCGACCGGCGGCGGCGCCGCGCTGTCGGGGTCCACCCCTAGCCGGTCCCGGGTGAGCCGGCCGGCGCCGAGCGGCAGGGACACCGCGACGGTCGGGTCCTCGTCGATGCCGGCCGCGATCTCCAGCGAACCGCCGCCGATGTCCAGCACCAGCAGCCGGCCCGCCGACCAGCCGAACCAGCGCCGCACGGCGAGGAAGGTCAGCCGCGCCTCCTCCGCACCCGGCAGCACCGCCAGGCGTACGCCGGTCTCGTCGTGGACCCGGGCCAGCACCTCGGCGGCGTTGGTGGCGTCGCGGACGGCGGAGGTGGCGAACGCGATCAGGTCGTCGACGCCCAGCCCCACGGCCGCCGCCTGGGCCATGCCGACCGCCTTGACCAGGCCGCCCGCGCCGGCCTCGGTCAGCGCGCCGTCCGGACCGAGCTGCTCGGCCAGCCGCAGCACGACCTTCTCCGAGTGCGCCGGCCAGGGGTGCGCCCCGTGGTGAGCGTCGACCACCAGCAGGTGCACGGTGTTGGAACCGACGTCGAGGACACCCAGTCGCATGCTGAAGACACTAGGGCCACCCGGTTTGCGCGGCTCGGCGGACCGGCGGGGGCACCGCGCGTACGCTGGGCCGGGTGACAGGCCAGATCGAACTCCGCGTGCTGGTGGACGACCCGGACGACCCGCGCAGCCGTGAGGTGCCCCTGGACTTCCCCCGGGAGTGGATCGAGTTCACCGACCCGGCGGACGACAACCACCTCGTCCGGGCCGACCTGACGTGGCTGCTGTCCCGGTGGACGTGCATCTTCGGCCGGGGCTGCCACGGCATCGTCGCCGGCCGGGCCGCCGACGGCTGCTGCTCGCACGGCGCGTTCTTCACCGACTCGGAGGACGAGCAGCGGGTCCGGGCCGCGGTCAAGCGGCTGAGCCCCGAGACGTGGCAGCACTTCCGGCGCGGGTTCAAGAACTGGACCGACGACGACACCATCGACGGCAAGAACTCCGCCCGCCGCACCGCCACCCAGGAGGCGGACGGGCCGTGCGTCTTCCTCAACGACGCCGACTTCCCGGCCGGCGCCGGCTGCGCCCTGCACGCCCAGGCGCTGCGCGACGGGGTGCACCCGCTGGAATACAAGCCGGACGTCTGCTGGCAGCTGCCGATCCGCCGCGACCAGGAGTGGGTCAAGCGGCCGGACAACACGAAGGTGCTGGTCTCCACGCTGGCCGAGTTCGACCGGCGGGGCTGGGGCGCCGGCGGGCACGACCTGGACTGGTGGTGCACCTCCTCCACCGACGCGCACGTCGGCGCCGAACCGATGTACGTCTCCTACGGTCCGGAGCTGACCGCGCTCATCGGCGCCCCCGCGTACGCGAAGCTGGCCGAGGTCTGCACGGCACGCGGCCGGCAGGGCATGGTCGCCCCGCACCCCGCCGACGGCGCCTGAGAGAAACCGACGACGAAGGGGCCCGCGCGCGGCGCGGGCCCCTTCGTGCGTACGCCGATCAGGGTTCGAACTTGTAGCCCAGACCCCGGACGGTGACGATGAAGCGCGGCGACGACGGTTCCGGCTCGACCTTGGAGCGCAGTCGCTTGACGTGCACGTCGAGGGTCTTGGTGTCGCCGACGTAGTCGGCCCCCCAGACCCGGTCGATGAGCTGCCCCCGGGTGAGCACCCGGCCGGCGTTGCGCAGCAGCAGCTCCAGCAGCTCGAACTCCTTGAGCGGAAGCTGGACGGGGGCGCCGGCGACGGTCACCACGTGCCGCTCGATGTCCATCCGGACCGGCCCGGCGCTCAGCGTCGGCCCACCGGACTCGGCGGCCTCGGCGCTCTGCCGCCGCAGCACCGCCCGGATCCGGGCGACGAGTTCCCGGGGCGAGTACGGCTTGGTCACGTAGTCGTCGGCGCCGATCTCCAGGCCGACCACCTTGTCGATCTCACTGTCCCTGGCGGTGACCATGATGATCGGCACGTGCGAGCGCTGCCGGAGCTGCCGGCACACCTCGGTACCGGACATCTCGGGCAGCATCAGGTCGAGCAGCACGATGTCGGCACCGGCCCGGTCGAACTCGGTGAGGGCGGCGGGTCCGGTCGAGGCGACGGACACCTCGAAACCCTCCTTGCGGAGCATGTACGACAGGGCGTCGGAGAACGACTCCTCGTCTTCGACCACCAGAACGCGGCTCAACGGGGACTTCCTTTCCATGTGCTGTCAGACCTGCCGGAGCTCGGCCGGACCGGCCTCGATCCCGGCGGAGGGCGGTGTCGCCGGGACCTCGTCCGGGGGACGGGTGGGGAGCCGGAGCGTGAACGTCGACCCCCCACCAAGAGTGCTCGACACCTCGACCCGTCCGCCATGGTTACCGGCGATGTGTTTCACGATGGCCAACCCCAGGCCGGTGCCGCCGGTCGACCGGGACCGGGCCTGGTCGGCCCGGTAGAACCGCTCGAAGATCCGGTCGACGTCGGTCGGGGCGATCCCGATGCCCTGGTCGGCGACGGAGATCTCCACGTGTTCGTCCGTGGCGCGGGCGGTGATCCGGACGGTGGTGTCCTCGCCCGAGTAGTTGACGGCGTTCTCCACCAGGTTGGCCACGGCGGTGGCGAGCTGGGTGTCGCTGCCGTGGACGGTCAGGCCCCGTTCGGCGTCGACGGCCACCTCGATCCGGCGGGCGGCGGCGGAGGTGCGCGTCCGGTCGATGACCTCGGCGATCACCCAGTCGAGCGCGACCGGTTCCGGGGGCGGCTGCGGCTCGGCGCCCTGGAGGCGGGTCAGCTCCAGCAGCTCCTGCACCAGGCGGCCCAGCCGGGTCGACTCGTGCTGGATGCGCTCGGCGAACCGCCGGGCGGCGACGAGGTCCTCGGAGAGGTCGGGCGCGCTCGCCCCGGCCGGCTCGGTGGCGTCCAGCAGCGCCTCGGCGAGGAGTTGGAGGGCCCCGATCGGGGTCTTGAGCTCGTGGCTGACGTTGGCCACGAAGTCGCGGCGGACGCGGGCCAGCCGGTGCGACTCGGTCACGTCGGACGCCTCGACGGCGATGAAGCCCGCCCCGATCCCCATCGCCCTCAGGTGCACCCCGAGCGGGTTGACCCCGGCGTTGTCGCGGCCCCGTGGCAGGTCCAGCTCGATTTCGCGCCGTCCGCCGGTGCGCCGGACCTGCCCGGCGAGCGTACGGAGCAGCGGGTGGGGGTCGATCGACCCCGGGGTGGCGCCGGTGCGGAGCAGCCCCATCGCGCGGGCGGCGGGGTTGACCAGGACGGGCAGGTCGTCGGGGTCGAGCACGACCACGCCGGCCCGGAGCGAGTCGATGGCCCGGCGGCCGATCCCGGACTGCGGATCCTCGGCTATCGGGAGCCTCCCCCAGGTGTTGGGGAAGCCGGATCGGCCTCCCGTCCGCGTGGCGCGCCCGCCGAGCGCCGGGACGAGCCGGGGCAGCAGCACCCCGGCGATCAGCCCGACCGCCAGCCCCACGGCCACCGAGACCGTCACCGCCCATTCCACCCGGCGATCGTAGGGTCATTGTTAACGCGGCAATCCATATAAATGGGATGAATCACCTTCACTTCGGGGAAAGTTCACTCCCGGGTCCGGCGTCGTTCACCGAGGTTCACCTCCGGTCCTCCCGCCCGACCTACCGTGGGCGGCACACCTGCTTCCCGCCGACCCCCGGGCCGGCGACCACCGACCACAGGACGTGACAATGCGCGACGAGTTCCGGGCTGACCTGCAGATCGTCAGCCAACTGCTGGTGGACATGGCGGAAGGGGTCCGGGCCGCGATGCGGCAGGCCACCCACGCCCTGCTCACCGCGGACCGCCGGGCGGCCGAGACGGTGATCGAGCGGGACGCCGAGATCGACGACCTCTACCGGCACGTCGAGGAGCGGGTCTGCGACCTGCTCGCCCGGCAGGCCCCGGTCGCCTCAGACCTGCGCGCGATGATCACCGCGCTGCACGTCGCGGCCGACCTGGAGCGGATGGGCGACCTGGCCGAGCACGTCGCCAAGACGGCCCTGCGCCGGCATCCGTCGCCCGCCGTGCCTGCGGAACTGCGGCCGACCTTCACCGAAATGGCCGCCGCCGCCGACCGGATGGCCGTCAAGATCGGCTCGGTGCTCGCCAGGCCCGACGCCGACGTCGCCGCCGAACTCGACGGTGACGACGACGCCATGGACGACCTGCACCGGAGCCTGTTCGGGTTGCTGCTCGGCGACGACTGGCCGTACGGGGTGGAGACCGCCATCGACGCCACCCTGCTCGGCCGCTTCTACGAGCGCTTCGCCGACCACGCCGTCAACGCCGGCGAGCACGTGGTCTACCTGATCACCGGCGAAACCACTCCCACCGCCAGCTGAGGTGTAAGGAAGGGTCCCTTCCCAAGCGCTATGCGTTGGGAAGGGACCCTTCCTTACACCTGATGTCAGCGGCCCTGGTTGGCCACCGCTGCGGCGGCGGCCTTGGCGGCGGCCGGGTCCAGGTACGTGCCGCCCAGGGTCAGCGGACGCAACTGCGGGTCCAGGTCGTAGCGCAGCGGGATGCCGGTGGGGATGTTGAGCTTGGCGATCGCCTCGTCGGAGATCTGGTCCAGGTGCTTGACCAGGGCGCGCAACGAGTTGCCGTGCGCGGCCACCAGCACCGTACGGCCAGCCAGGACGTCCGGCACGATCGAGTCGTACCAGTACGGCAGCATCCGCTCGACGACGTCCTTGAGGCACTCGGTGCGCGGCATCAGCTCGCTCGGCAGCAGCGCGTAACGCGGGTCGCCGACCTGCGAGAACTCGTCGTCGTCGGCGATCGGCGGCGGCGGGGTGTCGTACGAGCGGCGCCAGAGCATGAACTGCTCCTCGCCGTACTCCTCCAGGGTCTGCTTCTTGTTCTTGCCCTGCAGGGCGCCGTAGTGCCGCTCGTTGAGGCGCCACGACCGGCGCGTGGCGATCCAGTGCCGGTCGGCGGCGTTGAGCGCCAGCTCGGCGGTGCGGATCGCGCGGCGCATCACGCTCGTGTGCACCACGTCCGGCAGCAGGCCGTGCTCGCGCATCAGCTCGCCGCCGCGGCGCGCCTCGTTCTCGCCCTTCTCGGTCAGGTCGACGTCGACCCAGCCGGTGAAGAGGTTCTTGGCGTTCCAGTCACTCTCGCCGTGCCGCAGCAGGACCAGCGTCCCGACGGTGGGCCCCTCGCTAGCAGTCATGCCGATCATCCTGCCGCACGCCGTCGACCGACGCGCGGGCAGTGGTCGTGACGACCACCACGTGGAAAATGCGCTGCCCCGACATTGGGCCGGACACTAGGTTGTAAGGCGCAATAACCATGGCGGTCATTACGGGGCGGGGGCGCCGACGTGCGGACGATGCAGGGCTGGTTCCGGGACACCACCGGCGGCCTGCCGGTCACCTTCTGGTACCTGTGGGCCGGCACGCTGATCAACCGGCTCGGCTCGTTCGTCCTGGTCTTCCTGGCCATCTACCTGACCCAGGAGCGCGGCTTCTCCCCGTCCCAGGCGGGGCTGGTGCTCGGCATGTGGGGCGTCGGCGGCGCGGTCGGCACCACCGTCGGCGGTACGCTCTGCGACCGCTGGGGCCGCCGGCCCACGCTGCTCACCGCGCACCTCGGCGCGGCCGCCATGATGCTCGCCCTCGGCTTCGCCCGGGAGCTGTGGGCCGTGGCGCTCGGCGCCCTGCTGCTCGGCATGTTCGCCGAGGCGGCCCGGCCCGCGTTCGGGGCGATGGTGATCGACGTGGTGCCGGAGAAGGACCGGCTGCGCGCCTTCTCGCTGAACTACTGGGCGATCAACCTCGGCTTCGCCAGCGCGGCGCTCCTCGCCGGGCTCGCGGCCGAGGCCGGCTACCTGCTGCTCTTCGTGGTCGACGCGACCACCACCGTGATCACCGCGCTGATCATCTTCGCCAAGGTCGGCGAGACCCGGCGGGCCCCCGCCGGCGTCGGCGTGGGCGTCGTCGTCCAGAAGGGCGCCGGCGCTCCGGTCGGGGCACTGCGCACGATCCTGCGCGACCGGGTCTACCTCGGCTTCGTGACGATCAACCTGTTCGCCGCGCTGATCTTCCTCCAGCACATCTCGATGCTGCCGATCGCGATGGGAGACTCCGGCCTCAGCCCCGCCACCTACGGCTCGGTGATCGCGCTCAACGGGGTGCTGATCGTGGTCGGCCAGCTCTTCGTACCGCGGCTGATCAGGGGCCGGAGCCGGTCGCACGTGCTCGCCCTGGCCTCGGTGGTGATGGGCGTCGGGTTCGGGCTCACCGCCTTCGCCGACGCGGCCTGGTTCTACGGCCTGACCGTGCTGATCTGGACGGTCGGCGAGATGCTCAACTCGCCGTCCAACGCCACCCTGATCGCAGAACTCTCCCCCGCCGAACTGCGCGGCCGTTACCAGGGTGTCTTCTCGCTCTCCTGGCAGGGTGCCGCCGCAGTGGCGCCGGTCCTCGGCGGCCTGGTCCGGGAGCAGGCCGGCAACGCCCAGCTCTGGCTCGGCTGCGCCGTCATCGGCGGGTTGATGGCGCTCGCCCACCTGATCTCCGGCCCGACCCGGGAGCGGCGGGCGGCCACCCTGCGGGCGGCCACCGGTCCCGTCGTGCCCGTGGTGGCTATCCAGCCGCCCGCCCCGCAGGCGGCCGAGGCGGCGGCGACGGCTCCCGCCGAACCGTCGGCGCCCGCCCGAGGCGTCGACCTGCCGGCCGGGGGCCAGGAGCGGGCGGCGGAGCCCACCGGAGCGCGGTGACCAGCGACACCCTGGCGCGGCAGCCCTCGGCTTCCTACGGTCTAGGGCGGTTCGATTAGGAAACAAAACTGTCGGGAGGACGGGTGCGGGCCCTGCGCCGCTGGCTGGACGACACCGCGGGCGGGCTCCCCGCCACCTTCTGGTACCTCTGGGCCGGCCTGTTGATCAATCGCGCCGGCGCCTTCGCGATGCTCTTCCTGTCGCTCTACCTGACCGACGCACGGGGCGCGAGCGAGGCGCTCACCGGGGCGGTCGTCGGGGCGTACGGGCTGGGCGGGGCAGCCGGCGTACTGCTCGGCGGGGTGCTGGCCGACCGGTGGGGACGGCGGTCCACCCTGCTCGCCGCCCACCTGGCCACCGCCGGGTTGATGGTCGGGCTGGCCTTCAGCCGGCACCTGGTGATGATCGCGGCGCTCGCCGCCCTGGTCGGGGTGGCCCACTCGATGCCCAGCCCCGCCTTCGTGGCGGCGATCGTCGACGTGGTGCCCGAACGGCGTCGCTCCCGGGCCTTCAATCTCCAGTTCTGGGCGTTCAACCTGGGCATGGCCATGGCCTCGCTGCTGGCCGGCGTGCTCGCCGAGGCGAGCTTCGTCGCGCTCTTCCTGGTCGACGCCGCCGCCACCCTGCTCGCGGCGGCCGTCATCGCGTGGAAGGTCCCGGAGACGCTTCCCCGCCGCCACGCCTCCCGCGCGCCGATCTTGGACACTTCCCGTTCGGGCCGGACGGAAAATATCCAAGATCTTCGGCCGGGTCCGGTCGACGGCGGAGCGGTGACGCTGCGACGGGCGGGGCGGCAGCGGCAGCCGGGGCTGCACACCGCGCTGACCGACCGCACCTTCCTCACCTTCGTGGGCCTGACCTTCGTGCTGGCCGTCCTGACCATGCAGACGTCGACGATCATGCCTCTGGCGATGCGGTCGGACGGCCTGCGGCCGTCGGCGTACGGCGCGGTGGTGGCGCTCGGCGGGGTGCTGATCGTGCTCGGGCAGCTCTTCGTGCCGCGGCTGATCGAGCGGCACCGTAAGGACCGCGTCCTGGCCGTCTCGACCGCGCTGCTGGCGCTCGGCTTCGCCACCCTCGCGTTCGCCGACGACGTGGCGGTCTACCTGGCTGCGGCGGTCGTCTGGACCGTCGGGCAGATGCTCGCCGCGCCGCCCAACGCGCAGATCAACGCCGACCTCGCCCCACTCGAACTGAGGGCCCGCTACCAGTCGGTGTTCTACCTGGCGTTCCCGGCGGCGTCGTTCGTGGCGCCCACCCTCGGTGGAGTGAGCCTCCAGTACCTCGGAGACTGGCACTGGCTGATCGTCGGAGGGCTGGGGCTGCTGGCCGCCGGCTGCCACCTGCTGGCCGGCCCGCCCCGCGAACGCCGCGTCGCCGCCCTCCGCCAGCTCTCCACCCCCCTCCCACCCCCGACCCCCACCCCCGTGCGTTGACCGCGAGGTTGGCGGCGCGGGGCGCGGTGTCGGGGTGCGGGAACAGCAGAACGCCCATCGCGACTCGTGATCGCGATGGGCGTTCGCACCGTATGACCGGCGGCGGCGGGCAAGGCCCACCCCCGTAGGCGTCGTCCGCTCACGCCGCCGGTCCAAACAGGTGGCCACCGTCCCCCAACGGTGTTGTTCCACCCGTCCCCTGCGCCTCGCCCGGTGCACGGATCTGATCGATCCACCGCTCCCCCGAACGGTTCCGAGCGTGGCGCGGTGCAATAAAGTTAGTTCGCCCGGGATTACGAAGACAACCTGGATCGGCTGTCTCGCCGGTCACAGCCCCGGTGTCCCACCGGCTGCCGCCCGTCTCGGGCCTCGGTCATCGCCAACAGGGCATACCCGTCGACCATTCCCCCAAACACGTCAGGCATCCTCACGATCGGGCGATTCCGTACGAAAGAAGTTGCTCTGCCGGCCGTTGCGAAGCTGCTCCTGGTAGATCAGGTTCAGCTTCCGCCCGTCGAAGGTGCGGAACCACTCGTCCCACGTGATCTCGCGCACCCGGCTGCTCTCCCGGTAACCCGGCATGTTGAAGGTGAGCACGCCGGCCCGGCCCGCCCGCTCGGTGCCCGCGATCGTCGCCGGCTTGGCGCCGCGCTCCCGTGCCCAGCGCTGGATCACGTCGTGGTTCGTGGTCACCAGGCTGCGGCCGGGGCGCTCCGGCCGGTCGGCCGTGGACGAGATGAGCTGCGAGGAACGCACCGACCGGGTGGTGCTCCGCCCGGTCCGGATCCCGGTCGCCGTACCGCCGCCGGTCGTGCCCGCCCGCGCCGACGCGGACGTACGGGCCGCACTGGGCTTCCGGGCCGCCGCTGTCGGCGCGGACGTACCGGCCGCGGTGGACTTTCGCGCCGCAGACGTCGCCTTCTTCGCCGGGGCCGCCTTCGCGGCGGCCTTCTTCGCCGGGGCCTTCTTCGCCGCCGGGGCCCTCTTCGCCGCCGTCTTCTTCGCGGGGGCGGACTTGTTCGCCGCCTTTGCCCGGCCCGGAGCGGCCCGGCCCGCCGCCTTCTTCGTCGCGGCGGCCCGC
Organism: Micromonospora sp. NPDC048170; assembly: GCF_040652795.1. NCBI lineage: Bacteria > Bacillati > Actinomycetota > Actinomycetes > Micromonosporales > Micromonosporaceae > Micromonospora > Micromonospora sp. NPDC048170. The sequence goes on from NZ_JBEZMR010000009.1 coordinate 210,566, forward strand.
CCGGCCGACGCCCGCGTTCCCGCCGCCCGGCCGGCGGGCCCGGTGCTGCGGCGCGCGGCGCCACCCGAGGGACGCTCCGCACGCAGGGTCTTCGCCAGCGTCTTCACCAGTTCGGGCTTGCGCAGGGCGGAGATGCCCGCGACCCCGCGCCGGCGGAGCTGCCCCCGGATGTCGTCCGCCCTCATCCGGGAGATCTCGGACTCGGAGATGGTCGGGGTGTTCGGGGTCTGGTTCCCCGCCTGCCGCTTCGTCCTGGTCGCAGTCCCGCCGCGACCTGAGCTGTTCCGCTGAGCCATGGGACGCTCACGCTCCTCGACAGTTGGTCCTCGGCGCGCGGCGGATCCCAGTGCCGCACCGCGCGGTGCGGCATACCCGTCAGGACCGGTCCGAACCTCCGAGCGGGGCACCCGTGCCCGAGACGTCTGCGCCGGCACCCGGCTCCCCGGCCGGCCCGGCGGCACCCGAAGAGGGCTCGAAGAGGTGCGCGAACGCCGCGAGGTTGGCGGTGGACTCGCCCCGCTTGACCCGCCACTCCCACTCCCGGCGGATCGAGCTGCCGAAGCCGATCTCCAGCATCGTGTCGAAGGACTCGTCGGCGTACGTCAGCACCGCGCCAAGCAGCCGGTCCAGCTCGTCGGCGTCGATCCCGGCAGGGTTGACGCGACCGGTCAGGTAGACGTCGCCGACGGTGTCGACGGAGAACGACACCCCGTACATGCGGGCGTTGCGCTGCAACAGCCAGGCCCACAGTTCCTCGCGCCGCTCGTCGGGCTGGCGCATCACGAACGCCTCGATCCGCAGCGCGTGTTCCCCGACGATCAGGTTGCAGATCGTCTTCAGCTTGTGGGTGCCCGGCAGCGTGACCGCGTACGAGCCCGGGCCGGTCGACTCCCAGGCCAGCTCCCGCTCGGCGCAGACCGACTCGATCAGGGCCGCAAGATCGCTCTTCCCGCTCATCGGATCCACTCTACGGCCGCCACCACCCCGGCACCGGGCGACGGCGGCCGGCGCGGAACGGTCACCAGGAGCAGGACATCGCCGGGCCGCAGGCCAGCTCGGAGGCGAGCCGGGCCCGGTGCGCGTTCATCGCCTCGCCGTACACGGTGAGCAGCCCGGAGGCGGTCCGGTGCCAGGAGAAGTTGCGGGCGTGCCGGGCGGCGCCTCGGCCAAGCTCGGCGCGGCGGAGCCGGTCGGGCAGCAGGCGTCCGAGCGTACGGGCCCAGTCGACCGGGTCGTGGCCGTCGACCAGCACGCCGCTGGCCTGGTCCCGCACCGCGGTCACCAGGCCGCCGACGGCGGCGGCCACCACCGGCGTACCGCATGCCTGTGCCTCCAGCGCGACCAGGCCGAAGGACTCGTTGTACGACGGCACCGCGACCAGGTCCGCGGCCCGGTACAGGGCAGGCAGGTCGTCACCGGTCTGCGGGGGCAGGAAACGCACCCGGTCGGCGACGCCGAGCGTGGCGGCCAGCTCCATCAGGGCGGTCGGCCGGTCGAGCCCGCTGCCGCTGGGGCCCCCGCAGATCACCACGGTCACCTCGTCGGCGAGCAGCGGGTCGCGCTCGCGGAGCGCGGCCACCGCGCGGATGAGCACGTCCGGGGCCTTCAGCGGCTGGATGCGGCCGACGAAGGCCACCACGTGACCGGTGGCGGGCAGCCCCAGCCGGCGGCGGGCGTCGGCCACGACCCGATCGCGGTCCCCGGTGGCCGGGCGGAACCGGTCCAGGTCCACGCCGGGCTCGACCACCGCGACCCGGGCCGGATCGGCGTCGTACCGGTCGATCAGGTCGCGCGCCTCGACCGCCGTGTTCGCGACCAGCCGGTCGGCCTCGGCGACCACCTGTTCCTCGCCGATGACGCGGGCCTTCGGCTCGGGCCGGTCCCCGGCGGCGAGCTGGGCGTTCTTGACCTTCGCCAGGGTGTGCGCGGTGTGCACCAGCGGCACCCCCCAGCGCTCCTTGGCCAGCCAGCCGACCTGCCCCGACAGCCAGTAGTGGGAGTGGATCAGGTCGTAGTGACCCGGTGGCCGGGACGCCTCGGCGCGCAGCACGCCAGCGGTGAAGGCGCAGAGCTGCCCCGGCAGCTCCTCCTTGGTGAGCCCCTCCAGAGGGCCGGAGGTGACGTGCCGGACGTGCACACCGGGGGCCGTCTCGACCACCGGGGGCAGGTCGCCGGACGTGGCCCGGGTGAAGATCTCCACCTCGACGTCCGCCTCGGCCAGCCGCCGGGCGACCTCCAGGATGTAGACGTTCATGCCGCCGGCGTCGCCGGTGCCCGGCTGGTGCAGGGGTGAGGTGTGCACCGAGAGCGTCGCGATCCGCCGGGGGCGGGGCCACGGGCGCGCACCGCGCTGACGACCCACACCGGTGTGCAACTCCGCCACGTCCGCTCCCTTTGTCACGGTTGATGCCGTCCGCACGCCCGGCGCTTTTCGGACAACGTCCTCGGCGGGTGTCATCTTCCCCATCGGGCACCGGTAATGCTCCGAAACGACCCCCGGGCGTGACGGACCTCATCACCGCGCCCGCCGGCACCCGCCCCCGCCGCCCGGGAGAGAATGGCCGGATGACCTCTGTCGCTGTCGTCACCGGAGCGTCGAGCGGAATCGGGGCGGCCACCGCCCGCCGGCTCGCCGCCGAGGGATTCCACGTGCTCGCCGCCGCGCGGCGTACCGACCGGTTGGCCGCCCTGGTGGCCGAGATCGAGGCGGCGGGGGGCGCGGCCACCGCCGTGGCCTGCGACGTCACCTCCGACGAGTCGGTGGCCGGCCTGGCCCAGGCGGCGACGGCCCTAGGGCCGGTCACCCTCCTGGTCAACAACGCCGGCGGCGCGCGCGGCCTGGACCCGGTCGAGTCCGGATCGGTCGACGACTGGCAGTGGATGTACGACGTCAACGTACTCGGCACGCTGCGCGTCACCCAGGCGCTGCTGCCCGCCCTGGAGGCGTCCGGAGCCGCCACCATCGTGGTCGTCTCCTCGACCGCCGGCTTCACCGTTTACGAGGGCGGAGGCGGCTACGTGGCCGCGAAGCACGCGCAGACGGCGATCGCCGGCACGCTGCGGCTGGAACTCTGCGGCCGGCCGATACGCGTCATCGAGATCGACCCCGGCATGGTCAGGACCGACGAGTTCGGGCTGGTCCGCTTCGGCGGGGACGCCGAGAAGGCGGCGGCCGTCTACGCCGGGGTCGCCGAGCCGCTGGTCGCCGAGGACGTCGCCGACTGCGTCGCCTGGTGCGCGACCCGCCCGCAGCACGTCAACGTGGACCGCCTCGTCGTACGCCCACGGGCCCAGGCCGCCCAGCACAAGGTGCACCGGGTCGGCTGAGCCGGCCGGACGGTCGCGGACGATGGCGGGCACGGGGCGGCACCGGCCGCTCGGCGTGGTGACCCGGGGCACGACGAACCCCAACCGGCTCCGCCGGGTCGACAACTGGATCGTCGAGACCTGCGGGGAGGCGCTGCGCGCGGCGGCCGACCCGCTGGTGGTGGACCTCGGCTACGGCGCCAGCCCCGTGACCGCCGTCGAGCTGCGCGCCCGGCTGGCCACCGCCGTCCGCGCCGACGTGCGGGTCGTCGGGCTGGAGATCGATCCGGTACGCGTCGCCGCCGCCCAGCCGTCCGCCGACCCGCCCCGGCTCACCTTCGCCCGGGGCGGGTTCGAGCTGGCCGGGCTACGCCCCGCCCTCGTCCGCGCCTTCAACGTCCTGCGCCAGTACGACGAGCGCGACGTCGCCGACGCCTGGCGCACGATGACCGCCGGGCTGGCGCCGGGCGGGCTGCTCGTCGAGGGCACCTGCGACGAGTTGGGGCGGCTCGGCGGCTGGCTGCTGATCGACGCCGACGGCCCCCGTACGCTCACCCTGGCCGCGAAGCTCACCACCCTGGGCACCCCGGCGGAACTGGCCGAACGGCTACCCAAGGCGTTGATCCACCGCAACGTTCCCGGCGAGCGGATCCACGACCTGATCCGCGCACTCGACGACGCCTGGCACGTTGCCGCCAGCTACGCCCCGTACGGTCCCCGCCAACGCTGGCTACGCGCGGTGGCGGCCGTCCGCGAGGCGGGCTGGCCGATCATCGACGGCCCCCGCCGCTGGCGCCACGGCGAACTGACCCTCCCCTGGCCCCACATCTCCCCCACCCCCTGACCACCCCGCCCACCACCACCCGGCAATCCCCGCGGCCCGCGCCACGCAGCCCGCCGCTCGTCGCTCGTCGCCCGTCGCCCGTCGCCCGTCGCCCGTCGCCCGTCGCCCGCGATCTTGCACTT
>NZ_JBEZMR010000010.1:0-214065 GCF_040652795.1 Micromonospora sp. NPDC048170
TTCTGCCCCGGCAAATGGGGCAGAGCACCCAAGTCGAGGGCGCAAAGTGCAAGATCGACGGGGCGGGGGTGGGCGCGGGGGAGGGCGAGGAGAGCGGGGTGGGAGGGAGGGGGGAGAGGGGTGGGTGGGGGATCAGAGGGGGAGTTTCATGCCCTCGTGGGTGGGGAGGAAGCCCAGGTTCAGGTAGAAGCGGTGGGCGTCGTGGCGGGTCTTGTCGGTGGTGAGCTGGACCAGGGCGCAGCCACGCTGCTTCGCCTGGTCGACCGCCCAGGTGATCATCTGTCGGCCGAGGCCCTGCCCGCGCAGGTCGGAGCGGACCCGGACCGCCTCGATCAGCTGCCGCTCGGCGCCGTGCCGGCTCAGGCCGGGAATGTAGGTGAGCTGCATGCAGCCGAGCAGTTCACCGCGTGCGTCGGCCACGATCAGCTGGTTGCGCGGGTCGGCGTCGATGGCGGCGAACGCCTTCTCGTAAACGGCGTCGATCTCCGCGAAGTCGCGGGTGCTGCCGAGCGGGTCGTCGGTGAGCAGGGCGAGTACGGCGGGCAGGTCGGTCCGGACTGCCTCACGGAAGATCACGTTGCTCATGCCGCCCAGCGTGGCACAGCGACCACGACCGATGGCCCGGTGCTGCTCACCGGCGCCGGGCGACATGAGTGCCATGGACATCCTGCCGCCACCGTTTCAGCCGATCTTGCAGCTGGCAGGCTCGCACGCGGAGCAGGCGGGTCAGCGGGCGATCAGCGGGCCGGGCAGCGCAGCCCCTCCCTGGGCACGGTCAGGTCGATCAGGTAGGCGTCGACGGCCTCGGTGATGCAGGAGGTCTGCGGGTACGCGGTGTGCCCCTCGCCCTCCCAGGTGAGCACCCGGCCCACGCCCAGCATCGCGGCCAGCTCGCCGGTCTGCTCGTACGGCGTCGCCGGGTCGCCGGTGGTGCCCACCACCAGGATCGGCGGCGCCCCGTCGGCCCGGCCCGTCGGGTACGGGTCGTGGCCGCCGGGCCACTCGGTGCAGGAGAGCAGGCCGACGGCCAGGGCCGGCCCGAACAGCGGGTACTTTGCCCGCCACTGCGACTGGAGCTGGCGGATCCGCGCCGCGCTCGGCTTCTCGTCCTCGTCGGCGCAGTTGACCGCCAGGTTGGCGTCGAACATGTTCGAGTAGTGCCCGTCGGAGTCCCGGTCGGCGTACGCGTCGGCGAGGCGGAACACGTCCTCCGGGTCGCCGCCCTCCAGCTTGTCGATGGCGGCGGCCAGCTCCTGCCACCCCGACTCGGTGTAGAGCGACGAGATGATCGCGTAGAAGACCCAGCCCGCGGTGGCCTCGCGGCCGTCGTCCCCGCGTACCGGCGACACCCGGGCCTTGTCGATCGCTGAGGTGACCGCGGCCCGGGCGTCCGGGGCGATCGGGCAGCGCCCGGCGTTCGCCGCGCACCACGTGGTGAAGTTGCTGAAGGCCCGCTCGAAGCCCTTGGCCTGGCTCTCCGAGCCGGCGACCAGGCCCTGCCGCGGGTCGACCGCGCCGTCGAGCACCAGCGCCCGCACCCGCTGCGGGTAGAGCTGGGCGTAGGTGGCGCCGAGCAGGGTGCCGTAGGAGTAGCCGAGGTAGGTCAGCTTGTCGTCGCCGACGGCGGCGCGGACCGCGTCCATGTCCCGGGCGGCCTGCTCGGTGCCGTAGAGCGGCAGCTGGTCGCCGTAGCGGTCGCCGCAGCCGCGCCCGATCTTCTGACTGAGCGTGACGAACCCGTCGAACGACTCCTGGCTCTCCGGGTCGGGGTCGTAGCCGAAGCTGGCGTCCAGGTCGGCGTCGGGGATGCACTTGACCGGGCTGGAGCGGGACACGCCGCGCGGGTCGAAGCCGACGATGTCGAACCGGTCGGTGATCGAGGCGGGCAGGCCGCCGAACGCCGGGCCGAAGGAGAGGTAGACGGCCGTGTCGACGCCGGAGCCGCCGGGCCCGCCCGGGTTGACGACCAGCGAGCCGATCCGGTCGCGCTGCTTGGTCGACCGCGCCCGCAGCAACGCGATCTCGAAGGTCTGCCCGACGCCCGGGCCGGTGGTGGCCCCGCTGCCCGTGCCCCAGTTGCGCGGCACCTTGATCCGCGCGCACTCGTAACGGACGTTCGGCGCACCCCGCCCGACCAGTTCCTCGGCCACCTCCGGGCAGGCCCGCCAGGTGGGCGCCGTGCCGGGGGCGGCGGCCTCGCCGCCGGTGTCCGTCCGGGGCGCGATCGCCGGCAGGGTGCAACCGGCGGCGATCAGCGCGGCGGCGGCCAGCCCGGCGAGGACGAGCCGGAACCGGCGGATCCGGTGGGAAGTGGGGGTCACTGGCGAGCCTCCGTGATCGGGTCGACGGCCAGGCTACGCCGGACCGGCGGCAGACCCCACGGTCACCGTCGGGTCGCCGCGCAGCACCTGGTCCACATCGAACCGTACGGGCCGGTCGAGCTGGTCGTAGCGGCAGGAGCGGGGGTCGCGGTCGGGCCGCCAACGGACGAACCGGGCGGTGTGCCGGAACCGTTCGCCCTCCATCGCGTCGTAGCCGACCTCGACCACCAGCTCGGGGCGCAGGGGCTCCCACTCGAGGTTGCGGGTGCCCGTCCAGCGGCTCACCCCGCCGGGGAGGCGCTGGCCGCGCTCGTGGTCGCCGTGCACCCACGGGTGCTCGGCGCCGACGTCGCGGTAGGGCTCCAACTCCTCCAGCAGCTCCGCGCGGCGGGCCATGGTGAACGACGCGCTCACCCCGACGTGGTGCAGGACCCCGTCGTCGTCGTAGAGGCCGAGCAGGAGCGAGCCGACCACCGGGCCGGACTTGTGCCACCGGAAGCCGGCCACCACCACGTCGGCGGTGCGGGCGTGCTTGACCTTGAACATGAGCCGCTTGCCCGGCTCGTAGGGCAGGTCGGCGGGCTTGGCGATGAGGCCGTCCAGACCGGCACCCTCGAAGACGTCGAACCAGCGGCGCGCGGTGTCGGCGTCGGTGGTGACCTGGGTGACGTGCACCGGCGGGCGCACCCCGGCCAGCGCCGACTCCAGCCGGGCGCGACGCCGGGGATAGGGCTCGTCGAGCAGGGTCTCGTCGTCGAGCGCGAGCAGGTCGAAGGCGACGAAGTCGGCGGGCGTGGTCTCGGCCAGCAGTTTCACCCGGGACGCGGCCGGATGGACGCGCTGGGCGAGCAGCTCGAAGTCGAGTCGGGGCTGCCCGCCCGGGCCGTCGCGCCGGATCACGATCAGCTCGCCGTCGACCACGCACCGCTCGGGCAACTGGCGGCGGGCCTGCTCGACCACCTCGGGGAAGTAGCGGGTCATCGACTTGCCGCCCCGGCTGGACAGCTCCACCTCGTCGCCGTCGCGGAACACGATGCACCGGAAGCCGTCCCACTTCGGCTCGTAGGTCATCCCCGCTGCGGTGGGGACCCGCGGGACGCTCTTGGCCAGCATCGGCTCGACCGGCGGACTGATCGGCAGCTTCACGGGGACCAGTCAACCAGACCACACCGACAGTCATGAGGTAGATCACGGTCGGTAGGCGGGCGGAGTGTCCGGCCGCGTGTCGCTCGTACCGCACCGGGCGAAACAGGAAACCGCAGGTGAGAGCTACTTTCGCGGAGTGTCGGAGTGGGTCTGCGGGTGCTGCGGTCGGTGGCGGGTGAGCGTCGAGCTGATCCGGGGCCGCCACCGGTACCGGCTGGTGCGCCGCTATCCCCGCCGGTTCGGCGGGGGCAAGGACGTGCTCGGCGAGGTCGGCTCGGTGGCGGAGCTGGAGGAGTTGCTGCGTCGGCGTACCCCCCTCGGGCTGGCCGACCTGCGCGAGGCCGCCTGACCCGGCGGCGGCAGGGCCCGGCGGCGGGGGCCGACGGGCGGGCAGGGCCGGTCAGAACCGGGCGAAGGAGCGGATCGGCATCCGGGGGCCGTACTTCGGCGCCTGGACGCCGCCGGCCGCGAGCAGCACGCAGACCCGCCCCCGGTGACCCCGGAACGGCTCCAGCAGGGCCAGCATCCGGGCGTCGTCACCGCGCGGCTCGCCCGCCAGTGCCCAGGCCACCGTGTTGGGTACGTGGTAGTCGCCGACGCTGACCGCGTCCGGGTCCCCGTACGTGATCCGCACCACCTCGGCGGCGGTCCACGCCCCGATGCCGGCGACGGCGGTGAGCCGGCGGGTGGCCTCGGCGGAGTCCGCGCACCGCTCCAGCCGGTCGGCGACGGCCGCCGCGCGGCGCAGCGTCTCGGCCCGGCGCTGCTCCACGCCGAACGGGTGGAACACCCAGTACGGGGTGGCGGCCACCGCCGCCGGCTCCGGCGGCAGCAGCAGCGGCTGCATCGGCCCGGGCGCCGCCTCGGCGAAGTGCCGGACCGTCGCCGCGTACGCCCGGTACGCCTCCTTCCCGGTCACCTTCTGCTCGAAGACCGCCCGCAGTAGCCGGGGGAAGACCTGACCGGTGGCCGGCATCCGCAGCCCCCGGTGCTGGGCCGCGAGCCGTGCCACCACGGGGTGGGTGGCGGCGAGCGCCGCGAACCCGGTGACGTCGTCCCGGAGCCCGGCGACCGCGTCCGCCCGTTCCACGACCCAGTCGGCTCCCGGGCCGTAGCCCTCGGCGAGCAGGTCGCCGCCGGCCGGCCGCAGGGCGAGGGTGGCGGGCCCGTCGGGGGTCCGGGTGGCCCACCAGAAAGTGCCGGCCGCGACGCGCGCGCAGGGGTCGTACGGGCTGAAGGTCAGCGCCCGGACCGACGCGGCCAGCCGGTACCCGGCGGGCGGGCGCAGCTCCCGACGCGCGGTGGGTTCGGTCCCGGTCACCACCCCACTCTGCCACCTCGGCTGGCCGCCCCCGGAGCGGCACCGGCTGGCCGCCCCCGGAGCGGCACCGGCTGGCCGTCCCCGGTGCGGCACCGGTGTGACGTCGCCCTCGGCGTGCCGGACGGCGGCGACCCGGCGGCACCGGTCGCGCGAGAGATGCCCGGCCGGTTTCCGGTTGTCCGTCCCGGTATGAGAGCACCCTCTGATTGGCCAGGATTTTTCGGGCAATTAATACAAATGCCCATCTATGAGTCTGGCCGGGCAGGGCTCCGGCATGGATCCGGTGATTCCTTGATGTCCCTGAGATGAACATGCTGCTAAGGTCCCATCGGCGCTGCTCGAAGCCCTGTCGTGACGAGACGGCCGCCCCTGCGGGATCGCGAGGATCAGCGGTGGGCGGGACACGGACTCGCTCCGATTCCTCGTACGACTCGTTGAGCAGCGCAACGGGGATCTGTCAAGAAAGGCACCAGTGATGACTGCAGGTGCGGTTGTTCGGTCGGAACAGGTCGCGTCGAGCGCTTCGCCGCACCACCACCAGCACTGACGATGGTCGCCGACGAGGCGGCCGTCCTGTCGGAACGGCCCCAGACATGATCGCCCTGCGCGTCTACCGCCTCCTCCCGCCGCCCGTCCGGCGCCGGCTGCTCGTACTGCTTCCCGCGCACCGGCGGCTCGGACTCGTGCGTACCTTCACCCGGCCCCGCGGCGGTGAGCGGGTGCATCCGCCCGGTTCGCGGGTGACGGTCACCGACGACGGCGCCCGCACCGAGGCCGAGGTGGTCGTCGCGGCGACGCCGCTGGAGATGTGGCACCGCAACCTCACGGCCGTCACGTCGGCGCTGGACGCGGCCGGGATCGACTACCACTGCCTGCGCAACGACGACTACCTGCGCAGTTCGGTGGCCGTCCTCGTCGACCAGCAGGCCGCTGTGCGTCGCCTGGTCCGCTCCGCGCCGGCGCTGTCGGGCGCGCACGTGCGTACCGTCGAGGTGCGGCCCGGGCGGAACCAGCCGGACCTGGCGCCGGCCGAGGTGATCCAGGTGTGGTTCCCGGTGACCGACGCCCGCGCGGGCGTGGTCCTGGGCGCCCAGTTCGCCTGCGAGATCGAATTCTGGACGCGCGTGGGCGACGTCGTGCGCGCACCCCGGCACAATGCGGTGATCGACGAGGCGCCGGCCCGGGCGGAGCCGGTGCGGGTCGCCGCGGCCCTGCTCAGTCACTTCGTACCGGAGGCGGACGACCACGTCTACGGCACCCGCCGCGACCTCGCCGTCCGGGCCCCGGACCGGGTGGGCTTCCCGATCGACGCGGTGTTCACCTGGGTGGACGGTTCGGATCCGGAGTGGCTGCGGCGCAAGATGGCCGCGCAGGGCGCCCCCGACGAGCCGCTGCACGCGGTGGCGGCGAACTCGTCGCGCTACCACAACCGGGACGAACTGCGCTACGCGATGCGCGCGCTGCACAGCTTCGCGCCCTGGCTGCGACGCATCTTCCTGGTCACCGACAGGCAGCTGCCGAGCTGGCTCGACCCGTACCACCCGACCGTCACGGTCGTCACGCACGCCGAACTCTTCGCCGACCTCGGTTTTCGATCGTCGTTCAACTCGCACGCCATCGAGTCCAGGCTGCACCGGATCGAGGGGCTGGCAGAGCACTTCCTCTACCTCAACGACGACGTGTTCCTGGGCCGGCCGCTGCTGCCGACCCACTTCTTCCACGCCAACGGGATCGCCAAGTTCTTCCCCTCCCCGGCGCAGTTCGGGTTGGGCGAGGCGAAGCCCAGCGACCCACCGGTGAACGCCGCCGGCAAGAACAACCGCCGGCACATCCAGCGGCAGTTCGGCGTCACCATCACGCAGAAGATGAAGCACACCCCGTTCGCGTTGCGGCGCAGCATCATGTACCAGATCGAGCAGATGTTGCAGGCGGACGTGACCGCGACGGCACGGCACCAGTTCCGTCACCACGGCGACCTGTCCATCCCGTCGTCGCTGCACCAGTACTGGTCGTACCTCACCGGCCAGGCGGTGCCGGGCGACATCGAGTACGAGTACGCCGATCTCGGTCACCCGTCGACGCCCGCCCGACTCGCCGAACTGCTCGCCCGCCGGGACCGTGACGTGTTCTGCCTCAACGACACCGACTCCGATCCGGAGGCCTTCGCCGAGCAGGAGCGGATGCTGGCCGACTTCCTGCCCCGCTACCTGCCCTTCCCGGCCCCGTACGAGCTGCCCGACGACGTGGTCGCCGAGCGCCGGAAGCTGGGCGCCAGCGCCCTGTGGTCGCAGTCGCGCGACGGGGCCCGGCACCGCCGCCAGGTGGACGCGCCGACCACGCCCGCCCTCGCCGCCCGCCGGCAGGTGGACGCGCCGACCACGCCCACCCTCGCCGCCCGCAGGCAGGTGGACGGCCAGACCGTGCCCGCACTGCGGGTCGGTCCGCGGCTGGACGCGCCCACACTGCCCTCGATGCGCATGGCCGCCGTCCGACCCAAGCAGGAAACCGCACCGCCCGGTTGGGGAACGCACCTCGATGACCAGCGGGGACAGCGGGGAGATTCCTGACCAGGTGCGAACCGGTCCCGTTCGCGGGCCGACCTACGCTTCGACCAGCTCGTCAAACATCTCTGCGAAACCTCAGTGGAGCCCACGTGGTAGGCCCTTCCCCCCAGGTCACGATCATCGTCCCGGTTTACAACGTCGCGGACTACCTGCCCGAGACGCTGGAGTCGATCGCTGCCCAGACCGCCTTCGACCAGTGCCACGTCATCCTGGTGGACGACGGCAGCACGGACGGCTCCGACACGCTCGCCAAGCAGTTCGCCGCCGAGCACCCGAACGTGACCGCGCTCCAGCAGGAGAACGCCGGCCCGGGCGCGGCCCGCAACCGGGCGCTGGACATGGCGGAGACCCCGTACGTCTCCTTCGTCGACTCGGACGACATCCTGCCGCCGCGCGCCATCGAGCTGCTGCTCAAGGCGATCGTGCAGCACAAGGCGAGCATGGCCATCGGGGACATGGACACCTTCCCCAAGCCCACCGCCTTCCTCTGGAAGAAGCCGTTCGGCAAGGGCGACCGCCTCCTGCAGAGCGTGGTCGACGCCCCTGACCTGATCTTCGACGCCGGTCCGTGCCACAAGCTGTACGACCTCGCCCAGCTCCGGCAGCACGGTCTGCGCTTCCAGGAGGGCGTCCACTTCGAGGACGCCTTCCTGGCGCTGCCCATGCTGCTCAAGGCGGAACGCATCGCCCTCGTCGACGAGGTGGTCTACCAGTACCGCAGGCGGGACGTGGGCACCTCGATCATGGACAACCTGTTCACCCGGGAGCAGAACTTCTGGGACCACCTGTTGCTCTGCGACACCATCGCGGTGCTCCGTCCCGAACTGGACGTGTTCCGCCGGGAGGTGCTCGACCGGTGGCTGGTGCGCAGCTACCAGGGCTTTGCCATGCGGGCGCACACCCTGTTCGAGGACGCGGACCTGTGGAAGATCTTCGAGACGTGCAGCCGGATCTACCAGGACGTCGACCCCTCGTTCATTGCCCGGTGGACGCTGGACACCCGGCACCGGGTGCCCTACCTGGCCTTCAAGTCGTACGACTTCGAGTTGTTCGCACGGCCCTCGGAGCGGCTGCGCGCAGTCGTCGCGTGCGGCGGCGACCTGCACCTCGACTACCCCGTCACGCCAGCGCTGCTCCCGCTGACCAAGGTCACCAGCGTGGGTGCGCGCGTCGAGCAGGTGCGGCTCTCGGCCTCCGGAGACACCCTCAAGGTCTCCGGGCAAATGCTGGTCAACGGCCTGCCGATGCGCGCCCCGATCAGCACCCCCCTCGGGCTGCGGGTGCGCGGCAGCAACCTGACCGTGCCGGTCACCGTGGAGCGGCGCGTCGACATGAAGGCCAGTGACGAGGACCGCGAGTGGTGCGGTTTCTCGGCGGAGATCCCCGTCAGCCAGCTGCGCAACGGGCAGCACAGCCTCCGGCTCGTGTTCGAGACCGGGACGGGCCAGGCGTCCCGCCAGTGCCTCACGACGGCGGCGTACCTCCGGGACGCCACCATGAAGCGGAGCGGGGACACCCGTATCCTGCCCACCTTCAGCGGGCGGGAAAACGTCGAGCTGCTGGTCCGGCGTCAGGGTGCCGCCGGGCGCCGCCAGTGGCAGCGGATGCTGGTGCGCAAGGACCTGCGGCACGTCGCCTCCCGGGCCCCGTTCTGGAAGTGGCGACTGCTCCGCCTGCTCACCGAGCCGCTCATGCGCCGACGGGACGTGTGGCTGATCGGTGAGCGTACGGACACCGCCCAGGACAACTCCTCGCACCTGTTCCGCTACCTCCGGAAGGTGGAGCGCCGGCGCAACGTCCACTACCTGCTGACCAAGGACAGCCCGGACCGTGCGCGACTGCGCGGGCTCGGCAACGTCGTCACGTACGACTCGTTCCGGCACAAGTTTCTGATGCTGCACGCCACCAAGCTGATCAATTCGTACGACATCGACTCGTACATGCTCCCGTCCCGGTGGGAACGGTCCCGCTTCCTGAAGCACCTCAACTGGCGCATCGGTCCCGCCCGGGTCTTCCTCCAGCACGGGGTCATCGAGAAGGACGTCAGCGCCGGCCTGCACCGTGGTCGGGCATCCCTCGATCTCTTCGTCACCTCTGCCGACCGTGAGGCGGAGTACGTGTCGAACGACCTCGACTACGGCGACATGGTGGCGAACACCTGCCTGCCGCGCTTCGACGCCCTGACTCCCGACCGAGGCAGGCGACGCATCCTGTTCATGCCCACCTGGCGCACGTACCTGGTGGCCCCGTCGTACAACCCCAACGCCCGGCCGCGGCTCGCCTTCGACGGGTCCGCGTACCAGACCTTCGTGTCCGATCTGTTCGGCAGCGAACGGCTGCGGGAGGCGCTGCGCCGGCACAGCTACAAGCTGGAGCTGCTCCCGCACTACGAGATGCGTCGGGTGCTGGCCGGTATCGTCCCTGAGGATGACTGCTTCGCCATGGCGGACCAGACGAAGCGGACCGTGCAGGACGCCCTCCGCCAGTGCGACCTTTTCATCACCGACTACTCCTCGACAGCGGTCGACGTCGCGTATCTCGGCACGCCGCTGATCTACGCACAGTTCGACAGCGAGGAGTTCTGGAAGATCGGCGGTTACCGGCGGGGCTACTTCGAGCACCGCGAGGACGGATTCGGCCCGGTCTGCGAGACAGCCGACGAGACCGTGGACGCCATCATCCGGTATCTGGAGAACGGGTGCGTCCGGGAGGAAGAATACTCCCGCCGGGCGGCCGAGTTCTTTGCCTTCCAGGACCGGAACAACTGTCAGCGGGTCGCCGCCGCCATCGCGGCCCTGCCGGGCCCGCAGCGATGACCGACGGACAGAGCCGCGAACCCGCCCGGGCCGTCGCCGAGCCGTCGGTGTTCGTCGACACCTACCGTCGGGTGCTCAGCCCGCAGGCCCGCCGGGCGATCGCCAGGCGACTCAGCCCGCAGACCCGGCACCAGGTCAAGCAGTGGGTGGCCCAGGTCGCCGGCGGGCAGCAGCCGTCGACGCGGTTGGCCCGCCGCCAGCCGGAGCTGCTGGCGGGCGCTGACCGGGCCCTGGTGACGGTGGAGCGCAAGACCCGGATCGGCCTGGTCCGCCCGGACGTGTCGCCCTGGTCGGCCCGCGCGGGCAACCTGGCCGCGGTCACCGAGGCGCTCGCCGCGGCGGGGGTGGAGCACTTCTGCGTACGCGGGTTGTCCGACCGCAACGCGGTGGTCGCCGTCGACGCGGGCGACCGGGAGCGGGTGCACGCGGCGCTCGCCGAGGCGTGCCGGCGGACGCCCGGGTACGTGGCCGAAGTCGCGGGCGGTCAGGCGCGCTCGTCGGCGCCGGGCTACGAGCCGCAGTCGTGGCGACGGCTGCGCGATGCGAACGTACTTCGGCTGACCTGGTACTGGACGGATCCCGGCCACCGCCTGGTGCTCGGCGCGCCGTACGGCTGCGACGTCGAGTTCTGGACCCGGCAGGACGACCAGTTGGTCGCCCCGCGCCGGAACCTGGTGGCGCAGGAGCTGCCGGCGGCCGGCCACGGCGTCGACGCACCCGCCGACCTGTTCACCGCCCTCGGGCCGGCGAACCCGGCGGTGACGGTCCGGACCCGGCCGGAGTTCGCGATCCGGCGCCCCGACGACGTGGCGTTTCCGGTCGACGTCGTTTACACCTGGGTGGACGGCACGGATCCGGCGTGGCTGCGCCGGCGCGCCGAGGTGGCGGGGCAGCCGTACCACGCGGAGGCGGCGAGCGCGGCACGGTTCCTCAGCCGGGACGAGCTGCGCTACTCACTGCGCTCCCTGCACACCTACGCGCCCTGGGTGCGCAACGTGTACGTGGTCACCGACGACCAGGTGCCGCCCTGGCTGGATCCCACCCGCCCGGGGCTGCGGGTGGTCAGCCACCGGGAGATCTTCGGTGACCCGTCGGTGCTGCCGACGTTCAACTCGCACGCCATCGAGAGTCAACTGCACCATATCGACGGGCTGTCGGAGCAGTTCCTCTACTTCAACGACGACGTCTTCCTCGGCCGCGACGTCACCGCACGGGACTTCTTCCTGGCGAACGGCATCAGCAAGTTCTTCCCGTCGCCGGCGCTGGTGCCGCCCGGCCCGCCCTCGGCCGACGACATCCCCGCGTCGGCGGCCGGAAAGAACAACCGGGCCCTCATCGCCGAGCGGTTCGGCACGGTGCTGACGCAGAAGATGAAACACATGCCGCACGCGTTGCGGCGCAGTGTGCTGTACGAGATCGAGGAGACCTTCGCGGCGCAGCACCAGGCGACCGCCGGCAGCCAGTTCCGCAGCGTCACGGACATCTCGGTCGCCTCGTCGCTGCACCACTACTACGCGTTCCACACCGGCCGGGCGATGCGGGGCGAGCTGGAGTACACCATCGCCGAGCTGTCCCACCCGGACACGCCCGCGCGCCTGGCGCACCTGCTCGCCAAGCGGGACCGCCATGTGTTCTGTCTCAACGACGCGTTCTCCACCGAGGAGGACCTGGCGGCCCAGGTTTCGGTGCTCACGCCTTTCCTGAACACCTACTTTCCGGTGCCCAGCCCGTGGGAGAAGTACTAACCGTCGATACGCCCTCGTTCGCCGTCAGTATCCGTCGTGCTGGTCAGGCGTTGGATCGGGTCGGGGCGGAGGTGGTAGCGCGCCGAGATCATCCGGTGGTCGGAGAGCGACGTCGGGGTCACGGTGCAGCCGAGCGGCGTGACGCCGGCTCCGGCGAACAGATAGTCGATCTTGATGCTGCCGAACGTCGGCCGCATCCTGCCCAGGTCGCAGTCGGCGCCCTGGTCGTACAGCGGCTGTAGGACCTGTTGCCGGCTGCCGGCCACGGTCGTGGCGGGGGTGGTGTTGAGGTCGCCGCCGATGATGGTCGGATATCCCCGTTCGTGGCCGCGGCGGGCCTCGGCGGCGAGCCGTGCGGCCTGCGCGGCCCGAACCCTGCCGTCCGGATCCTGCTGCGGGGTCGACAGGTGGGCGCCGCAGACCTGAACGCGGGGAGCACGCAACCGGACGCAGACCGCCGACCGCCGCTCCATCCATCTGCTGCCCACCGGCTTCGGCGACGGGAGCTCGACGAGCCAGGACGCCTGGACGGTCGATGCCCTGCCGGTGTCCGGCGAAAAGAGCCGTACCGCCACCGCCTGGCCGTACCGGTTCCCGTCGGCTTCACAGGTGGCCGGTCGGTCCACCAGCGTGCCGTGCCTGACCGCGGCCGTCGAGGCCTGGCGGAAGTACACCTTCCAACCGGCGCCGAGGCTGCGCTCCATCGCGGGCAGCAGGTCCGCGCACATCTCCTGAAGCAGCAGCACGTCGGCCGGACCATTCCGTGCCGCCGCACCGATGGCGGAGGCGAGCTGCTGGTGCTGGCGGCCGGCGAGACAGCGCAACTTGCCGTTGGCGCACACGTTCCAGGTGAGCACCGTCAGTGGAATCGGCGGGGGCGGTGCGGGAGCCGGCGAGGCGAACTCCACCGGCCTCACGGTGGCGGAGCGGCCGGCCGCAGGCCAGCCCGCGGCCACCGTCGCGCCCGCGCCGACGGTCAGAGAGCCGGCCAGCGCAAGCACCACCGGCAGGGGCCTCCGGCTCCACCTCGGCGTCACGCCGCCCCTCTCCCCGATGACGGCGCGTTCGTGCTGTCGACCATGGACACCCGCAGCCGTCGCCGACCTGCCAGCCTACCGGTCCGTGGGCATATGGGCGGACACAGGGGAACGTTTCGCCCGCCTGCCCGCGCTGGCGGTTCAACGGCCGACGGAGAAGATTCCCGGCGGCGGCGGGGTCGAGTCGGTGGCGCCGGCATCGCGGACCACCGGGGCGCCGCCCGCGAAACGGTCGAGCTCCTCGCCGGCCAGCACCCGACCGGGGAACCAGTCGCCGGCGGCGCGCCGGGTCAGCTCCGGTACCGGCGGATCCACCCGCCCGGCCACCAGCACCAGGTTGCCGTAGCGCCGCCCCCGCAGCACCGCCGCGTCGCCGACCAGGCAGGCCCGGGGCAGCACCGACCGGACCGTGGCGACCTGCCCCCGCGCGTGCCGCAGCGGCGGGCCGTCGGCGACGTTCGCCAGGTGGAAACCGGTGGGACGCAGCACCCGGGCGACCTCGGCGGCGTACTCGGCCGAGGTGAGGTGCGCCGGGGTGCGGGCCCCGGCGAAGACGTCGGCGACCACCACGTCGTAGCTGGCGTCCCGGCTGGCGGCGAGCACCTCGCGGGCGTCGGCCACCCGCACCTTGAGCCGGGAATCCGGCGGCCACGGCAGGGCGCGGCGGACCAGCTCCACCAGCGCGCCGTCCACCTCGACCACTCGCTGGGTGGAGCCGGGCCGGGTGGCCGACACGTAGCGGGGCAGGGTCAGCGCGCCGCCGCCGAGGTGCAGCACCCGCAGCGGGGCGCCGGCCGGGGCCACCAGGTCGATCGCGGCGGCGAGGCGCCGGACGTACTCGAACTCCAGGTGCGTGGGATCGGCCAGGTCCACGTGCGACTGCGGGGCGCCGTCCAGCAGCAGCGTCCAGGATCCCTGCCGGTCCGGATCCGGCACCAGCTCGGCCTGGCCGGTGTCCACCCGCGCGGCCACCGTGTCGGCCGCCCGCCTGCGTCCCATCAGCGCCGGGCCCGGGCGGCGGTGGTGAGCACCCGGTGCAGCAGCCGCGCGTCGCCGAGCAGCGCCCGCAGCCGGCGCTCCAGGCCGGCGATCGGGATCAGGTTCTGCGGTGCCCGCGGGTCCTTGTAGGGGGTGGAGGCGAACCGGGGCAGCGTGACCAGCGACAGGTCGGCCAGGCCCACCGCCTCGTCGACGCTCAGCTCGGCGGAGCACTCCATCCGGACGATGCCCGCCCACGGCGCGCCGGTGGCCACCGGCAGCCGCAGATACCACGACCAGCCGCCCCAGGCCGTGCCGAGCTTGAACACCGGGGAACGCTCACCGGCCTTCAACTGGATGACCACGGCGGTCAGCCGGGCGTCGAGGTATTGCTTGTGCTGCGTCTTGATGTAGCCGAGGGTGCGCGGCAACTGCCGCCGGCTGCGCAGCGGCCCGTCGACCACCAGCAGGTCGCCATCCGTGCGGGCCGCCCCCGAGACCTCCACCTCCAGCGCGGTCAGCGGCCCCTGCACGGCGGCCGGGAGCTTGTTCAGCTCGCCCGTGCCGGTGACCCGGTGCACCGGGTAGCGGACGCTGCCGGCCACCACGTCCACCGCCGACGGGCTGGCGGTGAACAGGCCCCGGCCGACCCGGGCGCCGGCCAGTTGCGCCGCGCCGCGCTCCAGGTCGCACCGGACCACCCCGGCGGCGTACGACGCGGCCAGGCCGGGAAAGGACGCGCCGTCCTCCTCCGCCGTCCACACGCTCGCGTCGATCCGGCGCACCCCGTCGACGAGCAGCACCACGTCGGGGGCGCGGACGCCCGCGCGCGGCCCGATCGCCCGCCAGTCCACCGCCGGCAGCTCGACGTCCGCGTCGACCTGGGCGCTGCTCTGCGCGGCGGGACCGTCGCCGGACGCCTCGAACGAGGCGCCGTACGCCGGATCCCACGCGTCGACGAAGAACCGGGGGTCGGTCACCGCAGCGATCCTTCCGTCGCGGACGCCGGGACGCCGCGGCGGGCCCCGGTCACCGGCCGGTCCGCTCGACGCGGGCCGACCGGGCGTCCTTGCTGACCTCGAAGCGGACCGGGATGCGTTCGGCCAGGGCCGGCACGTGCGTGACCACCCCGACCATCCGGTCGCCCCGGGCGGCCAGATTCTCCAGCGTGGCGGCCACCGTGTCGAGGGTGGCCGCGTCGAGCGTGCCGAAGCCCTCGTCCAGCACGATCGACTCCAGGCTCGCCGCCGTGGTGGACAACCCGGCGAGCTGCTCCGACAACGCCAGCGCCAGCGCCAGCGATGCCTGGAAGGTCTCGCCGCCGGAGAGGGTGCGCACGCCCCGGCGCAGCCCCGCGTCGTGCTGGTCGACCACGAAGAACTCGCCCTTGTCGTGCACCAGGTCGTACTGCCCGGCGGAGAGCTCGCGCAGGATGCCCGAGGCGCCGTCGACCAGCAGGTCCAACGCCTCCGCCAGCAGCCACCGCTCGAAGTTGTTGGCCCGCAGGTGCCCCGCGAGGGACCGCGCCACCTGCGCCTCGCGCTCGTACCCGGACCGCTGCTCGCGCAGCCCGCCGGCCTGCTCGCGACGCCGCTCCAGCTCGCGCAGGTCGGCCTCGGCCCGCTCCAGGGCACGGTCGGTGGCGCGTACCGGATCGTCGGCGGCCGGCAGACCGGCGGCGGCGAGGAAACCCGCGATGCGCTCGCCGACGCCGGCGGCCACCGCCTCGGCCTCCGCCACCGCCCCGGCCCGCCCGGCCCGCTCCGTGCGCCGGCGCTGCGCCTCCTCGCCGGCCCAGCCGGTGAGGGCGGACCAGGCGGCGCCGAGATCCTCCCGGTCCGCCGTCGGCGGCCCGAACCGGCCCAGCCCGTCGCGGGTCGCGTCGAACGCCCGCCACGTCGCCCGCAGCCGCTCCTCGGCGGCGTCCACCGCGGCCCGGGCCCGCCGGGCGGCGTCCCGGCCGGCCCGCACCGCCGTCGCCGACTCCTCCAGCGCCCTGCGCAGCCGCGCGTGGTCGTCCAGCTCACGGCGCAGCACCGCCGGCTCGGCGGCTCCGGCCAGCTGGTCGTCCAGCTCGGCCAGCCGGGCCTGCACCTGGTCCTGCCGGGCCCGCGCGCGCATCAGCACCCGTTCCCGCTCCCGGGCCGCGCCGTCGCGCTCCTGCACCACGGACTGGGCGGCCTTGCTGGCGGCCCGCGCCGACCGTCCCGCCGCCGTGGCGGCGGCCACCGCCGAGTCGGCCGGCACCGCCGGCACCGCCGACACGGTCTGCTCGCAGACCGGGCAGGTCGCCCCTTCGCGCAGGTGCGCGCGCAACGCCACCGCCTGGTCGGTCGCCTTCGCCTCCTCGTGGGCGCGGAAGGCCGCCTCCAGCTCCGCCTCGGCCCGTTCGGCCGCCGCGCGCGCCTCGGCCAGCGCCGCCACCGCCGTGCCGTGTTCGGCCCGCGCCGCGGTCACCGCCGCCCGGACCGCCTCCGCCTCGCCGGCCAGCTTCTCCCGGTCGGTGTACGCCCGCAGCAGCAACCGCAGCGCGCTCTCGTCGCCGGCGGCGGCCAGCTCGCCGCGCAGCTTCTCCTCCCGCTCCTCGGCCAGCGACACCGCCGTCGCCGCCTCGTCCGCGCCGGCCCGCGCCGAGGCGACCGCCCGGGCCACCTCCGCCACCCCGTCCGGTGCGCGCACGGCGGTCAGCACCGCCAGGTCGGCGTCGAGGGCGGCCAGGGCCGCGCCCGCCTCCCGCGCCGTCGCCCGGGCCGCCTCCAGCTCCGGTACGGCGGCCGACACCGCACCGGCCAGCTCCCGCATCCGGTCGACCTGCCCGGTCGCCGCCTCCAACGCGGCGTCGTCGACGTCGGTGAGCCCGGCGAGTGCCTGGTCGACCGCCTCCAGCTTCGCCTCGGCCTGCACGGCCCGCGCGGTCGCCCTCTTCTGCACGTCCTCGTAGACCCCGAGGCCGAGCAGGTTGACCAGGATCTGCTGCCGGGTGGCCGGCTTGGCGTGCAGGAAGTCCGCGAACTGCCCCTGCGGCAGCACCACGCAGCTGGTGAACTGCTCGTACGGCAGCCCGACCGCCTCCAGCACGGCCTGCTCCATCTCGGCGGGCGTGCCGGCCACCACCTCGCCGAGGTCGTCCGGGCTCAGCCCGGTGTCGAGCTTGGTCACGTCGAAACCGGCCGGCATCAGCTGCAACCCGGCGTTGGCCGTCTTCACGTTGCCCCGGCCGTCCCGGCGGACCACCCGGGTCGCCACGTAGCGGGAACCGGCGGACTCGAAGACCAGCCGGACCCGCGCCTCGGTGGCCGACGGCGCCAGGGCGTTGGTCAGGCCCCGCGCCCCGCCCCAGCGCGGCACCGTGCCGTAGAGGGCGAAGCAGATGGCGTCGAGCACCGTCGACTTGCCGGAGCCGGTCGGCCCCACCAGCGCGAAGAAGTCGGCGTCGGTGAAGTCGATGGTGGTCTCGTCCCGGAAGACGGTGAAGCCCGCCATGTCCAGCCGCATCGGCCGCATCAGTGCTCAACCTCCTCGATGAGCTCGTCGAAGAGTTCCCGCACCCCGTCGTCGGCCTGCCCCCGGCTGTCCAGGTAGTCGGCGAAGAGCTGCCGGGGCGAGCGGCCCGCCCGCTGCGCCACCCGGGTGCCGCTGCCCGGGGCGGGCACCAGCTCCGGGTCGATCCGGATCTCCAGGGCCTGTGGGAGCAGCTCCTGCACCTCCTCACGCAGCCCGGCACGCGGCTGCTCCCGGACGTACACCCGCAGCCAGGCGTCCGGCACCGCCATCTCGGCGAGCTGGGCCAGGGTGCCCCGGACCGTGCGCAGCGCGGTGGCGGCGGTCACCGGCACCTCCCGCGCCTGCGCCGCCGTGGTCGCGGTGACCTCGACGATGGTCACCGACGGCACGTTCTCCTGCTCGCCGAAGTCGACCGCGAGCGGGCTGCCGCTGTAGCGGATCGGGCAGGGGCCCTGCACCCGCTGCGACCGGTGCAGGTGGCCCAGCGCCACGTAGTGGGCCGTCCCCGGGAACACGGTCGCCGGCACCGCGTAGCCCAGCACGGTGTGCGCGTCGCGCTCGCCGCCGCCGGTGGTCGCGCCCACCACGGTCAGGTGGCCGGTGACCAGGTGCACCCGGTCCGGTTCGGTGAAGCTCTCGGTCAGCCGGCCCAGCACCCGGCCGAGGTGGTCGGCGTACGTCTGGGTGGTCTCGGCGGCGGTCAGGTCGTACATCTCCACCGCGCGGATGGCGTAGCGCTGGGAGAGGAACGGCAGCGCCGCCAGCCGCCAGCGCTCACCGCCGGCGGTGGTGCCGTCGATGACGTGCTCGTCCGGGTTCTCCCGGACCCCGCCGCGCAGGGTGATCCCGGCGGCCTCGGCCCAGGGCCGCAGCGCGTCGAGGGCCTGGCCGTTGTCGTGGTTGCCGCCGATGGCGACCACGTCGGCACCGGTGCGGCGCAACGCGGTCAGGGCCCGGGTGACCAGCCGGGTGGCCTCGGGGGTCGGGGCGGCGGTGTCGTAGAGGTCACCGGCGACGATGACCAGGTCGGGCGCCTCGGCGCGGGCGACGTCGATCACGCCGGCCAGGACGCGTTTGTGCTCCTCGGCCCGCGACTGCCCCTTGAGGACCTTGCCGACGTGCCAGTCGGAGGTGTGCAGGATCTTCACGGTGCCCGTCCTTCGTTCGCGACTGCGGGGTCCACCGGGTGCCCTAGAACGGGATGTCGTCGTCGGAGGTGCCGCCACCGGAGCCGACGACCGCGAACGGGTCGGCGGACTGGGTGATCGACCGGAGCGTCTCGGACGGGGCACGGCCGGCCTCGGAGACCCGGGTGGCCCAGGCCGGGAACGGGAACTCCAGGCAGAGCGGCACGGGGATGTCGGGCTGGTTGACGAACATCGTGCCCGGCTTGGCCAGCAGTGCGCGCTGCCGCTGGGCGGGCGGCAGGAAGCCGTATTCCGGGCGGGACGCCTCGGCCGGGTCGAGCCGGCCGACCACCCGGATCGCCGAGTTGGTGACGATCCGCCGCTCCACCTCGCTCGCGGTCTGCTGGGCGCCGACCAGGATCACCCCCAGCGAGCGGCCCCGCTCGGCGATGTCGAGCAGCACCTCCTTGATGGGGGAGGAGCCCTCGCGGGGGGCGTACTTGTTGAGCTCGTCGAGCACCACGAAGAGCAGGGGCTTGGCGGTGCCGGCCTTCTCCTTGCGTTCGAACTCGCTCTTGAGCGTCACGCCGACCACGAAGCGCTGGGCGCGGTCGGGCAGGTTGTGCAGGTCGACGACGGTGACCTGGGCGCTCTCGGCGGTGTTGATCGAGTGCGGGCGACGGGCGGCCAGGTCGCCCCGGATCAGCCGGGAGAGGTCCTTCTTGCTGCCGATCAGCCGGCGGGCGAACGCGTTGACCGTGCCCAGCCCGACCGCGCTGCCGGCCCAGTCGGAGCGGGTCTCGTCGTCGTTGAGCTGCTCGACGACGTGGTCGACCAGGTCGGCGTACGAGCCGAGCCGCACCCCGTCGATGCTCACCCCACCGTCGGCGGGTTGGGCGTAGCGGGCCAGGTGGGCGGCGACGGAGTGCACCACCATCGTGTACTGCTGGCGTTCGTCGTCGGCGTCGGCGAACACGTAGGGCAGCAGGCGGTCGGCGCAGAATTCGCTCAGCGTCCAGTAGAAGCTGTCGACCCCGGTGAGCCGGCTGCTCACGTCGGGCGTGCCGGAGGAGTCGCCGACCCTGGGCGGGGCGTAGACCCGTACGTCCGGGAACGCGCCGGCGGCCAGGCCGAGCTTCGCGTACGCGGCGCGGGTGGCGTCGTCGAGCCGCGTGTTGGGGTGGTCGAGGAAGAGCAGGTCCTCGCCCTTGACGTTGAAGATGAGCGCCTTGGCGTTGACCGCGTCGCCGCCCAGCACGCCGGAGCGGAAGACCGAGTAGAGCAGGAAGGTGGCGAAGCTCGTCTTCGTGGCGACCCCGGAGATGCCGGAGATCGACACGTGCGCGCCACGGCTGCCGTCGAGGAAGTCGGCGTTGAGGTAGACCGGCACCCCGTCGCGGCCCATGCCCATCGGGATGCGCCGCTCCATCCGGTCGAAGTGCAGCGCCCGGGCCCGCGCGTCACCCTCGGCGCGGTGCACCACCGCACCCGGCGACGGCGGCACGTAGAGCTCAGGGTCGACGCGGGTGGTGGTGATCTCGGCGGCCTCCTGCACCTGGGCGGGCAGCGTGCCGTCGGCGATGGCGAAGACGTCGGAGTCGAACTGCGCGCCCTCGTGCCGGGCGCGCACCTGCGTGACCACCCCGGCGATCGTCACCGGCTCGCGGTTGGGCAGCTCCCGCCGGGTCACCACGACGTCGTCGAGCTGGAGGTAGCTGTCGGGGGCGACCGCCGTCCAGAACTGGAGGGGGGTGGCGTCGGCGGTGCCCAGCACCCGGCCGACCACCTCGCCCGGGCCGTCGAACCCGTCGTCAGTCATCGGGCAACTCCGGTCGGCTGGTCGTCGCGGTCGGGGCACACGCCCTGCATCCTGCCCGAGGAGTACGACAGGTTGCCACGCGACGCGGCGGACGCCACGGCACGGCGTCGGACGCCGGCCGCAGCGTGGCCGCCCGGCCACGGTCAGTCGCGGGCGTAGCGGAGCAGGAGCACCCCGTCGGCGGCGGCGAGCACGTGCCGCAGTGGCAGGTGGCGTACCTGGCTCGGGTCGCCGGCGGTGATCCGCCCCGGGCCCGCGCCGGCGAGCAGCGGGGCGACGGTGAGGCAGACCTCGTCCACCAGGTCGGCGGCGGTGAGCGCGCCGAACAGGTGCGGCCCACCCTCGCAGAGCACCTGGTCGAGGCCGCGGCGGCGCAGCTCGGCCAGGCCCGCCGCGAGGTCGACCCGGTCGTCGCCGCAGCGCACCACGTCGGCGACCTCGGTCAGGCCGGGCGGTGCCGTGGCGCCGGCGCGGGTGAGCACCACGGGCCGCACCGGCGCGTCGGCGAACGCGGCCTGTGCCGGGTCGAGGTCGAGCGAACCGGAGACGACGACGAGCGTCGGGTACGCGGACAGGCCGTGCGCGCGACGCCAGGCCCGGCGTCGCTCGTCGAGGCGTACCGCCCGGTAGCCCTCGTGCCGCAGCGTGCCGGCGGCGACGAGCAGGGCGTCGCAGAGCATCCGCAGCAGCCCGAAGACGCGCTTGTCCGGCTCGCCGGAGAGCCCGGCCGAGTAGCCGTCGACGGCGACGCTGCCGTCGATGCTGGTCACGAAGTTCATCCGGAGGTGGGGGCGCTCGGCCCGGCCGTAGAGCGCGGTGAGCGCGGCGTCGTCCAGCGGTCGCGCCGAGGGTGCCGGCCAGAGCGCCGAAACCGGGATTCCGACGCTCATTCGCCGGCCGGACCGGTGACCGGAGGGGTGGGCCGGGGGGTACGGTGCTGGCAGTCGCACCAGTTGCGCCCCGGACAGTCGTCGTGCCGCCTGGCCCGGCACGCTCGGCAGATCATGCCCGCAGCCTATGCCGAGCAAGGATGGGACAACATGCCGCGTCAGATCTTCCAGCTGAAGATTTCCCTGGCCGGGGTCCGACCGCCCGTCTGGCGCCGGGTGCTCGTCCCGGGCGGCTACACCCTGGACCGGCTGCACCGGGTGGTGCAGCACGGCATGGGCTGGCGGGACTGCCACCTGCACTCGTTCGAGATCGAGGGCCGCCAGTACGGCGAGGGCGACCCCGACGGCGAACTGGCCCTGCGCGACGGGTTGGACTTCCGGCTCGACGCGGTGGTCGGCAAGGGCAGCCGCCTGCACTACACGTACGACTTCGGCGACTGGTGGGAACACGACCTGGTGGTGGAGGACGTCTTCGCGGCCGACCCGGACGAGCGGTACCCGTCCTGCCTGGACGGTGAGCGGGCGTGCCCGCCGGAGGGCGTCGGCGGTCCGGCCGGCTACCTCGCGCTGCTGGCCGCGCTGGCGGATCCGGGCCACCCGGAGCATGCGGAGATGCGGGACTGGGTGGGTGCCCGGTTCGACCCGGACGCCTTCGACGCCGACCGGGCCGGGACCCTGCTGCGCCGCTTCTGCTGACCGGGAATCCGGCCCGGGGCGGGCGGGCCCGCGACATCCGACGATCGGGCCGGGCGCACTCGCGGTAACGATCTGGGAACGCTCCCATAAGCCTATTGACACCTCTGGCACCCGCCGGCAATCTCATGGGAGCGCTCCCGAGAACGTGGCACGACTCACCCGCCGCCCCGCTCCGGTCGTCGGCCGCCGGCCGTTCCGGCACCGACGGGCGCGCACCCCCCACCACACCCGAGTCAGCCTCACCACCGAAAGAGGGGTCTCCGATGAGCCTCACCACGCGGCGTACCCGCATGGCGGCTGCCGCACTGGCCGCGCTCACCGCCATCGGCGGTCTCGCGGCCTGCGGCAAGGACGACGACGCGCCGGCGGCCGGCGAGAAGCCCGCCAAGCTGGTCGTCGACACGTTCGGCGAGTTCGGTTACGACGAGATCATCAAGCAGTACGAGAAGGACACCGGCATCAAGGTCGAGCTGCGCAAGACCGCGCAGCTCAACGAGTACCGGCCGAAGATCGTCCGGGCGCTCGCCACCGGCAAGGGCGCGGCCGACGTGGTCGCCCTCGAAGAGGGCATCCTCAACGAGTTCAAGGCCAACCCGGCCAACTGGGCCGACCTCGCTCCGCTGGTCGCCGACCACAGCAAGGACTACCTGCCCTGGAAGTGGGAGCTGGGCAAGGCGCCCGACGGCCGGCTGATCGGCCTGCCGACCGACGTCGGCAGCCTCGCCGTCTGCTATCGCCGGGATCTCTTCGAGGCGGCCAAGCTGCCGGTCGAGCGGGACCAGGTCGCGGCGCTCTGGCCGGACTGGAACGGCTTCATCGAGACCGGCAAGAAGTACCGCACCGCCACCGGCAAGGGCCTGCTCGACTCGGTCACCACCGCCGCCAGCGCGGTGATGTTCCAGCAGGGCGGCGACCTGTTCTACGACAAGGACGACAACGTCGTCGCCGAGAAGAGCGCGGCGGTGAAGGCCTCCTGGGACACCGCGGTCGCGATGGCCGACGCCAACATCACCGCCGAGACGGCCACCTGGTCGCCGGAGTGGTCGGCCGGCTTCAAGCAGGGCACCTTCGCGGCGACCTTCTGCCCGTCCTGGATGCTCGGCATCGTCGCGGACAACTCCGGCCCCGAGAACAAGGGCAAGTGGGACGTCGCCCCGGTGCCCGGCGGCGCCGGCAACTGGGGTGGCTCCTGGCTCGGCGTGCCGACCCAGAGCAAGTACCCGAAGGAGGCGGCGAAGCTCGCCGAGTACCTGACCAACGCGCAGAGCCAGGTGGCGGCGTTCAAGCTCAAGGGCCCGCTGCCCACCAACCTGGAGGCGCTGAAGAACCAGGAGTTCCTCGCCTACACCAACGAGTACTTCAACAACGCGCCGACCGGCAAGATCTTCGGTGACAGCGTCGCCAAGATCCAGCCGCTGCACCTCGGCCCGAAGCACCAGGCGGTGAAGGAGAACGCGTTCGAGCCGGCGCTGCGCTCGTACGAACAGGGACAGGCCAAGCAGGACAAGGCCTGGGAGCAGTTCGCCAAGGACGCCAAGACGCAGGGCGCCTTCTGACCCACCTCGTCGCCAGGTGGCGTCCGGGTCCACCCACCCGGACGCCACCGGCGCCGTCCCCGTGCACGCCCCCGGACGCCACCGGCGCCGTCCCGTCGGTCGTACCAGCGCCTGGGCGTCGGCGCGCGCCCGCGCCGACGCCGGGAAAGGACCCCGCATGAGCCTCTCGGCCACGACGGCGCCGCCGTCGCCCGCCGCACCGCCACCCCGCCCGCCCTCGCGGCGCCGGTCCCGGTCGCACGCGCTGACCCGGCTGGACCTGAAGTACTCGCCGTACCTGTACATCGCGCCGTTCTTCGTGGTCTTCGGCATCTTCGGGCTCTACCCGATGCTGCGGACCGCCTGGATGTCCCTGCACGACTGGAACCTGATCGGCGACCACAGCTTCATCGGGTTCGACAACTACGTCGCCCTGGTCAAGGACGAGTACTTCTGGAACGCCACCCTCAACACGTTCGGCATCTTCCTGCTGTCGACCATTCCGCAGCTGCTGCTCGCCCTGTTCCTGGCGAACCTGCTCAACCGCACCTTCCTGCGCGCGCGCACCCTGTTCCGGATGGCGATCTTCATGCCGAACGTGGTCTCGGTGACCGCCGTGGCGATCGTCTTCGGCATGCTCTTCCAGCGCGACTTCGGCGTGATCAACTGGCTGCTCAGCTTCGTCGGGATCGACGCGATCGACTGGGACGCCGAACGCTGGAGCTCGTGGACCGCCATCGCCTCCATGGTCAACTGGCGGTGGACGGGCTACAACACCCTGATCCTGCTCGCGGGCATGCAGGCCATCCCGCGCGACCTGTACGAGGCGGCGTCGCTCGACGGCGCCAGCCAGTGGAAGCAGTTCTGGCGGATCACCCTGCCCATGCTCACGCCGACCTTCGTCTTCGTGGTGATCCTCTCCACCATCGGCGGGCTCCAGCTCTTCACCGAGCCGCTCGTCTTCGCCAACGGCAACATCATCGGCGGCGACCAGCGCGAGTTCCAGACCCTGGCCATGTACATGTACGAGCTGGGCATCGAGAACCTCAACACCGCCGGCTACGGCGCCGCGGTCGCCTGGGCGATGTTCCTGATGATCGCCCTCGTCTCGGGGATCAACTTCCTGCTCGTCCGCCGCACGGTGAAGTGAGGAACGCGGAGATGAACTCGGCATCCCGGCGCCTGTGGCGCACGAGCCCACTGACCTACGTCGCGCTCGTCCTGGCGACGCTCTTCTCGATCTACCCGTTCTACTACATGGTGGTCATCGCCACCCGCAGCCTGGACTCGATCAACGACGTTCCGCCGCCGGTCACGCCCGCCGGGTCGTTCGGCGGCAACTTCGGCCGGGTGCTCGACAACGACGCGGCGAACTTCCTCACCGGCCTGCTCAACTCGGTGATCGTCTCCGGCATCGTGACGATCTCCGTGGTGATCACCGGCTCGCTGGCCGGCTTCGCCTTCGCCAAGCTGCGCTTCCGGGGCCGCAACGCCCTGCTGCTGACGATCATCGTCACCATGATGATCCCGACGCAGCTCGGGCTCATCCCGCTCTGGGGCATGATCCAGGACCTGAACTGGTTCGACACCCTCTACGCGGTGACCGTGCCGTTCCTGGTCAGCGCCTTCGGCGTGTTCATGATGCGGCAGTACGCCAGCCAGGCCATCTCCGACGAGCTGATCGAGGCGGGCCGGATGGACGGGGCGAGCACCTTCCGGATCTACTGGAACATCGTGCTGCCCGCGCTGCGCCCGGCCGCCGCCGTGCTCGGCCTGCTGACCTTCATGGAGACGTGGAACTCGTTCCTGTGGCCGTACGCGGTGCTCACCTCCGAGAACCCGACGCTCCAGGTCTCGCTGGCCTTCCTGTCGTACGCCTACTACACCGACTATTCACAGGTGTTCGCCGCCACGGCGATCGGCACCCTACCGTTGGTGATCGTGTTCATCGTGTTCGGCCGCCAGATCGTGGGCGGCATCATGGAAGGCGCCGTCAAGTCGTGAGCAACCCCGCCAGCCCGCCCGCCGTCGGCGTCCTCGACGACCGTCCGCCGCTGACCTTCCCGCCCGGCTTCCTCTGGGGCGCGGCCACCGCCGCGTACCAGATCGAGGGCGCGGCGGCCGAGGGCGGCCGGACCCCGTCGATCTGGGACACCTTCAGCCACACCCCCGGCCGGGTGGTCGAGGGGCACACCGGCGACGTGGCCTGCGACCACTACCACCGCCTCGGGGCCGACGTCGCGTTGATGGCCGAGCTGGGGCTGAAGTCGTACCGCTTCTCGGTCTCCTGGCCGCGGGTGCAGCCCGGCGGCACCGGCCCGGCCAACGCCGAGGGGCTCGACTTCTACCGGCGGCTCGTCGACGAGCTGCTGTCACACGGGATCGAGCCGTGGCTCACGCTCTACCACTGGGACCTGCCGCAGCCGCTGGAGGACGCCGGCGGCTGGCCGGCCCGGGACACCGCCGCCCGGTTCGCCGACTACACCACCCTGGTCGCCGACGCGCTCGGCGACCGGGTGCGCTACTGGACCACGCTCAACGAGCCGTGGTGCTCGGCGTTCCTCGGCTACGGCTCCGGGGCGCACGCGCCGGGCCGCTCGGACGGCGCGGAGGCCGTCCGGGCCGGGCACCACCTGATGCTCGGCCACGGCCTCGCCGTGCGGGCGCTGCGTGCGGCCCGGCCGACCGCCGAGGTCGGGGTGACGGTCAACCTCTACCCGGTCGACCCGGCCGGCGACGCGCCCGCCGACGTCGACGCCGCGCGGCGCATCGACGGCCTGGCCAACCGGTTCTTCCTGGACCCGCTGCTGCGCGGGTCCTACCCGGCGGACCTGATGGCCGACCTCGCCGGGGTCACCGACTTCGGGCACGTGCGCGACGGCGACCTGGCGACCATCTCCACCCCGCTGGACATGGTCGGCGTCAACTACTACAGCCGGCACGTCGTCGCCGCCCCGGTCCCCGGCGCCGAGCCGGAGCCGTACTGGCGGGCGCCGTCCTGCTGGCCGGGCAGCGAGGACGTCCGGTTCGTCACCCGGGGTGTCCCGGTCACCGACATGAACTGGGAGATCGACGCCCCCGGGCTGGTGGAGACGCTGCGCCGGGTCCACGAGCAGTACACGGACCTGCCCCTCTACGTCACGGAGAACGGCTCGGCCTTCGTGGACGAGGTGGTCGACGGGCAGGTGGACGACGTCGACCGGCTGGCGTACTTCGATGCCCACCTGCGTGCCGCGCACGAGGCGATCGAGGCCGGGGTGCCCCTGCGCGGATACTTCGCCTGGTCGCTGATGGATAATTTCGAGTGGGCCTGGGGCTACACCAAGCGGTTCGGGATGGTCCACGTCGACTACGACAGCCAGGTCCGCATCCCCAAGTCCAGCGCCAGGTGGTACGCCGAGGTGATCCGACGCAACGGTCTGGCCGCACAATAGGCCGGGGCCAGCCATCAACGGGCGGCCCCGGCGCCACCCCGCACGGGGTGGCGCCGGGGCCGGCCCGCCGTCGGAGGAGCAGACAATGACAACGCAGCGCACCCGGTCGCTCGGGCGCCCGACCCTCGACGCCGTCGCCGCCCGCGCCGGCGTCGGTCGCGGGACGGTGTCCCGGGTGGTCAACGGCTCACCCCAGGTGAGCCCCGAGGCGCGCGCCGCGGTGCAGCAGGCCATCGCCGAGCTGGGGTACGTGCCGAACCGCGCCGCCCGCGCCCTGGTCACCCAGCGCACCGACTCCATCGCCCTGGTGGTCTCGGAATCCGGTGACCGGGTCTTCACCGAGCCGTTCTTCGCCGGCATCGTCCGGGGCGTCAGCTCGGGGCTGCTGGAGACCCCGTTGCAGCTCTGGCTCGCCATGGTGCAGTCGCCGATCGAGCGGGAGCGCGTCGAGCACCACCTGACCAACCAGCACGTCGACGGGGTTCTGCTGCTGTCGCTGCACGACTCCGACCCGCTGCCCACCCTGCTGGAGGAGCGCGGCCTGCCCACCGTGCTCGGCGGCCGGCCGGCCCGGATGCTGCAACCCGGCGCACAGCCGGCGTACTACGTCGACGTGGACAACGTCGGCGGCGCCCGACGGGCGGTGGAACACCTGGCGGGCCGGGGCCGGCGACGCATCGCCACCATCGCCGGCCCGCAGGACATGGGCGCCGGCCTGGGCCGGCTGACCGGCTACAAGGAGGCGGTGAAGGCCGCCGGTGGTGGGATCAACCCCGACCTGATCGCGTACGGGGACTTCAGCGAGGGCAGCGGGGCGGCCGGGATGCGCCGGCTGCTGGAGGTCTGCCCCGACCTCGACGCCGTCTTCGTCGCCTCCGACCTGATGGCGTTCGGGGCGCTGCGTACCCTGCGCGAGGCGGGCCGCCGGGTGCCGGAGGACGTGGCGGTGGTCGGCTTCGACGACGCCGCGATCGCCCGGCAGTCCGAGCCGCCGCTGACCACCGTCCACCAGCCGGTGGAGGAGATGGGCCGGCAGATGGCCCGCCTGCTGGTCTCCCGCATCCGCGGCGACGAACTCCCGTCCCCCCACATCCTCCTCGACACCCAACTGATCGAACGCCACTCCGCCTAACCCACCCACCCACCCCACCCCACCCACCCCACCCCGCGCCCCCGCCCCCGCCTCGTCGATCTTGCACTTGATGCCCGGGCATTCTGGACATTCTCCATATAGCCGGGGCGCAAAGTGCAAGATCGACGCCGCCGCGCGGCGCGCGGGTGGGAGAGGGGTGGGGGAAGGGTGGGGTGGGTGGGTCAGTTTTTCCAGTGGTGCAGTTCGCGCTTGGCCAGCGAGGAACGGTGGACCTCGTCGGGGCCGTCAGCCAGGCGCAGGGTGCGGGACTGGGCCCAGAGGGCGGCCAGCGGGGTGTCCTGGCTGACGCCGGCCCCGCCGTACGCCTGGATGGCCTTGTCGATCACCCACTCGGCCATGGCGGGAGTGGCGATCTTGATGGCCTGGATCTCGGTGTGCGCGCTCCTGTTGCCGACCGTGTCCATCAGCCAGGCGGTCTTGAGCACCAGGAGGCGGGCCTGCTCGATGCGCACCCGGGACTCGGCGATCCACTCGCGCACCACGCCCTGCTCGGCGAGCGGCCGGCCGAACGCGACCCGCTCCAGCACCCGCCGGCAGAGCAGCTCCAGGGCCCGCTCCGCCATGCCGACCAGCCGCATGCAGTGGTGGATCCGGCCGGGACCGAGCCGGGCCTGGGCGATCGCGAAACCGGCGCCCTCCGCCCCGACCAGGTTCTCCGCCGGTACGCGGACGTCGGTGAAGTCGATCTCGGCGTGGCCGCCGTGCGCGGCGTCGCTGTAGCCGAACACCGTCATGCCCCGCCGCACCGTGACGCCGGCAGTGTCCCGCGGCACCAGGATCATGCTCTGCTGGCGGTGCCGGTCGGCCCCCGGGTCGGTCTTGCCCATCACGATGAAGATCTCGCAGCGCGGGTCCATCGCCCCCGACGACCACCACTTACGTCCGTTGATCACGTAGTGGTCGCCGTCGCGGGTGATCCGGGTGGCGATGTTGGTCGCGTCCGAGGACGCCACCTCCGGCTCGGTCATGCAGAACGCCGAGCGGATCTCGCCCTCCAGCAGCGGCCGCAGCCAGCGTTCCTGCTGCTCGGGCGAGCCGAACTCGGCGAGCAGTTCCATGTTGCCCGTGTCCGGCGCGGCGCAGTTGAGCGCCTCGGGGGCCAGGTGCGGGCTGCGCCCGGTCAGCTCGGCCAGCGGAGCGTACTGGAGGTTGGTCAGGCCGGCGCCGTGGCGCGGGTCGGGGAGGAAGAGGTTCCACAGGCCGCGCCTGCGCGCCTCGGCCTTCAGCTCGGCCATCACCGGGGAACGGGCCCACGGGTCGCCGGCGGCGGCCACCTGCGCGGCGTGCACCGCCTCGGCCGGGTACACGTGTTCGTCCAGGAACGCGGTCAGCTCGGCCCGCAACTGCTCGGTGCGGGTGTCGTAGGCGAAGTCCATCAACGCTCCCTGGCGGCGGTCAGCCCGTGCGCGACCAGCGGTGCCACCATGTCGCCGATCCCGTCGAAGCCCTCGCCCAGCGTCTGCCCGAGCGTGTGCCGGTAGTGGATGCCCTCGCAGATCACCGCGAGCTTGAAGCAGCCGAGCGCGACGTGCCAGTGCAACGGGCCGACGTCGACGTCGCCGCGCCCGGCGTACCGCTCGATCAGCTCCGACCCGGTGGGGAACCCGGCGCGCGGGCCGAGCCCGTCGGCGACGGGGTTGCCGACGGCCGAGTCGCTGCCGCCGAGCACGTCCCAGTAGGTCAGCAGCAGCCCGAGGTCGGCCAGCGGGTCGCCGAGGGTGGCCATCTCCCAGTCGAGCACGGCCCGCACGGCCACCGGGTCGACGGTGGCGAGGAGATTGTCCAGCCGGTAGTCGCCGTGCACGATCCGGCCGGCGTTGACGCCCTCCGGCGCGGTGTCGGCGAGCAGGCCGCGTAGCTCCTCGATGCCGGGCAGCGGCCGGCTGCGCGACCGGTCGAGCTGGCCGGCCCACCGGCGGACCTGCCGCGCGAGGTAGCCCTCCGGCCGGCCGAAGTCGGCCAGCCCGACCGAGGCGGGCTCGACCGCGTGCAGCGCGGCGAGGGTGTCCATCATCGCCAGCGCCAACTCCCGCCGCTGGTCGGCGGTGAGCGGGTCGGTCTGGGCGCGGCTGCGGAACACCTCGCCGCGCACCCGCTCCATCAGGTAGAAGGGCGCGCCGATCACCTCGGCGTCGTCGCAGAGCAGCAGCGCGCGGGGCACCGGCACGTCGGTCGGCGCCAGCGCGGAGATCACCCGGTACTCCCGGGTCATGTCGTGCGCGGTGGCCAGCACGTGCCCGAGCGGCGGGCGGCGCAGCACCACCTCCCGCTCGCCGACACCCAGCAGGTACGTCAGGTTGGACTTGCCGCCGGCGATCAGCCGGGCCCGCAGCGGACCGTCGGCCAGATCGGGCCGGTGCCGGGCCAGGTGACCGGCGAGCCGGTCGAGATCCAGCCCTCGGGGGGCGGCGGGAGCAGGGGCGCTGCCCGGCCCGTGCGCGTCGACGGCCGGCTCGGTCATCCGGATAGTTGATGGCAGCTCCGCCAGGTTGTCAAGGTCGGGACGTGACCCCCGGGACACGGCGCGGCAACAGGGGCGAAACGGTCACCGGCCAGGCTGGGGCCCAGCCTGCCGGCCAGCCGTGCCGGCCCGCCGAGCGGAGGGTTCAGACATGTTGCTGCGAGTTCGGGTCACCCTGCCGGACCGTCCGGGCACGCTCGGTCAGGTGGCGCGCACCATGGGCATCTCGGGTGCCGACATCGTCCAGGTGGTCGTCCTGGAGCGCCTCGGCGGCCGGGCGGTGGACGACTTCACG
This sequence comes from Micromonospora sp. NPDC048170, assembly GCF_040652795.1. Taxonomy (NCBI): domain Bacteria; kingdom Bacillati; phylum Actinomycetota; class Actinomycetes; order Micromonosporales; family Micromonosporaceae; genus Micromonospora; species Micromonospora sp. NPDC048170. Next base: position 30,843 of record NZ_JBEZMR010000010.1, read on the forward strand.
GTGGTCTGGCCGGGTGCGGCGCGGGTCGAGCAGCTGCTCGCCGGGCTGGCGGCGATCCCCGGCGTCCGGGTGGACGGGGTGTGGCGGGCGATCGGCGCACCCACCACCTCCGGGCAGGACGCCGAACTGCTGGCCCAGGTCGCGGCCAACCCCGTCGAGGGCGTCGCCACCCTGGTCGACGCCGTCCCCGGGCTGCTCGCCGCCGACTGGGCGGTCGCCACGGTGGTGCCGGTGGACTGGGCCTCGCGGACCGGCACGGCCGGTGAGACGACCGTCGGGTACGCGAGCTGGCGTGCGCCCGTACCACTGCCGCTGCCGGAGGTGACCCCGCTGCGCGCCCGGGCGATCAGCGCGTCCGGCGGACATTTCGCGGTCGCGCCGTTCGGCCGTGCCGGCCTGGTGCTGGTGGTCGCCCCGCCAGTGCGCCGGAACGCCGGCCGCGGCGGCGTTCCACGCCACGGAGGTGGACCGGCTGGCGCAGCTCGTCCGGGCCGCCGCGGTGATCCTCGGCGACCGGCTCGACCTGGTCGGGGCACCGCCGGTGGCCGTGAACCCCTGAGCCGGGCCGGCCGGGCGGCGGCCAGTGTGGCGCAGGTCGCCGAGGCGGAACCGGAGCCGTCACCCGCGGGCAACCGGCCCGCAACAGCCACCGACGAGGGTCGTACGGGGGAAGGGAGTGAATTATGACGCTGTGGCGGATCCGGGCGACCGTGGACGAGGCGCGCGGGCTCGCCGACCAGCCCACCCGGGCGCTCGGCCTGGCCACCCGCCTGGTGCGGGATCCGGACTCGGCCGGGGAGGCGCTGCGCGCCCTGCTCGGCGCGGACACGGTCACCTGGCGGCCCGCGTCGGCCGGCCCCGGCTGCGGGCTCGCCGACACCACCATGCTGCTGGCGGACCCGGCCGGCGGATCGTTCGCGCTGCACCGCGCCGTGCCGGGCTTCACCCCGGCCGAGTACGCCCGGGCCCAGGCCCTGGTCGAGCTCTCGGCCTCCGTGGCACGCCGGGCCGCCGAGCAGGTCACCCTGGTGCTGCCCGACGGCGCCGAGGCGGCCGTACGACCGGCGACCGCGGACGACCTGCCCGGCGTGGTCGAACTGCACGAGGGATGCTCGGCGCGCAGCCGGCACCGCCGCTACCTGGGCGGGGCGGCGATGCCGGCCCCGGCCCGGCTGCGCCGGCTGCTGGAGCCGGCCCGGGGCGTGACCCTGCTCGCCACGGCCGCCGACGCCGGGGCGGCGGAGCCGGTCGTGGCGATGGCGAACCTGCTCGCCGAGGGTGACGAGGCCGAGGTGGCGCTGCTGGTCCGCGACGACTGGCAGCGGCGGGGCCTCGGCTCGGCCCTGCTGCGTCGGCTGGTCCGGCACGCCGAGCAGGCCGGCTACGCGGCCCTGGTGCTGCACGTCCACGCCGGGAACGCCCCGATGCTGCGTACCGTGCGGCGGCTCGGCCGGCCCACCCCGACCGGGCGGGACGGCGGCCTGGTGACCCTGACCGTTCCGCTCGTCGCGGGCGCGTCCGCGCGGCACGGCTGAGCCCGGTGCGTCGCCGCCGGGTGTTAGGAAGGGCACCCTGCAATCGCTAGTTGGCAGGGTGCCCTTCCTTGCACCTCAGGTCGTGGGGTAGCTGTTGTAGTCGGGGAAGTTGCCGTAGAGCCGGCCGTCGCCGCCCTGGGTGACCGCCTGCACCAGCAGGTCGCCGCCGACGAAGGCGCCCTTCCAGGACGCGCCCCGGCCGCCGAACGGCTCGTCCCGGTCGCCCCGGGAGCGCGGCTTGTTGATGCCCACCTTGAACGCCTGGAGGTCGACCGCCAGCTTGCCGGCCAGTTCCTCGTCGTCGCAGGCCAGCGAGGCGACCAGCGCGCCGTTCGAGGCGTTCATCGCGGCCAGCAGCTCGTCGGTGGTGTCCACCACGACGATGGTGTCGACCGGGCCGAACGGCTCGGCGTGCATCAGCCGGGACCGGCCGGGCGGGGCCAGCAGCACCGACGGGGCGACGTACGCGGAGGTGTCCTGCCCGTCGAGGAACGGCGCGCCGGTGAGCTTGCCCCGGTGCAGCGGCACCGCGCCGCCGCGTACCGCCTCGTCGACCTTGCGGCGCAGCTCGTCGGCCTTGGCGGCGCTGATCAGCGGGCCGAAGTCCAGCTCGGGCAGCGGGTCACCGGCGTTCCAGTCGTCGCCGACGGCGAGCGGGTGTCCGAACCGGACGGAGCGTACGACCGGCAGGTAGACGTCGAGGAACTCGTCGACCAGGTCCCGCTGGACCACGAAGCGCGGGTACGCCGTGCAGCGCTGCTTGCCGTACTCGAAGCCCTTCCTGAGGTGCCCGGCGAGCAGGTCCCACTGGGAGAAGTTCCAGATGCCCCAGGCGTTGAGGCCCTCCTGCTCGATGAAGTGCCGCTTGTCCGAGTCGAGCAGCGCGGCGGCGACCTTGCCACCGTTGGAACGCCCGCCCACGAACGCCACCGCGCCGATCTCCGGTGCCCGGACCAGCACCTCGGACAGTTCCTCGCCGCCGCCGGAGACCAGGCTGGCGGGCAGCCCGGCCCGGCGCATCAGCGCGTGCGCGACGGTGAGGCAGACCGCCCCGCCCTGCGAGGGGGTCTTGGCGATGACCGCGTTGCCGGCGAGCAGTTGCACCAGTTCGGCGTGCACGAGCACGCTCATCGGGTAGTTCCACGACGCGATGTTGCTGACCGGCCCCGGCAGCGGCTCCCGGCCGTCGGCGAGCATCCGGTCGATCTCGTCGACGTACCAGCGGACGCCGTCCAGCGCCCGGTCGACGTCGGCGCAGGCCAGCCGCCATGGCTTGCCGATCTCCCAGACCAGCAGCAGGGCGAGCAGGTCGCGGTGGGCGGTGAGCGCGTCCAGGGCGTCGGTGACGCGGGCCTTGCGTTCGGCGAGCGGGGTGTCGGCCCAGGCCCGGTGCGCGGCGGCGGCGTGCGCGACCGCAGCGCGGGCGGAGTCGGCGTCGAGGCGGGCGAGGTTGACGAGCACGGTGTTGTCCACGGGGGTGCGTACCGGGCTGGGTGAGCCCACCGCGTGCCAGTCACCGCGGACGAGGTTGTGCAGCGTGGTGACCCCGTCGACCGGGGGCCCGAACGCCTCCGGTGCGGCGGCCACCGCGCGGGCGAGCGTGTCGGACCAGGCGGTGCCGTCGGCGAGTCGTAGTGCCATCGCGTTCTCCTCAGGGTTGGCCGGGGGAGCGGCAACGTCGATGGCACCGCTGATGTGGCGTACTGTCGCGCGCCGGAAAGCGGTGCGGCAACAGTACGCTCGTATGCCGGAACGCCCGCCTCGCGCCGCGTCGGCCCCGCCGCGTGCCGCTGGGTGTCGTCCGGGCCTCTGAGCTGGGCGTACGTGTTGATTGCATGGACGCTCCTGGATCATGTGATGAGCGTCCGGCGCGCCTGGGACGCCCGCCGGGCGTCCGTCGCCGCGGGCCCCCGGGGCGCAAAATGAAGACCGGCCGCCGGACGAAGTGTCCGGCGGCCGGTCGGCGCTGCGTGGGTCAGCTGGTGAAGGTGACGTTGTCGCGTCGACGGCGCAGCATCAGCAGCGCACCGCCGCCGATCAGGGCGAGGCCGCCCAGCGCGATGCTGGTCGTGGCCACGCCGGTCAGCGGCAGGCCACCCTCGCCGCCGCCACCACCGGTGCCCGGGGACGGCGAGGCCGTGGCCGGTGTCGACGGCGAGGCCGAGGTCGACTCCGACGGTGACGGCGACACCGATGCCGACTCCGACGGCGAGGCGGACCCGCTCGGGGAGGTCGACTCCGACGGGGACTCCGACGGCTGCGGCGACTCCGAGACGGTCGGCGACGGGGTCGGGCTCGGCGACTGCGACGGCGCGGTGCCCCCGCAGGTGTGGCTCAGGTTGAACTTGGCGGCGGTGCCGGTGATGACGGCGCTGCCGTCCAGCAGGGTCCAGCCGGCCGGGGTGAAGAGGTAGGCGTGGATCAGCCGGTTCCCCGCCGAGTAGAGGGCGTCGGGGTAGGCGTCGTCGGCGTCCGGCACTGTGACGGTGACCTTGCCGGTGCCGGTCTCGAAGGCCAGCGTGAGAGTCTCGAAGTCGCCCGCGGCCTTGCCACCGGGCAGGACGAAGTGCCAGCCGTCGTGGTCCGCCGGACGGCCCGCGAACCGGGGGTCGGCACAGTCCTGCGTGGAGAAGCCGCCGGCCGTCTCGTCCTTGTGGTCCGGGTTGATCTGGATGGTGCTCGACGCCCAGGCCGGGGTGGCGAGGGCGAGGCAGGCGGTGGCGGCGGCTGCGGAAACGGCCGTGCGCACCACGCGCCGACGGTGTGCCATGAGGATTCCTCCGGAATTGATCGAGGGGGCGCCTCATGATCGCACGGTGAGTGACGGCCCTGGACATCGGGTGATTGGCCTGAGCTGCCGATACGCGCCACCCACTTCGGCTCGGCGGGGGAATTCGTCGCTCTCAGTGGGCGTGTCGATGTAACGTTTTCGGGCCCGACGGCGCTCCGGCGGTCCTGGGGTCGCTCCGCGCGGCCCCCGTGTCGCTCCGCGGGGCCCGGGTTGCTCCGCGCGGTCCCCGGGTCGCTCCGCGCGGCCCGGGGCGCCCCGTCCGGCACGACGGGGCGGCCCGCCCACCGGCACCACGCTGGCGGTGACCGGACCGACCGCGTACCAGTTCTTCGTGGTGGCGGTGGACGCGGCCGGGAACGCCTCGGCGGTCGCTCCGAGCCGTACCCCCTGAAGATCTTGGACAGTTACCGCTGCCCGCGATCGGTAACTGTCCAAGATTTACTTTGTCGGTCGCCAGCCGGCGGCGGTCAGGGCGCGGCGGACGGAGCCGGCGACCTCGTCGGGGCGGGCGCGGACCAGCCACGCCGGAAAGCGGAGGATGCGGTCCCCGGAGGTCCAGACGTCGTTCTGGCGCCTCATGTCGGCCGCCCAGTGCCGGACGTCCATGTGGTGCGCTCCGTCGATCTCGACATGCAACCCCCACTCCGGCCAGTACGCGTCCAGCCACCGGGTCCGCCCGGAGGCGTCGGTGCGCCGCTGCTGGAGGCGGGGCGTGGGCAGGTCGTGCCGGCGGCAGAGCCGGACGAAGTCGATCTCCGAGAGCGCCTCCGCGCCGCCGGCGATGTCGGCCACGGTCTGCCGGATCAACGCCCGCCGTGGAGCCCGGGGCAGCACGGCCAGCACCGCCGACAACTCCTCCGGCGTGACCCGCCGCTGCTGGCAGCCGGCCGCCAACGTCGCCTGTGCCTGGCCGACGTCACGGGCCCAGCCGGCCGCGTCCACCAGCGCCCGGGCGGTGGTGGTACGTGGTGGACGGGCGAGCTGGAGATGCGCCGACGGCAGCACCGAGGCGCGACGTACGACGACCGCCGGCATGTCGATCGGCAGGCGGCCCAGCACGGTGCGGCCCGCCCGCCGGTACGCCGGCACGAGGACGTGCAGGGGTTCGCGCCGCAACCCTCGTACGCCCGCCTCGGCGGCAGCCGTCGGGCCGGCCAGTACGGCCCCGGGCCCAGCGGCGAGCACCGCAACCCACAACTGCTGGTCCCGGGTCAGCCGGCCGTTGCCCATCAGCACGATGCCCCGGCAGATCGAGCGCCAACGCCCGGAGCGGACGCGTCCGCGTACGGTGCCCCCGGTCAGCGACCGGGTCACCTGGGCGGTGGTGACGACGCCGGCCTGCTCGAACGCCATCCAGTCGAGCGCGTCGGCCTCGTCGGCCGGAAGGTCGGGATACACCCCGACCACCCTCCCCTCCCACCCCGACCCCCACTGCCGTATCCCCGACCGTCCGGCTCACGAATCTTGGACAGTTTCCGTTCCCGGAGGACGGCAACTGTCCAAGATCTGCGGTCGGTGCGCCCCCGCCGGGGCGGGGGACGTTCGGGTCGTGGTTTCGGCGGCGTCGGTTCAGTCGGCCAGTTCGTCGGCGAGCAGGTCCATCAGCAGCCCGTCGTGCCACCGCCCGTCCTCGCCGCGCTCGTAGCGGCGCAGCACCCCGACGGGGCGGAAGCCGACCTTCGCGTACGCGCGGACGGCCGCCGTGTTCGCCGCCGCCGGGTCGATGGTGAACCGGTGGTGGCCGTGTTCGTCGATCAGGTGCCGGGCCAGGGTGCGGATCGCGTCCCCGCCCAGCCCGGCGCCGCGTACCGCCGGGTCGAGGAAGACGTCCATGCTGGCGTGCCGGTAGTCCGGGTCGTCCTCGGCGTACCACTGGATCGCGCCGACCACCCGGCCGTCGTGTTCGATGGCGTACACCGACAGGGCCTCGTCGGCGAGGTCGGCCCGGATTGCGGCGGGAAGGTCGTCGCCACCGCGCCACCAGCGCCGGACCTGCGGGGTGGCCCGGATCGCGGCGAGCGCCGGCACGTCCTCGGCCGTCGCCGGTCGCAGGGTGACCGCCCGGCCCCGCAGCATCCGCCTCAGCCCCGGATCTCGCCGTGCTCGACGCAGACCGCCGCCCAGCCGACGGGCAGGACCTGCACCTTCATCCGGCGGCGGCAGTGCGCGCAGAAGCGCGGCGGCTCAAGCACCCGTGCCGCCGCGCACCCGTCGTGCGATCCGACGGCCACGGCCTCGCCGCAGCGGTCGCACCACGTCCCCGCCACGCTCGTCGTCACAGCGTCGCGGAGAGCGCCTTGACCGGCATCTTCAGGTCGTCGAGCAGATCCAGGTCGGCTGTCGCCGGCCGGCCCAGCGTGGTCAGGTAGTTGCCGACGATGACCGCGTTGATGCCGCCGAGCAGGCCGTCGCGGGTGCCGAGGTCACCGAGGGTGATCTCCCGGCCGCCCGCGTACCGCAGGATGGTGCGCGGCATGGCCAGCCGGAAGGCGGCGATGGCGCGCAGCGCGTCCTTGCCCTCCACCACCGGACGGTCGCCGAGCGGGGTGCCCGGGCGGGGGTTGAGGAAGTTCAGCGGGACCTCGTGCGGGTCCAGTTCGGCGAGCTGGGCGGCGAACTCGGCCCGCTGCTCCACCGTCTCGCCGAGGCCGAGGATGCCGCCGCAGCAGACCTCCATGCCGGACTCGCGGACCATCCGCAGGGTCTCCCAGCGCTCCTCCCAGGAGTGCGTGGTGACCACGTTCGGGAAGTAGGAGCGGCAGGTCTCCAGGTTGTGGTTGTAGCGGTGCACGCCCATGTCGACCAGCTCGTCGACCTGTTCCTGGCTGAGCATGCCCAGCGACGCGGCCACCTGGATGTCGACCTCGGCCTTGATCGCGGCGACGCCCTCGCGCATCTGCTTCATCAGCCGGGCGTCGGGGCCGCGCACGGCGGCCACGATGCAGAACTCCGTCGCGCCGGTCGCGGCCGTCTGCCTCGCCGCCTCGACCAGGGAGGGGATGTCCAGCCAGACCGAGCGGACCGGCGAGGTGAACAGGCCGGACTGCGAACAGAAGTGGCAGTCCTCCGGGCACCCGCCGGTCTTCAGCGAGACGATCCCCTCGACCTCGATCTCCGGGCCGCACCAGCGCATCCGCACCTCGTGGGCGAGCTGGAGGGCGGCAGGCAGGTGCTCGTCGGGCAGGTTCAGCACGGCGAGGACGCCGGCCTCGTCGAGACCGACGCCGTTCTCCAGCACCTGGGTTCGGGCCTGGTCGAGGATCTCTGGCATGGCTCGTACCATACAAGGCCGCCTGGCCGGGAGAAACGGCCCGCGTGTCGGCCGCCGACGCCGGGGGTGGACACGCCGGGGGTAGGTCGATGGGTGGTAATTTCGCCCGGCGGAAGCGGCCGACGACGGTCGGCGGGCGGCAGTGGGGGTGACGGTGGCGGACTGGCTGGCGGCGCTCGACCGCCGTGCCGAACTGCGCGCGAAGGCGGGACTGACCCGTCGGCTGCGACCGCGGGCCGCCGGCGACGCCGTGGTCGACCTGGCCGGCAACGACTACCTCGGCCTGGCCACCCACCCCGAGGTCACCGCCGCGGCGGCGCGGGCCCTGTCGGCGTACGGGCTGGGGGCCACCGGGTCGCGGCTGGTGCGCGGCTCCACCGACGCCCACCACGCGCTCGAGGACGCCCTCGCCGACTGGCTCGGCGCCGAACGCGCCCTCGTCTTCTCCTCCGGCTACCTGGCCAACCTCGGGGCGGTCCGGGCGCTGGCGCGGCCCCGTACGCTGCTCGTCTCCGACGCCCACAACCACGCGTCCCTGATCGACGGCTGCCGGATCTCCGGCGCGGAGACCGTGGTGACCCCGCACGCCGACGTCGCGGCGGTCGGGGCCGCGCTCGCCGCCGCGCCCGGCCGGCCTGCCGTGGTCGTCACCGAGTCGGTCTTCTCCGTCGACGGCGACCTCGCCCCGCTGGCCCGGCTGCACGCCGTCGCCCGGGAGCACGGCGCGTTGCTGCTCGTCGACGACGCGCACGCCCTCGGCGTGACCGGCCCGGCGGGCGCCGGGGGAGTCGCCGCCGCCGGCCTCGCCGGCCAGCCCGACGTGGTCGTGACCGCCACCCTCTCCAAGGCCCTCGGCGGCGCGGGCGGGGTGGTCGCCGGGCCGGCGGAGTTCGTCCGGCACGTGATCGAGACCGGCCGGACCTTCATCTTCGACACCGCGCTGCCCCCGGCCGTCGCCGCCGGAGTGCACGCCGCCGTCGGGCTGGCCCGCGACGGCGACGACCTGCGCGCGGAACTGGCCGACCGGGCCGCCCTGGCCACGCGCCGGCTGGGCGCCGCCGGCCTCGCGGTTTCCGTCCCCGACGGCGCGGTCGTCTCGGTCACCGCTCCCGGCCCCGAGGCGGCGACCGCCTGGGCGGCCGACTGCCGCGACCGGGGGGTCGCCGTCGGCTGCTTCCGGCCCCCGTCCACGCCGGACAGCCGGTCCCGACTTCGGCTGACCATCGGCGCCGGCATCCCCCGGGCGGACTTCGAGCGGGCCCTGGAGGTCATCGTGGAGTGTGCCCCGTGAGTGAGCCGGGTTTGCGAGCCCCGCAGTCGCGAGCCGAGGTGGCACCGTGAGCGTGAGGAGTGAGCCGGGTTTGCGAGCCCCGCAGTCGCGAACCGAGGTAGCACCGTGAGCGTGAGGAGTGAGCCGGGTTTGCGAGCCCCGCAGTCGCGAGCCGAGGTGGCACCGTGAGCGCGATCAGCGGGCCGTGGCGCGGGCCGGTGCTGGTCACCGGCACCGACACCGACGTGGGCAAGACGGCGGTCACCGCGGCGATCGCGGCCGCCGCGCAGGCGGCCGGCCTGCGGGTCGCGGTGGTCAAACCCGCCCAGACGGGTACGGCCGGCGGTGAGCCCGGCGACGTCGACGCGGTCAACCGGCTGGCCGCCCCGCTGACCGGCCGGACCCTGTCCAGCTTCCCCGACCCGCTCGCCCCGCTGGCCGCGGCCCGGGTCGCCGAGCTGGAGCCGCTGGAGCTGTACACCGCCGTCGACGCGGTCCGCGAGGAGACGGACAAGCACGACCTGGTGCTCGTCGAGGGCGCGGGCGGTCTGCTCGTACCGATGGGGCTGCGGCCCTCGGGTGAGCCCTGGACGGTGGCCGACCTGGCGGTGGCGCTGGGCTGCCCGGCCGTGGTGGTGACGCGGGCCGGTCTGGGCACCCTGAACCACACCGCGCTGACGCTGGAGGCGCTGGACCGGCGGGCGGTGCCGGCCGGCGTGGTGATCGGCGCCTGGCCGGCCACGCCGGAGCTGGTGCACTGGGCCAACCTGACCGATCTGGTGCCGAACCTCATGGGCGCCCTGCCGGACGGGACCGGGGCGATGGATCCGGGGGTCTTCCGCCGGTCCGCGCCCGGCTGGCTGACCCCGGCGCTGTACGGGGTGCTCGACGGCTGGCGCGCGTGGGCCGAGGAGATCAGCTGAGCACCTGACTTTCGTCGGTGCCGGCGCAGGTCGGTCGTGGGTAGCGTGGCCGCCGTGAAGAGCTGGTGGCCCGCTCGGGTGGGTGGCGGTCGGTGGTCCCGGGCGGCCGTCCGGCGCCGGACCGCCGACCTGTTCCTGTGGGTGACGACCGCCGCCCCGATCGGGTACGCGGGTGTCACCCCGCCACACTCGGGGCGTGCCACGGCCCTGACGGTCGGCGCGCTGCTGCTGCTCGCCGGCGCGGTCGCGGTCAGCCGGCGATGGCCGGTGGCCGCCCTGGTCGTGGTGGTGCTCGGGTCGCTGCTCGACGGCAACTTCCTCTTCGCGATCCCGCTGTTCAGCTACCTGACCGGTCGCCGCAGCGGCACCGCCGTCCCGGCGGCCGTCGCCTTCGCCGTGCTCGCGGCCGGCGGCACCGCGCTCAACCTGGGGCTGCTCGGCACCGGCGCGGCCACCTGGTTCCTGCTCGCCTCGGTGCTGCTCTTCGCCGGGGTGTTCCCGTGGCTCGTCGGGCGGTACCGGCGGCAGCAGGCTGTCCTGGCCGACGCCGGTCGCCGGCACGCCGAGGCGCGGGACCGGGAGCGGCGGGGTGCCGCCGAGCGGATCCGGCTGCGGGAGCGGGCCCGCATCGCCCAGGAGATGCACGACTCGCTCGGGCACGACCTGAGCCTGATCGCCCTGCGCGCCGCCAGCCTGGAGGTGGCCGGCGATCTCCCACCCCGGCACCGGGCCGCGGCCGGGGAGCTGCGGGCCAGCGTCGCCGCCGCCACCGAGCGGCTGCACGGGATCATCGGGGTGCTCCGGGAACCGGACGGCGTGGCGACCACCCGGCCGGCCGACGAAAGCGTCGCCGAGCTGGTCGACGGGGCCCGGGAGGCGGGCATGGCGGTACGCCTGGACGGCGCGGACGCCCTGGCGTGGCTGCCGCCGATGGCCGGGCACGCCGTGCACCGGGTGGTCCGGGAGGCGCTGACCAACGCCGCCCGGTACGCCCCCGGCGCGGCGGTCACCGTCGTCCTGACCCGGGACGGCGACCAGGTAGAGGCGGCCGTCGTCAACGCGCCGCCACCGGCCGGCCCGCTGCCCGGCCCGCCGTCCACCGGCTCCGGCCTGCTGGCCCTCGCCGAGCGGGTGAGACTGGCCGGCGGCACCCTGACGGCCGGTCCCCGCCGCGGTGGCGGCTTCGCCGTGCGCGCCCGGCTGCCGGTGACCGGCCGCCCGGGAGTCGATGCCCTCCCGCCGCCCGAGGGCGACCTGTTCCCCGACCTGTTCCCCGCCCAGTTCCCCGGCCCGTTCCCCGCCTCGCTCCCCAGCCCGTTCCCCGTCTCGTTGCCCGCCTCGTTTCCCGGCCCGGACCGTTGGCCTGCGGCCGGTGGCCAGCCGGGGGAGGAGCCGGGCGAGGCCGAGCGGCGGCTGCGTGACGCCCGTCGGGGGGTCCGGCTCAGCCTGCTGACGGCGCTCGGCGCCCCGGTGGGACTCGCGCTGGTCCTCTCGCTGGTCTACTACCCGGTTGCCACCGCCGGGACGGTCCTCGACGACGGGGCCTTCGCGCGGATGCCCGTCGGCGCGGCGCGTGCCGAGCTGACCGGGCTGCCCCGGCGGCAGCTCGACCCGCCCGCCGGGACGCGCCCCGGCTGCGAGCACTACACCGACGGCAACTTCCCCCTGGCCCAGCCGACGTGGCGGCTCTGCTTCGTCGAGGGCCGACTGGTCAGCAAGGAGCGGATCGACGGATGAACACCGAAACGGCCGGCCCGGTGCGGGTCGTCCTCGCCGACGACGAGGCGATGATCCGGGCCGGCGTCCGGGCCATCCTGGCCACCGATCCGGGCATCGAGGTGGTGGCCGAGGCCGGTGACGGCCGGGTCGCGGTGGAACTCGTCCGGGCGCACCGGCCCCGGGTGGCGCTGCTGGACATCCGGATGCCGAGGCTGGACGGGCTCACCGCCGCCGCCGAGATCCGCCGGCTCGTGCCGGAGACGGCGACGGTCATGCTGACCACGTTCGGCGAGGACGACCACGTCGTCCGGGCGCTCGGGCACGGGGCGAGCGGATTCGTGCTCAAGGCCGGCGATCCGCGCGAGCTGATCGCCGGGGTGCACGCCGTCGCCGACGGGGGCGCGTACCTGTCGCCGCGGGTGGCCCGCCGGGTGATCGAGCTGGGCGGTGACCGGATGGCCCGCCGGCCGGCGGCCCGGGACCGGCTGGCCGGGCTGACCGAGCGGGAGCGGGACGTCCTCGCACTGGTCGGGGCCGGGCTGTCGAACGCCGAGATCGCCCGCCGGCTGCATCTGGTCGAGGGGACCGTGAAGAGCTATCTGACGAGCGTCTTCACCCGCCTCGAGGTGCGCAACCGGGTGCAGGCGGCGATCCTCGCGTACGAGGCGGGGCTGGTCGAGCCGACCGGCTGACCCGCCCCGCCCCGGCACCTCACAAGTCCCGGCGCCTCACGCGTCCCGGCGGCGCAACGCGGCCCGCCCCAGCAGCAGCGCCGCACCGGCCCACCCGGCGAGCAGCAGCAACCCGACGGGCGCCGGGTACGGGTCACTGTCCCCGGCCAGGAAGTGCCCACCGGCGACTCCCGGGAAGGCATCGGCGATCCGGTTGAGCACGGCGATGTCCGGCTCCTGCAACGACAGCGGGACGATCATCAGCGTGGCGACGAGCACGGTCAGGGTGAGCACCGCGCTGCGCAGGGCCGCGCCGAGCCCGAGGGCCAGCACGCCCACCAACGCCAGGTAGGTCGCCACCGCGAGGACGTCGCCGACGGTGCCGCCCGCCGGCGCGGCGCCCCAGCGGCCGAGCACCGGCCGGGCCACCAGCGCGCCGACCGTGCCGAGCAGCAGCCCGAGCGCGAACGTCACCGCCCCCGTCACAGCGGCCTTGGCCAGCAGTACGCGCCCGCGCGACGGCGTGCACTGGAGGGTGGTACGGATCGTGCCGCTGGTGAACTCGCTGGTGATCACGAGCAGGCCCAGCGCCAGCACGGCGTACTGGGTCAGCTCGACCGAGCCGATCACGACGCTGCCGACGGTGACGATCCCGGTGTCGTCGGCCGGGTCGTCGTTGGTGTTCGCGTTGACGGCGTAGATGGCCAGCTGACCGGCGGTGGCGGCCATCAGCAGCACCCCGGCGAGCAGCGACCACCACGTGGAACGTACGGACCACACCTTGGTCCACTCGGCGGAGATCGTGTTCATCGTGCCTCGCTCCGGGTCGGGGTGCCGGCGTACTCGACGCTGTCGGCGGTCAGTTCCATGAAGGCCTGTTCCAGGGACGCCCCGTGCGGGCTCAGCTCGTGCAACCGCACACCCAGGTCGTACGCCATGTCGCCGATCCGCTCGGCGGCGGCGCCGGTGACGGTCAGCTCGTCCGGGCCGGCCGGCTCGACGGCGGCCCCGGCGGCGGTGAGCCGCTCGGCGAGCGCGGCGAGGCCGGCCGGCTGTGGGCTGCGGACCCGCACGGCCACCGCGCTGCCGGCGATCACCTCGTCGATCGCGGCGTCGGCGAGCAGGCGACCCCGCCCGATCACCACCAGCCGGTCGGCGGTGAGCTGCATCTCGGTCATCAGGTGGCTGGAGACGAAGACCGTGCGGCCCTCGTCGGCCAGGGACCGCATCAGCTGCCGGACCCAGCGCACCCCGTCCGGGTCGAGGCCGTTGACGGGCTCGTCGAACATCAGCACCGGCGGGTCGCCGAGCAGCGCGCCGGCGATGCCGAGCCGCTGGCCCATGCCGAGGGAGAGGGTACGGCCCGGCTTGGCCGCCGCGCGGTCGTCCAGCCCCACGACGGCGAGCACCTCGTCCACCCGGCGGTCGGGTATCCCGTTGCTGCGGGCCATCGCCAGCAGGTGCGCCCGACCCGACCGGGCCGGGTGGACCGCCCGGGCGTCGAGCAGCGCGCCGACCTCGTGCAGGGGTCGCCGCAGTTCCCGGTACGACCGCCCGCGCACGAGCGCCTGCCCGGCGGTGGGCCGGTCCAGCCCGAGGATCATCCGCATGGTGGTGGACTTGCCCGCGCCGTTCGGACCGAGGAACCCGGTGACCCGGCCGGGCCCGATGTCGACGGTCAGGGCGTCGACGGCGGTCGTACCCCCGAACCGCTTGGTCAACCCACGTAATGTGATCATGCGCCGACGCTAGGTCCGCGACCCGTCCCGTCGCCGTGCCCGAACGGCACCACCCGGCACTGACTTTCGTCGGGCTCCCGCCCACCGCCACCCGTCCGGCTGGACACCCTGCGCCATGCGGAGCACCGCCACACCGTGCCCTGCCCTGCCCTGCCCTCCCGTCGCGCTGCGCCACACCGTGCCGCGCTGCGCGCTACCCCGCCGGGCCAAGCGAGGAACACCCGGCCCACTCCCTGGTGATCAGGACGCCATGGACCTAAAAGCTGCCGGGTAACGTCCATGGTGTCCTGATCACCAGGGGCGCTCGCGCGTTACCGCCGCAGGCGGTGGGGCTTTCGCGGGGCGCGCCCATGTGTGCGCGGTTGGGCGCTGGCGGGCTGTCCGGGGCGCGCCGGCCGGTGCCGGGCCGGTGGTTCGCCCCGGCGCGCGGGGAAGCCTGGCGCGCGGGGAAGCCTGGCGCGCGGGGAAGCCTGGTCTGCGGGAAGCCTGGTCTGCGGGAAGCCTGGCGTGCGGGAAGCCGTGGGTGTCAGTTCAGCGGCGGCGGACTACGAAGGCGTCGGGCATCCGGAAGGTGAGGTTGTCCGGGCACCACGGCTCGCGGACCACGGTTATCCGGTCCAGCAGCGGGGCGGTCTCGGCGACCACCACCGCCGCCTCCATCCGGGCCAGCTGGTCGCCGACGCAGCGGTGTGCGCCCGCCCCGAAGGCCAGGTGCCGGCGGGAGCCGCGCTGCCCGGGCCGGAACTCGTCCGGGGCGTCCACGGTGGCTGGATCCCGGCCGGCGCGGGCCAGCCAGAGCACGATGCTGGTGCCCGCCGGCACCGCCGTTCCGCCCAGCGTGGTGTCCACCGCCGCCACCCGTCGCCAGGTGACGATCGGCGGCTCCAGCCGCAGCCCCTCCTCGACCACGTCGGCGACCGCGACGGTGCCGTCGCGCAGGCCGGCCAGCACGGCCGGCTCGCCGGTCAGCCGGTGCAGCAACAGGGTGAGGAACTGCGAGGTGGTCTCCTGACCGGCCACCAGCAGGAAGAACAGCGCGCCGACCAGCACGTCGGGCGGGTGCCCGGCGGCCCGCAGCGACCCGACCAGTCCGCCCCCCGTCGCGGCGAACCTCCGCAGTACCCGGTGGAAGCGGCCCACCTCGGCGGCGAGGGCCTGCTGCCGCCCGGCGTCCAGCGGCGCCCAGAACAGCTCCAGCGCGGCGCGGGCGAACTCCTTCACCGCGCCGACCGGCGCGTCCGGCAGCTCGACCAGCCGGGCCAGCACCAGCAGCGGCAGGTCGGCGGCGAGCTCGGCGTAGAGGTCCACCGCAGTGCCGGCGTCCAGGGCGGCGCCGATCCTGCCGACGCGCTCACGGACCAGCCCGGTCAGCCAGGGCCGCTGCGCGGCGACCCGTGTCGGGTGCAGGGCGTCGGCGACAATCGCCCGGATCGCCGGGTGGCTGGCGCCACCGTTGTTCGCCAGGGTCGGCGGCAGCCGGAACCGGTGCCCGGCCAGCACCCGCAGCGCGGCCACCGGGATCGGGGTCACCGCGTCCAGCGCGTTGTCCGGCCGGTACGTCGCCGAGTCGGTGAGCACCTGACGAACCAGGGCGTGCCGGGTCACGACCAGGTGCGTGACACCCACGTGGTCGGGCACCGGGGCCACGTCCGGCCAGTGCGCGTCGGCGGTCTGCGCCCAGCTCCGGAACAGCACGCCGTCACGCTAGCGGCCAGCCCCCGGCAGCCCCGCCCGCAGCTGCCACACCGTGGTGTGCTTCACCCGTACGCTCTCCAGCGTCTCGGGCACCGGTACGTCGTAGCCGGCCAACTCGTCGAAGCGGTCGTGGGGCAGGAAGGCCCGGCCGGGGTCGCCGACCAGCACCCGGGCCCCGGCGCGGGCGGCCCGCAGCAGGAAGCGCAGCACCCGGTTCGCCATCGCCTCGCTGTAGAACACGTCCCCGGCGAGCACCACCTCGGCTCCCGCGGCGTCGCCGTCGAGGATGTCGCCGAGTTCCGCGTCGACGCGTACCCCGTTGGCCTCGGCGTTGACCGCGACGGCCGCGACGGCCAGCTCGTCGATCTCCACCGCGCGCACGGCGGCGGCACCGGCCCGTGCGGCCGCGATGGCGACCAGGCCGGAGCCCGCGGCGAGGTCGAGCACCCGGCGGCCGGCGACCAGCTCCGGGTGATCGGTGACGTACCGGGCCAGCGCCTGCCCACCGGCCCAGGCGAAGGCCCAGAACGGCGGCGGCTGCGCGCTGCGGAACTCGCCCTCCGTCAGCTCCCACAGCCCGACGGCGTCGTCCGCCTGGTGCAGCCGCACCTCGGGGACGAAGGCGACCGGGGCGAGGCTGGCGTGCAGCCGGACGAAGGCGGCGGAAAGTTCGGACACGGCGGTGATTGTCCCCCGCCGTCCGGCGGCCGGCGCCACCGGCCGTCGGGGCCGGCCGGCACGCCGACCGGCCCCGACGGGTGGTCACTTCGAGAACGCCTGGAACTCGGCGATCCGCACCTGCGTACGCGCCGGGCTGGCCGTCGCGCAGTCGGTGGTGGTCGCCGGGTCGTCGTCCTGCTCACCGGCGTAGGCCGGGCCGCCGGTGCACTGGCTGGACAGCACCTCCAGCCGCAGGTGCGTGGCCAGCGTGGTCGGCACCCGGAACTCCCGCAGGTTGATGTCCGGCACGTACGCCCGGTAAGCCCCACCGGGGAACGCGTCGGCCGCGCTGGTGTGGATCCGCCGCCAGTTCGCCGGATCCGCGCAGTCGGTCGTCTTCGCGTTGCACGCGGACACCGCGAACGAGCGCAGCGCGCTGAGCGCGTTCTGGCTGCCCGGGTCGGCGTTGCCGCTGATCGCCGGGCGCAGCATGGCGCTGACGTTCACCCGCTTCACGACCTGCGGCGCGTCACCGGGCAGCGCCACGGTGACCTGCCTGCCGGCCACCCCGTCCAGGGATGCCCAGTTGGTGGCCTCGGTGTCGTCGGCGATCCGCTCCAGGTTGACCCCGTCGCCGGTGACGGTCGCGCCGGACGCCGTGGACGCCAGGTTGCGGCTCATCCGCAGGTCGACGTAGCCCTCCTTGCCGGCCTTGGCGACCACCTCGAGCCGCTGGTGGCCGAAGCCGGGCGCGACGGCGAGCAGCTGGTACGTGCCGGGCACCAGCTCGATCCGGTCCGGCAGCGGCGTCGCCGGGTCGGTGTCGGCCACCGGCACCGCCCGCGCCTCGTACGCCCCGACGTACACCCGGATCGGCGCATCGACGCTGTCGCCCTTCGGACGGAGGGTGAGCACCGCGTTGTCGGCGTCGGGGGCGGCGAAGCTCGGCGTCGGGTCGGTGTCGGCGGCGCCGTTGGTGGCGGCGTCCCGGCCCATCCCGGAGCGGGCGAACTCGGCCCAGATCAGGTCCTGGTTGGCGCCGCCGAAGCGGAGCAGGTCGGCGGTGAGCATGTTGTCCCGCATGTCGAGCATGCTCACCTGGCTGGCGGCCTGGAGCAGGAACGAGTCGAAGACCAGCTGCGACCAGCGCCGGTTGCCCGGGCACTGCTCCACCGCCACCAAGCCGCGCGCACAGTCGAGCTGCCGTTGCGGGGTGCCGGCGCCGTACCGCTTCATCAGCGCGGCGCGTACCCGGAAGTTGGTGGCGCTCCAGATCTCGCCGTCGGCGTGCACGGCGGGACCGCCGGTGTTGTAGCCGACGTCGGAGTAGTTCAGCGGGCTGCGGCTGAAGTCGTGGTTGCGGATTCCGCTGACCAGGTTGCCGGTGACGTAGCCGCCCGTGACGTAGGGCGTCTCGCCGGGGGCGCGCAGCCCGTGCTGGAACAGGTACTCGGCGGCGAGCAGGTCACTCCACGACTCGCCCATCGAGCCGCCCTGGTGCCCGCCGATGCCGCTGTCCGGGCCGGCGATCATGCGGTTGGTGATGGCGTGGGTGTACTCGTGCCCGATCACCGTCATGTCGTAGTCGCCGTCGACGCAGGGCGGGTACGGCCCGCCGGCCTGCGGCTGCCACAGGTACATGTTGGTGGTCGGCGGCAGACCGTCGCGCGGCGTGCCCTGGTTGGCGTTGTTCCGGTTGCCGCTGAGCGCGCCCTGCTGGGCGCGACCCTGCTCGGCGTCGCCGCCCCGGCCCTCCGGGGTCAGGTTCACCGCCTGGAGGTTCCAGGTCGCCTCCGTGAAGCCGAGGTGCCAGGACCAGTCGTGCATCCGGTTGTGCATGGCGAACAGGTTGCCGATCGCGGCGTCACCGTCGTTGCGCTGCGCGGAGGTGAACACCTCGGGGTTGCAGCGGGACTGGTGCCACTGGTCGGTGAACGGGTACTCGTAGCGGCGCTCCGGGCTGGGCGTCGCCGGCACGGCCGGCGTACCGCCGCCCCAGGAGAGCACGGTGTTGGCGGAGTTGCCGCGCGCGGTGCCGGTCGGCGTGCCGGTGGCCGCGTCGACGTCCCACGGCTGGCCGGTGGCCGGGTCGCGGAAGGCCGCCTGGCAGCCCGGCGCCGGGTCGCCGCACCAGCGCACCCGGGGGTCCTGCCCGGGGCCGAGGTCGCGCGGCGGGGTGGCCGGGAAGACCGCCCAGCTCGGGTTGTCGGAGTCGAAGTCGACGAGGTCCTCACGGACCAGCACCTGCCCGGTGATCCCGTCGACGTAGGTGGTGAACGCCGCCGGGTCGTCCGTGTCGGCGCCGATCAGGGTCACCTCGTAGGCGGCCCGGGGCCCGTCGAGCGGGGTGGGCACGGCGACGGCACGGACGCTGTGGCTGCGTACCGCGTCCGCGGCCAGGCCGGCGTCGGCACGCGCCGCAGCGTACGCCTGCTCGTCGGTGAGGGTGGCCGGCGACGGCGCGGTGGTGTCCCGGGACAGCGAGGAGCTGACGGCGAGGACCTTGCCGCCCGCGACCGCGACGGTGACCAGGCCGTCGTGCCCGGCCGGCAGGTCGCCGAAGCGCTGCCGGAGGGTGACGACCGCGCCGGTGCCGATCGGGCGGACCAGCACCCGGTCCATCGCGTCGACCGCCGCGGCGTCCAGCCCGAAGAGGTCGTGATGATCGGTGAGGTACGCGCGGGCGGCGGCCTCCGGCTCGGCGGGCAGGCCGGTGGCGAGGGGCGCGTTGCCGGGGCCGAGCGCGTGCGGGGTGCCGAGCCGGTTCCAGCGGGCGTCCGGGTCGGCCTTGCGGGCCAGGCCCCGCTGCCGCGCGTCGGGGGCGGCGGTGCCGGGGCGGTTGTCGACGTCGGCGTGCTGGTGCCCCTCGGCGAACGGGCCGGAGCGCCGCTCGGCGGAGGCGCCGCCAGCGGGGGCGGCGGCGGTGGGGCCGGTGGGCAGCAGCGCGGCCGCCACCGCGGTCGCCGCCAGGACGGGGATGAGCCGGCGTCGACGCCGGCTCATCCAGGGTGTCCACTCCGGTTGTGCCACGGGACCTCCTCGTGGGAGCGGGGGTGGCCGGCGTTCGCCGGCCCACGCAGCGCGATTACGCATGCGCATCTGTGGATATCAGCCCGCTCCGGCGGGTACAAGGGGCCACGCCTGGTCAGGGCGGACCGGCGTGACACGGAGGCCTTCGCGGACGCCGGGCCGCGCGGCCCGCTGCTCCGCCAGGTTCGACCAGAAAAGTCTTCTGTACCCGGGCGCGACGGCTGCCGCGGCGAGGGAACCACGCCTTACGGGCGCCCGTCGGATCCGCGGTACGGCGCCCGGTCGGGTGTGCGGCTACGGCGTCCAGTCGGGGTCGCGCCCGAAGGCGGCGACTAGGCGGTCCTGTTCGTCGGCCCGCGCCGACACGTCCACCTCCGGCCGGGTCAGCCGGCCCCGCTGGTAGTCGCCGATCCGCCGAGCGAACCACCGGGCGCAGGCGGCGACCGCGTCGGCGTCCATCCGGGGGTCCGCGCCGATCGCCACGGCGAGGTCCCAGCCGTGGATCAGGTGCTCGGCGATCAGTTGGTGCAGGTACTCGTCGGCGGGGGTGTCGCCGGAGGAGAGCGCGACGGTGCGGTCCAGCGCCCCGGGGTGGACGAAGGCCAGCTCCGCCTGCGCCGCCGCCTCCCGGGCCGCACCGGCCGGGTCCGCGCCGAGCAGGTCGCCGTCGTAGCGGTCGCCGACCTCCTCGATCGTCCGCCCCGCGAGCAGCGCGACGCTCCACCGGTCCTCACCCACCACGTGGTTGACCAGCGTCCGGACGTCCCAGTCGGGGCACGGGGTCGGCTCCGACCACTGGCCGGGACCGACCTGCTCCACCCGGTCGGTGAACTCGGCCAGGCTGCGGCGGTACGTCTCCAGCGGGTCCATGCCGACGATTGTTCCGGCTGCCCCTGGAAGCCGAGCCGTTTTGCCGGCTTCCCGGGACTCGGTCGTCAGGGCGTCTCCCCGGGCGGGCCTGGTTGTCAGAGTGCCGGGCCCCGGCTCAGTCGAGCTGTGCCGGGTCGAGCCCCAGCTCGCGGGCGGTGAGCAGGCGGACCCACTCGGCGAACTGCCGGCGGGAGATCACCCGCTCGTGCACCGCGAGCTGCACCGCCAGCCCGTCCACCACCGCGCTGATCCGCCACGCGGCCCCGGCCGGGTCGGCGCACTCGAAGGTGCCCTCCCGGATCCCGTCCCTGATCACCGTCGTCAGGTCCTCCCGCCAGCGCAGGTCGAGGCGGCGGGAGACCTTTTCCAGCTCCGGGGTGCGCAGCGACTCCGCCCAGCCGTCGATCCACATGGCCCAGGACGTGGCCCGGCCGGCCGGCGTGTAGAGCCGCACGATCCGGCGTAGCTTGGCCAGAGGCGGGGCGCTGGACCGCATCACCGCGTCCAGCCGGGCCAGGTCCTGCTCCACCGCGTACGCGAACGCCTGCGCGAGCAGTCGGTCCTTGGTGGCGAAGTGGTAGAAGACCAGAGCCTGGCTCACCCCGGCTGCCTGTGCCACGTCGGCCGTGCGGGTGTTGGCCAGACCGCGTTCCACGATCACGTCACAGGCCGTGCGCAGCAGGGCATCCAGGCGGATCTCGGCCGCACGTCTCGTCACGCCCGTTACCGTAGCCCATCTGATCGAACACGAACAGTTACGGATCACGCCCCGTTCGTCCCACTACAGTCGGAAGTCGGACAGTTTCCGGAGCGCGACTGACAGTCGTCCGCGCGACCTGTCGGCCGACACGCGACCGGTCCCGTCCCGCCGGTGTGCGTCCCCGCCGCGTGGCCCTTTCCGGAGGTGCCCCCGCCGCGCCGGGCCGGAAGATCCGGGATGATCCAACCCATCCCCCTAGGAAGCTCAGGCGTGGGGTGCGACACCACAGCCACCACCCGCCTTCGCCAGCCGGTGGCAGCGAGTCGCGCCCCTTGTCGGGGCAGCCGGCCTTCGGCCCGGCGCGGCGGGCCTCGCAGGACGCGCCCAGGAGTCACCCCGATTTGGCAACCGCTCGCCAGCTCGGCTAAAGTTCTCACCCGTCACCGGTTAACGCCGGAGACAAGCGGACGTAGCGCAGCTGGTAGCGCATCACCTTGCCAAGGTGAGGGTCGCGGGTTCGAATCCCGTCGTCCGCTCGGAGCTGCCGCCACGCATGACGGGGGCAACCTCGGTGGGGTGGCCGAGAGGCGAGGCAACGGCCTGCAAAGCCGTGTACGCGGGTTCAAATCCCGTCCCCACCTCGGTAACAATCGCGGGCGATTGGCGCAGTGGGAGCGCGCTTCCTTGACACGGAAGAGGTCACTGGTTCAAACCCAGTATCGCCCACCAGCACGAAGGCCCGTCACCATCCGGTGGCGGGCCTTCGTCGTTCCCTGGAACAGTCGAGCCCCGCCCACGGGCGTCACCGTGGACGGGGCGGTCAACCCTCAGCTTTCGGCGGTGCCGGAGCCGGACGACCCGACCCCGTCGGGACGGGGCGCCAGCAGACTGGGCCCGCACAGCCGGCGTCAGAGCGGCGGGGCGACGTCCCTGCGCTCCTCGACCCGGCGGTACTCGACCGGCTCGGTCGTGCTGACCACCTGGCGGCGGCGTCCCCAGATGAGCGTGGTCATGATCAGTCCGAGCACGCCGGCTGCCATCAGAATCCAACCGACGACGTCGAGGTTGATGCCGCCGAGGCTCGCGTCGAGCGCGAAGGTGAGGATCGCGCCGAGCGCGATCAGGAAGATGCTGGTGCCGATACCCACGACAGCCTCCTAGGTCAGGGGATGTGGTGTGCTGTCGATGGACCTCACTACCCCGTGGTTCACCAGCGCAATCATCGCCGGCTCGGCCCGTCGGCGGGGCGGCGTGCCAGGCGATCTTGCCATCGGGTAGAGTTCCACCCGTCGCCGACGAACACCGGCGACACGCGGACGTAGCGCAGCTGGTAGCGCATCACCTTGCCAAGGTGAGGGTCGCGGGTTCGAATCCCGTCGTCCGCTCGCGATCCGCCCCTCGTGGTCCGGCCTGCCGGATCGGGCGGTCACCCCGGGCGATTGGCGCAGTGGGAGCGCGCTTCCTTGACACGGAAGAGGTCACTGGTTCAAACCCAGTATCGCCCACCGGCTACCACTCCTGGTGAGAGGCTCGCTGCGGCAGCTCGCAGGTATGAAAGTGCGCTCGTGTTCCCTCACGTTTCCCTTGAGGTAGCACAGGCCCCACTTCACGTGAGGTCTCCCTCGACTACGGCGCGCAGTTCGCTTACGACCCGTTCCGGTTCGGCAAGACAGCGCCAGGCTGGTACCCGCCTGACCTCTCCGGCCGCAGCAATGATGTCGAGCCTACTCAGGATTCGACGGAGCGGCCGTCCGTCCGGATCACCCTCGGGATCATCGACCAGCACCGCCAGGCTGTCGTCGCCGAGACTGATCGTGAGGTCGACCGGATAGCCCGGCAGCGGCGTTCCCCATCGCACTGTCAGCCCGGCATCTCGTAGCCCGGCGATCAACCGGTCGACCGGTCGCGGGCCGACGTCAGCGACACCGACCGCTGGCGCCGATGGGCTGGCGAGATCGGCAAGCAGTCCGCGTTGCCCGGACCACCACGATCGGTCGCCCACGACGATCAGCTGGGATTTTGCGCGGGTGATAGCGACGTTCCAGAGGTTCGTCTGATCAACGAGCCAGGCGCGGGTGCGTTCGCTGATGCCCTGCGCACCGACCGGCGAGACGATCATGATGTCCTTCTCGCTGCCCTGAAACTTGTGGATGGTCGCGCACAGCAGGTCGTCACCGAGACCGGTGTCCTGAAGCGCCCGATCCAAAATCCGCTGCTGCTCGGCCAGCGGTGTCACCACGCCGATCGAAACCGTCGGGTACTCCTTGCGCAGCTGCTGCACCTCGCCAACCACGGCTTGAACCTCGTCGACGTTGCGGCCGGAACCTGTGGCGCCCCGACTGAAGCGGCCGGACACGTCCACCCAGCGGGTGGCGGGTGCAGCGGGTGCGGCCAGGCGAGCAGGGTCGGTGAGGACGGTCAGCCGGTTCTGGTAGATGACCCGGTTCGGTGCATCGATGATTTCCGGGTGGCAGCGGTAGTGCTCGTCGAGCAGGATGGCGCTTCCGGCCGCGACGGCGAACGCTTCGTAGGCGGAGTGGCTTCGGTATGTGAGCCGGCGGTTGGTCAGCCATTCGTGTCCGAGCCCGGCGCGGGCCTGCTCGCCTCGGTCGTCAGTGTCGGAGAGCTCGACGACTGGTGTGAGCTGTCGAGGGTCGCCGATGATCAGGGCCCGTTTCGCTCGGTAGAGCATCGGCAGGATGGCTGCGACGGTGCACTGGGCGGCCTCGTCGATGATCACCAGGTCGAACAGCCCCGCCTTGGGCAATAGTCGGCGGGCCGACATCGCGGTGACCGCCCAGCCCGGTAGGACGGCGAGGAGTTCGGTCATGTAGGCCCAGCTTCTTGCTTCCGGCTTGGCCATTTCGTCGGCGCGGTTCCGGAGCAGCGTCGTGTTGCCGACTACCCGGGCGGCGATCTGTGCACGCAGCAGCTGCTCGCTGTGCTCGGGTCTGGTGTCGTGCTGCAGAACCCGCAGCCGTTTCCAGACTTCTTCGACGGTGCCCGGCCGAGACTGGAGTTGTCGCAGTCGCTCGCGCCAGCATTGCTCGATGACCGCCCTTTCACCTAGGTCGGTGATCGCCTCCCGGTCGAACACACCTCGCGACCGCAGTCGCCTGCGATACCACCACCCGAACCATCGGCTTCGCAGCGCTCGATCGGTGAGGTCGACCAGCTTGACCAGGGCGGAGTCGTCGGTGTCGGCGAGTGAAAGGTCCCGTTCGAAGGCGAGGTCGGCGAGATCCCGCTCAAGCTGGCGACGCTGGTCGAGATCCTCGCGTAGCCGGTTGATCTCCTGCGCCATGAGTCGTAACTCTTGGGACGGGCCGTCAGCCTCCGGCGCCGGCGGTGGCCATGCCTGCATCACTTCGCTGAGGTACTGCGGTTCCTGCTGCCGGTACCCCTTGTTTCCGGTACGCAACACCAGTCCCGGGCCGACCACGCGGGTGACTCGCTCAACGACCTCATCGACTGCCCGGTTGTTGGTCGAGCCGATCAGCACGCTTTGCCCGGCTGCCGTGGCGGTCGCCAGCAATGCGGTGACCAGCTGACTCTTGCCGGTACCGGGTGGTCCCTGTGCAACAGTCAGGGGCCGGCTCATCGCCGCCCGGATGATGTTCTCCTGAGTCTCGTTGACCGCACTCAACGCCACCGTCAGGATTTCGGCATTCTGCTCACCCGTCTCATCTCCGACACTGCTCGACAATGCGCCGAGTGCGGTCGATGCGATCCTTCCGGCGTTCTTGGTGATGTCCTGTAGGTCCTCGATCAGCTGTCGCTCAGGGGACTCCGCGCTGCCGGCGGCGAACAGCATTCCGGCGTTCTGCACACGGTTGATGGGCCCGCGGTTGACCGTCCCGACCAGATTCTCCGGGTCGAGGGCGGACACCGGCTTCAGACCGAACGTGTGCGCCACCAGATTGGCGATCTCGGCGAGGGACTTACGCTCGCCGGGGACGAGTCGTTCAGCCACTGCCTGCCGCAGTTCGTCCGCCTCGACCGCCGCCAGCTGGAAATGGTCGATCAGAGCCGGACTGGGCTGCGGCGGCGCCGGGTGCGCCAGTCCGTCGTCTCCCACGGTCAGGTCCGAGACGAGCAGGGGCGCCAGTCGTACTTGCTGGGTGCCCTTCTGCTGCAGTGCCACTACCGGGTAGCCGTACTGCAGCGAACGGCCACCAGCGTCGGCTGACCCGGCCAGCCGCTGGCCGCGCTCCTTCAGCTGGATTGGCTCGGTGGCCGAAAGTATGATCTCCCGGCCTGCGGGCGCAGCGAGGTACGAGTCCTTGTCCGCCAAATTCACGAAGAACTGGAGGACGGCAGAGCGTTGTAGGCAGGCGACGTAGTAGTTGAGCAGACGACGCCATCGCTCGGTGTCGAGGGGTGCGTCGTCGGGCTCCTCCCTCCGTACGCCAGGGCTTCGCTGTGGCCGTTCGTCCGGTCCTGCCACCAGCGGGATCGGGCCGGTGACGCCCTCGCTCGACTCGACCGGCTTCTCCTCCCGGCGACGTGACATCTCAGTCATCGCGTACCGGGAAAGGTCGCTCGCGGTGATCCAGCCGTCCTCCGCGGTCGCCCGGGCCCCACCGCGGAGACCGGTGAGAAGGGCCTCGGTGAAGACTGACGGCCGGTCCGGACCTTGTGCCTTCGACGCCTTCAGGTGGCTGCTCGACTGGAGCATGAACGTGCCACGCTCGCGCTTGAGGCGCCGGGGCTCCTGCCGTACGCCGCCGCTGAACCGATGACGGGCGGTGAACGAGCCCGAGAAACAGCAGTCCAGGAGGACCACTTTCTGGCTGGCCTTGGTGTGGTTGAGCATGTGGCGGAGGACGCCCTCGACATCGAACGCAGTGGTGTGCAGGAGAGCCGTGTCGGTGTCGATGGTCCCGAAAAAGAGGGACTGCCGGTCGTCATGCTGGATGCCGTGGCCGGAGTAGTAGAAGAGGGCAAGGTCACCGGTGCGCCGAGCGCCGTAGAACTCTTCGACCACCTGCTTCATGCGCGCTGCGGGCAGGTCGACGTGGGCGTCGACGCTGTCGAAGTCGCCGTCGGTGTCCAGCACGGTCCTCAGCTGTTCGACGTCCTGACGGACGCCGGGCAGCGCGGTGAGCTTCGAGGCGGCGTGATAGGTCGCTGTGCCGAGCACCAGGGCATGCCGACCCATCAGCGGGAATGCTCGATCGCATCACGGACGAGGTCGATCATCTGGGAGGTCTCCGCCTTGGTCGCCTGATCGATGGTCAGCTCGACGTCACCAATCCTCAGATGTGCCTTGCGGCCTTGATTGCGGTTGAGGAAGCCCACGACCAGGTCTACGAGTGCCTGCACGTAGCCCGGGTCGGTGCTCGCGACCACGGACACAGTGGCCAGCACCAACTCGCCGACACCCTTGCTGTCAGGACCGGTGGGCGCCTCGAGCCGACTCACCTCGCCAATGTCGCGCAGATCTTCTTCGAGTTCGTCAGTCAGCTGGTCAAGGACGAAATCGTCATCCTCCGGCAGCGGTGTGAAACCGACTTCGATGACGACCTCGGACACCCGTGCCTCCCGTAGACCCCAATCCAAAAGCACCCGAAACGCTACGGAATGTTAGAGCGCTGAAGGTGAATGTGTCGGGATCCCGACTGGCGTCATGGGCTTGTCCGGGCTGTGGAGCGAGCGATTCGGTGCGTGAGCGTCTGCAATGCAGCGAACTGCGAACGGCGTACCTCCGTGGGTTGAGGGAATGCCTCGGCGTTCGGGGGATCCCTCACGGTTGCCTCAGCACGTGCCGCAGTTACTGCGACTTAACGCCATGAGCAGATGCTTCCGAACGCTCTGCCAGCTTTTTCTGCCACGGGCAGATCCGCTCACCGTGAACATGGGGTCGGGCCGCCGTCCGGAGCCGGCACAGTGGAGCGCATGAGGCTGCTGGTGCTGGGCGGAACGGGATTCGTGGGCGGCGCGGCGGTCGCCGAGGCAGTGCGCCGGGGCTGGACGGTGACCACGTTCAACCGGGGGTTGCACGGCGTGACGCCGGAGGGCGTACACCGGCTGCGGGGTGACCGGACCGCGCCCGACGGCCTGACGGCGCTGGCGGACGGCGAGTGGGACCTGGTGGTCGACACCTGGGACGGCGCGCCCCGCGCGGTGCGGGACGTCGCCCGCGCGCTGGTCGGCCGCGTCGGCAGCTACGTCTACGTCTCCAGCGGCTCGGTGTACGCGCCGCCCGTGGCCCCCGGGGTGGGCGAGGAGGCCCCCGTGGTGGACGCGGAACCGGACGCCGACGACGGCGACTACGCGACCAACAAGGCCGGCGGCGAGCGGGCCGTGCGGGAGGTGTTCGGCGAGCGGGCGGTGATCGCGCGGGCCGGGCTCATCCTCGGGCCGGGGGAGGACATCGGCCGGCTGCCCTGGTGGCTGGAGCGCGTCTCCCGGGGCGGGGAGGTGCTGGCACCGGGCCCGGCCGACCTGCCGTTGCAGTACGTCGACGTGCGGGACCTGGCGGGCTGGATGCTGGACCGGGGCGCGGAGCGGTCCGGCGGGACGTTCAACGTGGTGAGCCGCACCGGGCACGCGACGATGGGAGAGTTGCTGGACTCCTGCGTGGCGGCCACCGGCGCCGACGCCCGGCTGCGCTGGACCGAACCGGGGCCGATCCTGGCCGCCGGGGTGGTGCCGTGGAACGACCTGCCGATCTGGATCCCGGCCGGGCACGAGTACCGCTGGTTGCAGGAGCGCGGCGTCGAGCGGGCGTACGCGGCCGGGCTGGCCTGCCGCCCGGTGGCGGATACGGTCGCCGACACCTGGGCGTGGCTGCGGGAGGTCGGTACGGTCCCACCGCGGGCGGGACGCCCGCAGCGCGCCCCGGTCGGGCTGGACCCCGACCGGGAGGCGACGCTGCTGTCGACTACGGAAGCGGTGGGCGCCTGACGGGGCGGCGGTGGGCGTTCGACCGGATCGGACGAGGTGCCTTCCGACCCGGTCCCGGTCAGGACCGGGCGACCGGCAGGTCGAGCACCTCGTCCACCTCGCGGCGCGGGGTCGGCCAGCCCGGCTGGCCGTACCCGATGCGCATCACCATCTGCGGCGTGCCGAACCGCCCCAGCGACAGCCGAAGCTGCTCCCGTGCGCTGGGCACCTCGATCGGCTGGGACAGCATCGACACGGCCAGCCCCGAGTCCGTCGCGGCCAGCAGCACCCGCTGCAACGCCTGCCCGGCGACGACCTGGTCGACGGCCGTGTTGCCGGGCGAGCCGAGCACCGCGACCAGCGGCTCCGGTTCGAAGTCCCGCCCCGGGGCCCGGTCCAGGCCGCCGAAGCCCCGCGACGGCAGCAGGTCCTGCGGCTCGTCCTGCGGGCCGCCGGACGCGGCCGGGATCCCGTCCGGGGCGGGCGTGGAGCGCACCCACTCCTGGCGCTCGGCCCGGTACTCCGGGCTCCGCTCCAACACCCGGTGGGCGCTGCGGGCGATTTCGGCGAACGCGTTCACGGCACTGACGCCGACCAGCATCTCCAGCCAGCACTGTTCCGCGCGGGCCGCCTCGGCGAGGCGCCAGCGGGCGTCGGCGGGCACCGGGTCGGGCCAGAACGGCGCACGGTTGCTGAACCGGCGGGGGATGGCCGCGTGCAGGGCCTGCTCGGCGGGCGTGGGACGGCGCGGCACGTCCGGGACCAGCCGGGCCACCACGTCCGGCTCGGCCGGGTAGGGGCGCAGCCGGACCGTCGCCGGGGTGCCGGCCACGGCCAGGGCGAGCCGCAGGTTGAACAGCGCCGCCCCGCAGGCGATCCGGACACCCCAGCCGTTGGGGTCGGTGGCCGGCAGCCGCCGGTCCGGGTCGACCAGCACCTCGATGCCGCCGTCGCGCAGGCGGAACCGCCACGGCTGGGTGTTGTGCAGGGACGGCGCGCGTACGGCGTCGGTGGCGGCGGCCCGCAGTTGCTCGACGGTGAAGCCGGTGTCCATGGTCGTGCTCCTTTCCGTGGCAGGTCGCCGACGAGTGGTACACATCCACGGTGCGTCACCGGAGCGTGGCCCGGGCAGGGCCGGACGTCCCGTCTCGCCGGGCCCGACCGGCCCGCCGCCGACCAGGGATCCTCGGCCCGCAACGGGCGCGGCCGGGCCGGCGCCGCAGGTGTGGCCGGTTCGGGACCTTCGACCCGTGCGGAAACGGGTGGGCAGGGGGTAGAAACGAGGGATGATCCGCGTGTTCCTGCTCGACGACCATGAGGTCGTCCGTCGTGGCCTGGCCGACCTGCTGCAGAGCAGCGGAGACATCGAGGTGGTCGGCGAGTCCGGCCTGGCCCAGGAGGCGGCTCGGCGGATCCCCGCGCTGCGGCCGGACGTGGCGATTCTCGACGCGCGGCTGCCCGACGGCAACGGCATCGACGTGTGTCGGGACGTGCGGGCCGTGGACTCCTCGATCAAGGGCCTGATCCTCACCTCGTACGAGGACGACGAGGCGCTCTTCGCGGCGATCATGGCGGGCGCGGCCGGCTACGTGCTCAAGCAGATCCGCGGCACCGACCTGGTCGACGCGGTGCGCCGGGTGGCGGCCGGGCAGTCGCTACTCGACCCGGCGATCACCACGCGGGTGCTGGAGCGCATCCGCAGCGGCGTCGAGCAGCCGCGCGAGCTGAAGTCGCTCACCGAGCAGGAGCGGCGGATCCTGGAGTACGTGGCCGAGGGCCTCACCAACCGGGAGATCGCCGGGAAGATGTTCCTGGCCGAGAAGACGGTGAAGAACTACGTGTCCAGCGTGCTGGCCAAGCTGGGCCTGGAGCGCCGCACCCAGGCCGCCGTCCTGGCCACCCGCCTCCTAGGCAAGTCCCACTAACCCACCCACCCCACCCACCCCCACCCCACCCACCCCCACCCCCCCCCCCCCCCCCCCGCCGCCGCCCGCTACGGGGTGTGGCGTGCGGGCGGCGGTATCCACCCGGCGCGGCCGGGCCGTCGCGCCGGGTGGACGGCGGCGAGGCACGGGGGTGGCCTCGCCGGTTCGGTGATGATCGTGGGTCGCGGTCATGACGGTGTCGGTGTGGTGGTCGAGACGGTGAGCAGGTCGTGCAGTTCGGTGGGGTACTCGCGAAGGTCGGCCGTGGCGAGTTGGCGGATGATGCAAGCCCGATCGATCACGGCGATGTCGTGCGCGACCTGACAGGCCAGTGCGAGGTTCTGCTCGGCGAGCAGGACCGCGGTGCCTTCGGCGGCGAGGCCGGTAATGATCGTCGCGAGCTGGCCGACGACGGCGGGGGCGAGTCCTTCGGACGGTTCGTCGAGCAGCAGCACGTCGGGGGCGGCGATGAGCGCGCGGGCCAGGGCGAGCATCTGCTGCTCGCCGCCGGAGAGCTGGTGGGGTTGGTGATGGCGTCGTTGCGCGAGCGCGGGGAACAGGTCGAGCACCTGGCGGACGTCGATGGTCCTGGGGCGGCTGGGGTGCGGTCGGGGCAGCGCAAGGTGTTCGTCGACGGTGAGTCCGGCGAACAGGCGGCGTCCTTGCGGGACCAGACCGAGGCCAGCGCGGACGCGGGCGCGGGTGCCGTACCCGGTCAGGGGCTGGCCGTGCAGGAGGAGTTCGGTGCCAGGGTCGGCGGGGTGTAGGCCGGCGATGGTGTTGATCAGGGTGGTCTTGCCGGCGCCGTTGCGGCCGACGACTGCGGTCACCCGCCCGGCCCGCACGTCGAGGGTGATGTCGGTGAGCACCGGCGCCCCGGTGAAGCCGGCACCCAGGTTCCGCACACGCAGGACCGACGTACCGACCGCCGTGGCGGCGGCCGTGGCCAGGGCTGGGCTGGTGGGGGCATCGGTGCCGAGGTAGGCGCGGCGCACGTCGGGGTGTTCGCGGATCACGGCGGGGGTGCCGGTGGCGAGGTGCTGGCCGTGGTGCAGCACGGTGATCGTGTCGGCGACGGCGGCGACGAAGTCGAGGTTGTGGTCGACCAGCAGCACGGTGATGTCGGCGGGCAGTGCGCGGATCAGCTCCGCGAGGCGGGTGATCTCGTCGGTGGCGAGGCCCGCGGAGGGTTCATCGAGCAGCAGTAGCCGGGGCTGGGCGGCGAGCGCGACGGCGATCTCCAGGCGGCGTTGGTCGCCGTAGGCGAGCTGGCCTGCGGGTCGGTCGGCGTGCGCGGTAAGGCCGACCTGCGCCAGCGCCGTGCGGGCGGCCGTCACGGCGCGCGGCTGCGGGCGTAGCGCGGCGAGGCGCTGCCCGGGCACGGCGAGTAGCACGTTCTGCACAGCGGTGAGTGGGCGGGCCAGCGCCGGGTGTTGCCAGGTGCGGGCGATCCCGGCGCGGGCCCGGCGGTGCGCCGGCCAGCGGCCGATGTCGTGTCCGGCGTAGAGGATGCGGCCTGTGGTGGGGCGAAGGGTGCCGGCGATGAGGTGCAGCAGCGTGGACTTGCCGGCGCCGTTGGGGCCGATGATCGCGTGCCGGGCCCCGGCCTCCAGGTCGACGCTGACCTTGTCGACAGCGCGGCGGGCACCGTAGGAGCGGCTGACGGCCTCCAGGCGCAGCAGGGGGACGCTCATGTCCGCCTCCCGGGGAGTCGGGTGGTGAGGCCGGCCAGGCGGTGCCGGGGTAGGTAGGCCAGCAGCAGAAATGCCAGGCCGAGCAGGGTGGGGCCATGGCCGCCGAGTAGGCCGCCGACCCAGTCGCGGGCGGCGACCAGGAGGATCGCGGCGGCGCAGGCGCCGGTCATGCTGCCCGATCCGATGAGCGCGGCGGCCAGGGCGAGGGCGGAGATGCCCATGGCGGCGTCGGCGGGTGAGACGTACCGGGTGACCGCGATCAGTAGGGCTCCCGCCGCGCCGGCGATCCCACCCGCGAGCGTGTACGCGGCCAGTAGAAGTCGGCCGGTGTGATGCCCTGCCGCCTGCACCCGGGGTTCGTGGGCGGCGATGCCGCGCAGCAGCAACACAAAGCGGGTCCGGACGACAACGGCGACGGCGACGCCGATGAGCAAGGTGCCGGCGAGCACGTACAGGTACACCCAGCCGGGGCGCACCATCGCGGCCAGGCCGGGCAGCGCGATGACGGGTGGGATATGGACGCCTTCGTTGCCGCCCGGTGCCCACTGGTTCGCGGCGGCGTGGACGAGCTCACCCAAGCCGAAGGTGACCATCAGAAAGGTGGTCCCCCGAGCGCGGACCGCCAGCAGGCCGGTGACCGCGGCGGCGAGGGCCCCAGCGGCGGCAGCCGCGAGCAGGTGGACCGGGCCGAGGCTGGTCAGCGTGGCGATGCTCGCCGCAGTGTAGGCGCCGACGGTCAGGTAGGCGGCCTGTCCCAGCGGCGCGAGCCCAGCGAGCCCAGCCAGGAGTTGGGTGCTCATCGCGAGCACGGCCATGACCAGGGCGGTGGCGGCAAGGGAGATCAGGTAGGCGTTGACCAGCCACGGCAGTCCCACCGCCGCCGCCAGGCCCAGGGCCCCGATCGTCGGTATAGCCCAGGACGGACGAACCGGCCGGCGGGCCGAGGTACCAGCGGACGCGGGAGCGGGAGTGAGGGTGGTGGTCATGCGGGCCGTCCCGGCAGTGCAGTGCGCTGACGGAGGGTAAGCGCGGCGAGCATCGCGGCGGCGAGAGCAAACGCGGCGGCCCCCGGGACGAGGGCGACGCCGAGGGTGAGGATCTGCCCGACGCCGAGGGCGGCGAGCAGGGCGCCGCGGATGCTGCCGAGCCCGCCGACGACGCAGACGATCAGCGAGTAGACCAGGATGGTGGTGTCCACCCCCGGCGATGGGCCGATGACCGGTGCGCCAAGTACCCCGGCGGTCACGGCGAGAACTCCCCCACCCACCAACACCCCGGTCCGGACGACGCTCGTGCGCAGGCCGGTGGCAGCGGCCATGCCCGCATCGGCGACCACCGCCCGCACGACCGCCCCGACGCGGGACCGCTCGACGATCCAGAACAGTCCCACCACGAGCAGGACACCGACGGCGATGAACAGCAGCCGGTAGACCGGGTACTGGTACTCCCCCAGGCCGACCGAGCCGGCGACCGCCCGGGGCGGATCAACCGAGCGCGGCTCGGCGCCGAACACCGTGCTGAACTGATCGGCGGCGATGTAGGCGATGCCGAGCGTGGCCAGCACCTGGTCCAATGGCCGGTCGGTGAGGGGACGCACCGCAGCGGCGAGGCCCGCTCCCCCGAGCGTCCCCACCACCGCGGCGGCGGCTAGGGCAAGGGCGAGGCCGGTCCAGCCGCCGTCGGCGAGGTGCCAGGCGAGGTAGGCACCGGCGAGGTAGAGAGTGCCGTGAGCCATCGAGAAGACCCCGGCCACGCCGAAGATCAGCGTGAGGCCGGCTGAGATGGTGAACAGCAGCAACCCGTACGCGACACCATCCAGTGCGGTGATCGTGTAGGCGTTGACGAGCCCGCTCCAGCCCACGGCACTCCCCCTTCCCTTTCTCTCGTGGTTCTGCCGGTCAGGCCCGGGCGGTGCGGCGGCCGACAGTGGTGTGCATCAGGTAGCCCGACAGCACGAGCTCCGGGTCCATCAGCACCTCCCGCAGTTCGGCCAGGTCCTCGCGGGTCATGCCGGCGTCGAGCAACTGCGCCTCGCGCTGGATGGAGTTGGAGCGGTGCAGCAGGCAGATACCGGTGCCGCCGCGCCACGACCGCGACTCGATATGGCTGTCGACATCGGCCAGGCCGGCGCGCAGCATCGCCTCCGGTGCCCGTTTGGCCCATCCCATGTCCGCCCCACGCGACTCGCCGAACGCGAGCAAGCCGTCGTGGAACTGTTCGAGCAGCTCCGTGGCGCGGGGGCTGGGGCTGCGGCGGATCATGTCCCGCCAGGTGCAGTCCCAGTCGGCCACCACCAGCACCCCACCCGGAGCGAGAGCGTCGACGAGCTGGGCGAGGACCTGCTCACGTTCGGGCAGGTGCATCAGCACCAGCCGCGCCACGACCGCCTGCTGCGACCCGTCCAGTTGCATCTGGCGGATGTCGCCGGCCCGGACGGTGATGTTGGGGCCGGTCGGGATGTGGCGGGGGTCGAGGTCCACGGCGGTGACGTGCCCGCCCGGGGCGACCTGGTCGGACAGCCAGGCGGTCAGGGTGCCCGCCCCGGCGCCGACGTCGGTGACGTTCCAGCCGGGCGCCAGGCCGGCCTCGGTCAGGATCCGGCGGGTGCCAGGGTCGAGGATCTCCCCGAGGTGACGGAGCTGGTTCTTGGCTTCGTCGGTGGCGTTGTCGAACATGTATCCGGCGGTCTGCTTGCCGGTGGTAGTCATGGTCATCGTGTCTGTCCTTCCCGATTCAGGAGCCGAGGGTGGTCAGGGTCTGCACGGTGCGGTTGACCCACACCTGCCCGTCCTGGGCGACCTCGCGCAGGTAGTACGCCTGCACGGGGGTGTGGTTCTGTGCTCCGAACTGCCAGGGGCCCCGGGGTGAGTCGATCGACCCGACCCGCGACAGCGCCGCCGTCAGCGACCGTCCAGTCAGCTCCCCGTTCCCCCCGCCCACCGCAGCGGTGGACGCGGCGGCCGGGCTGGCCGTCATGGAGCTGCTGGGTACCGGCGACGCCGTGGTGGCAGGTGTGGCCGCCGGGGCGTCGGGGCGGGCGAGCGCTTCGGCGATGGCCTTGTCCAGCACGAACGCGGCGTCCCACGCACACACGTGGTAGAGGTTCGGCAGCTTGCCGTCGTTGGCCGCCGTGTAGCGGCGCACGAAGTCCCGGTTGGCCGCGTTGTCCAGCGTCGTCGAGTAGTTCAGCGCGGTGTAGACACCCTTGGCCTGAGCGCCCAGCGCCGCCAACGGCGCACCCTCGGTCAGGAACCCCGAGGCGTACAGCGGCACATCGACGCCGTATTGCCGGTACTGCTTGACGAACTCGATCGCGGACGCGCCAGCGTAGAACGTGTAGACAGCCGCAGGAGCAGCCTGCTTGATCTTCGTCAGGTACGGGGAGAACTCGGTCGTCGGAGCCGGCGCCCACGGCGTCCACGTCGGCTCACCGCCCGGGTTGGCCAGCTTCCCGCCGGCCTTACGAAACGCGTCGACGAACCCGTTGATCTGGTCGTGGCCGCCGATGTAGTCCGGGCCGATCACCCATACCCGGCCGTCGCCGACCTTCTGCCGCAGGTAGCCGGCGATCGACGCACCGGTCTCCTGACTCAGCCACGACGTCGACCACAGGTACGTCGGATCGGCGACCGTGGAGGGCCGGCCACCGGTGCCGATCAGCGGCACCCCGGACTCCTTCAACAACGGATACAAGGTCTGCACCGTGTCCGCGGTGCCCCCACCGACCAGGGCGAGAACCTTGTCCTGCTCGATCAGCTTGCGCGCCGATGCCAGCGCGGTGGCCTTACCGTCGCCCTCGTCGGCCTCGATCACCTTGACCGGTCGGCCGCCGAGCTTGCCGCCCAGCTTCTCCAGGGCCAGCCGCCACCCAGCGGCCTGATCGTCGCCGACCGCTTTGTAGGGGCCGGACTTCGGCACGATCAGGCCGATGCGGATCTCCCCACCGGCGGTGTCCGAGCCACCGAGGCTCGACCCGGAGCATCCAGAGACGGCGATAAGCACGGCAGCGACGGCGGTGGCCAAAGCTAGGCGCCACCGAGCCCGGCGGGTGATTCTTTGAGGGGTCACGGGAGTCGGAGTCCTTTCGTCCGAGTGCATTGCTGATCAGGAAGGGGCGTCGAAGGCGGGTGACAGCTGGCGGGTATGGAGGTGATGAGGTGGTGCAGGACGTCCAGGACGGAGGCAGGCTCGGTGGCGTCGCAGGTCAGGACCGGCACCCGCGCGGCGACCCGCAGGGCCTCGCGGATCTCGCGGCGGTTACGAGCGCCACCGAGGGGCCGGTTGATCGCGACCAGGTACGGCAGCCTGCGGGCGTCGAGGTAGTCCAAAGCCGGATAGGAGGCCGCCAAGCGGGTGGAGTCGACCAGCACCACAGCCCCGAGAACGCTTGTGGCGAGGTGGTCCCACATCCACCACCAGCGCCGCTGGTCGGGGGTGGTGCGCAGGGCGACGGTGACGCCGGTGGGCAGGGTGGCGTAGCCGACTTCCCACACGCTGCCTGGATCGCCGGCCAGTACCGCGTGGCCGTGGCTCGCGGCCCGCAGGAAGCAGGTCTTGCCCGTTCCCGGGCCGCCGGTCACCAGGACCGCGGCCGTCGGGGCATGGCCGTCGATCACGCTGGGGTCCGTGTCCATGCTCGTCGCCGCCGGCATCTGGGTCAGCCGGCTACGCGTGGTCCCGGCCTCGCCTGCTCACCGATGCGTGCCGCGAGCGCCGCCAGTTCGTAGGCGACGAGCGACGGGTCGCAGTCGGCGCGGGCCAGCGCAGCGAGCGACGTGCCGTCGGGCACCTGCTGCACGACGAGGATCCCCTCGTGCATCATCAGCAGCTGGAACTGCACACCGCCGGTCAGCAGCAGATCGGTGGCGCCACGTGCAAGGCTGACCAGACCAGACACGATCGCGGCGAGCTGATCGCCCCGGTCAGTGCCCAGGCCGGCAGTGCTGGCCAGCAGCAGCCCATCCGCGGACACCGCGACGACGTGCGCCACGGCCGGCATCTGCTTCGCCAACCCGTCCAACACGACCGATAGCTGCGGATTACGGGGTGTAGCGGTAGTGACGCTCATGAGCGTTCTCCTGTCGCGAGGGGAGGAGTGACAGACGCGGCCCGCAGGCCACGCATCGTTCCGGCGACCTGCGCGCGAATCGCCGCAGGATCGATCGGTGCGGAAGGCTCGGAGCCGGTGCGCTGCGTTGGCAGCCCACCGGGCACCACATGTGCGTGGGGGCGACGCCGCGGAAGACCAGACGCGGTACGCCCATCCGTGGCCGGCTCAGCGGTGGACGCCGCCGCCTCCCAACCCGCGTCAGCAGCGGTACGAAACCCGCCTGCGTCGTTGACCTCCGGCCACAACCACGGCGAGCGGGCCGCGACCTCACGAAACACCGGAGTGTCCGCCGGGCGGGACCGGCCCGCCGGCAACGACCGTGTTGCCCGCTCGCGGCGCACCGGCAGCAACTCCACCGTCACGTCCGGCGGTGACGCCGGCACCGTCGGCAATGGCCGGGTCGGTCCCGCCCAGCCGTCGCCAGTCCGGGGCACCGCCGGAACCACAGGCTGGGCCGGGGCAACCGGTTGGGGTGCTGGCGCGAGTTCGGGACGGGAGTGGCGCTGGACCTGGCTGGGCACCACAATCTCGCGCACATGAACTCGGGTGACGTACTCGGCCGGCACGGTCACCTCGGCCGTGATACCAGTCGGTCTGGTCATGTTCAGGCGCACGCGGACCCCGAACTCTCGGGCCAGGCGTGAGATCACGACCAGGCCCATCTGGTCGGTGACCGTGACTTCCACCTCCGGGCTCGCCAGCAAAGCGTTGGCACGCTCCAACTGCTCCGCACCCAGCCCGAGACCGGAGTCGACCACGAGGATCTGCACGTCACGCCCGGACCATGCCGCCGACACCTGCACCTGATCGGCGGAAAACCGGGTCGCGTTGTCCAGCAGCTCCGCCAGGATGGATTTGACCGCGTTGACAGCGCGAGCGTCGATCTCGACCCCAACCAGCCGCTCGACACCGATCCGGGCGAAACCTTCGGTCTCCGACAAAGCCGCATTCACCAGGTCGCCCAACTCCACCGGCATCCGCTGCGACTGACCCGGACCGCCACCGGCGACAATCAGCAGGTTCGCCCCAAAGCGGCGCAGCCGAGTCGCCTGCTGATCAGCGGCGAACACCATCGCCAGCCGATCCGGATCCTCCTCATCACGTTCAAGGAGATCGATACTTCCCAGGAGCTGCTCCGTCAGAGCCTGCACCCGCCGCCCAACCGACGTGATCATCGCACTGACCAGGGCACGGCCCCGCGCCTGATCCACCGTCGCGTCCACGGCGGAACGCAACACCAGGTTGAACGCGTCAGCGACCTGTCCCACCTCGTCGCGACCGACGACGGGCACCGCCACTCCACCAGCGCCCTCGGCCAACCGCTGCGCCGCCGTCGGATCCGATGCCGCCCGCAACCGCCGGACCAGACCCGGCAGCTCAACGTCCGCGACCCGCCGTGCGCCCTGTTCCAACAACGACAACTGGCCGACCAGCGACCGCGCCACCCGCACCGCGGTGACCACAGCAACGCTCAGCATCACTATCAGCACGGCGGCCTGTAGCGCGGCAGACCGAACCTGCTCCATCCACAGGTCATCAGCGGCAGACTCGATGTCGCCGTTCACCGCCGACTGCACCTGGGCCAGCAGGTCCGCCCGGGTGGTCATCACCCGGCTCCACTGAGCAGCACCGCCCGCCAACCGCACCGGCTCATACACGCCCGTGCCGGACACCGCCCCGTCTAGCCGCACGGCGGCCAGCACGTCCGGGCCAGTCAGCGTCCGACCCAGCAGCGCCTGCCACGACGGCCGCGCCAACGCGTCGAACTCACGCAACGCCTCGTCCTGCGCGGATCGGGCGGCCACGATTTCGGCATGCAGCGCAGGGGTCAACCGCGTAGCCGCCAGCGCCTGCAACACCGCCACCTGCTGCTGACCCACCGACTCCCGAGCCCGCGACAACGCCGCCGCCGCGCGCATCTCGTCAGCGAGCTGAGGAGTAACGCCGCTCTGCGCCACCGCGGGCAGCAAGTCATCAAGATCAGCGATTACCCCGCGGTAACCGAAGGCCACCGCCGACAACGACACCAGCCCATCGCCTCGCACCCGCTGCCGCTGCGCCCCAACGTCCATCAAGCCGGCGTCCACCCTGGTCAACACCAGTCGCACGGACTCCGGGACGTCATCAAGCCGGTCACGCTGCTCGTGAAACCGCGATACCGCACGATCCGTGTCCTGAACCGCACGCTCGAAAGCGGCTGGAGTGACCGTCGAGCCCGGCAGCAGCAGGCCCACCGCGGCGTTCCGCTCGACCTGAAGCCGCTGCGTCACCTCGCCAGCGGCTCCACCCGCGATGAACATGTCCCCCGCGCGCCGCGTAGCCCCAGCCTCCCGAACAGAAGCCCAGAGGCCGAACCCTGTCGAGAGCACCGCAGCCAATACCGTTGGCACGACAATCAGTGCCGCCTTGAGCCGAACAGGAAGGTCCGCCAACGGACGCGTCCTCGCGACGATTCCTCGTCTCGCAGCGCTTTCCAACCCCGTCACCTCTGCCCTGGTTCTGCTGGTGATCAAACTTGCTGCTGAAATTGTTGAATCAGGTGGCCGTCATCGTGGCCGGTTCGCAGGCAGCGCAGCGAAGAGAACCACCGCACCGGCCACACCACCGTCGGGAAGCTCGATACGTAACCATTCCGGCCATCCAGCCGACAGCCAGACTCACCAGAATGGCAATCATCAATAGCAACACGCAGGCACCGCCCGTCTGAATGACCGTCAATACCGATCAGCAGTGGAGCGCCAAGCTGAACCAATCGCCATCCAAAAAGATCATGCCCGCCAGAGGTTGACGCTGGGAATACCTACCTTCGGTCCGACTTCGCGTACCGACTTGCGGTTCGACCAGTGAATGGCCTGCGGAAACAGTGGCAGACCGCCCGCCGGCTCGGTCATCACCAAGGGATTGATGGGGTTACAGTGAGCGCACCCGGTCAGCTCCACTGTCGACCGGGCGTGCGTGGTCCCTGGAGGCTGCCGGTGAATCGCCCTAGTCCGTATGTCCGCCGACGATGGCTCGGACGTGAGATCCGTCGACTGCGTGAGGAGCATGGCGTGACGGGCGAGTCGATCGCCCGTGCGCTGGGATTTCCGCGGCAACAGATCAGTGCGTTGGAGAACGGACGTCTCGGCCCTGATATTGATCTCGTCAGCGGAATCTGTGACTACCTCGCGGTGGGTGTGAACCGACGAGCCGCGATCGTGGACGCCGCCGCCGACGGTTGGGCGCGTGGATGGTGGGTGGCGGACGCAGAACGGATGGGGATCCGGCAGGCCACCTATGCCGATCTGGAAAGCGGCACCGAGACGATCACCGAGTACGCCATTTCACTGATCCCCGGCTTACTGCAGACACCAGCGTTCGCCAATGCCCGGTTACGCAGCGAACCCGGCCGTCATGGTGACAGGTTCGACCCTGCCGCCGCAGTCGCCGCCCGCGCTCGCCGCCAGAGCCTGGTGCTCGCCGCCGGCGGGCCACGTTACACCGCCGTCATCGATGAAAGCGCCATCCGACGGCGCGCCGCTGACCCCCTGGTCGTCGCCGAGCAACTTCGACATGTCGTCGCCGTGTGCACCAACAATCCATCCGTGATCGTCCAGGTGCTGCCGGCCAACACCTCGATCCGAGGACACAGCGCGCCTCGATCGGCGTACTCGATCTACCGCTATCGCGACTCGCACGGCTCACAAGCTGTAGCGGTCGACACCCTGACCCGCGACATGGTTCACACCGATCCTGATGAGCTGGACCCCTATGTGAGCCTGCACGGCCGGCTCAAGGCCGCAGCACTGTCTGCCGAATCGAGCATCCGTCTCCTCCGCGCCGCGGCGGAGAGTCTGGCACCCACCAAAGGAGCCCTGGTATGACCACCCAGTTCAATGATCACGTTGTCTGGCGCAAGTCCAGTCGCAGTGACGACGGCAACTGCGTCGAGGTCGCCAGCACCGTCGGATCGATCCTGGTACGCGACTCGAAGGACAGCGACGGACCGGTGCTGCGATTCGGTCCCAAGCAGTGGCGCGTTTTCACGCAGGACGGGTGTGGACGCGGCTTCTCGTCTGCGCCCGCGCGGGAGCAGTAGGAGAGCCCCAGCGTTCCATGGCACCGCTCCTGGCACGTGGCGGCCGAGGCCGGTCTTGCGGTCTCGGCGACGCCTACCCAAGCCCGCGCTGACGCTGCGTTACCCTGTCGCCACGATGGCAGCAGTGGGTCGCGGGCCGTCACCGGCCTCGACTGAGAACGCCCGGCTAGGGCGCCCATCTGCTGCAGTCCGACGAAGTTCACGGGGAAGGTCTGTCGGTGCCTCGTCATCCGGAGACGGTGATCACGCCGAACGCACAGCTCGCGACGAGACGCGCGGGCTTGTCGTCGCCGCGGCGACCCGGACAGCGCATGTCCCGGACAGAGCTGGCCGACGCCGTGAACATCGCCCTCGATCGGCTCTATCCTGGCCGCGACCTCACCGCCCAGTATGTTGACCACCGATGGGTTGGCAAGCTGGAACGCGGAGAGAGCCGATGGCCCAGCGAAGAGCGGCGTGCCGCGCTGCGACTCGCCCTTGACGCCGCAAGTGATGCCGATCTCGACCTCTACAGCCCTCGGCGCTCCAGCAGCGGGATACCGGACGCCGTGGACCGCCAACAGGTCGCCCAGTCAGGTTCACATCCCGACCTGCTTCCCACAGGCAGTCTGCTGCAGCTCGAACACTGCGCGCCTGCGCTGTCCAGCGGTGACGTGCACCGAACAATCTCCGTCCCGACAGGGCAGCACTTTCCTGGAGCGCTCATCGACGTCGAGGTTTACCCTGCGGTCGACGACGGCCGCGTCCTCGCCACCATCCCCCCTCGCGGCACGCAACGGGGGTGGCGCCGGTCGGTTCAGCGGCGGCTGATCTTGGGGCGTGTAGACACACTGGATCGTGCTGGTGTGTTCGCGCTCGACTCTCGACAGGCGGATCGGCACCTGATCGAAGCCGGTCGGGACGCCCACTTGCTCATCCCTCGCGCATACCAGCTCGACGCGATCACCACCGGCATCATATGGGCGGTAACGAGCCTAGACCTGTCGCTGCTGCTGGACGACGCCCGTTTGGACGCCGCCCGGGCCGCAGCGTCGCCTTACAGACACCTGACCCGGTCCGCCGCCAGCCATGACATCGCAGAGGACCTGGATTCAGTGTCGCGGTTGTGGATGGGATCGGCGTTTTGCGCCGACCACATCCGCCGCCACAGCCATGTCCTGTCCGACGTGCCCGTCTACTGGACCCGGGAGCAACGCGGGGAGGAAGCCAGCACCTGGCTGCTGTTCCGCCACAAACTGCGCTACCTGCGCGACACCGCCGAACGGTTCCAAAGCAGCTCCCAACCGATGACGAGAATGTTCTGCCTACCCCCGCACACGATAGCCGCGTCCTCGATGTCTGAACGGATCCTGCTGCTGCTCGCCATGGCATTGATGGAGTCCGTCGGAATCCACACCGCGGTCACCGATGACCCGGAGTACACCGCGCTGCCTGGGCTTGTCATGGATAAGAAGCGCGCGATCATGGCCACCTGGATTCGCGGCGACGACGTCTGGCACGTCGATGTCACCGACCATCCCCGCACCGTCGCCGCCTACCGTGACGCTCTCGGCGACGTGCTAGCTCACTCCGTAACCGCTAGCGACACCCCCGGCGGACGGCTCCGCCACCTGGCCGACCACCTCAACCTCGACTGGCACTGGCTACAGGGCCGCTGCGCCGACCTCGGCCAATACGGTTTCGCCGGACTCGCCGAGCCCCGAAGTCGCCTACTCTCCCTCGACGGCGTCGACCAGGCATGCCGCTTCATCGGCACCATGCCGTAATAGGCTTCCCGCACCCGCCGCGACCGCCGGAAGGAACGATCGTGTCCCCGATTCCGCCAGAGCCCGTGCCGAACGTCGTCGTGTTCGGTCTTGGCGGCACGATCGCCATGACCAGCAGCACCGGCAACGGCGTCAGCCCCACTCTGTCCGCTCGCGACCTGGTCGACGCCGTACCCGGACTGGCCCCGACCGGAATCGACATCAAGGTGGTCGACTTCCGCCGCCGCCCCGGCGCCTCCCTCACCTTCGCTGACATCACCGCGCTCGCTGCGGCGGCGACCCGCGAACTCGCCGCCGGCGCCACCGGCGTCGTCGTCACCCAAGGCACCGACACCATCGAGGAAACCGCCTACCTGCTCGACCTGCTGCACCACCGCCCCGAACCCCTGGTCGTCACCGGTGCGATGCGCAACCCCACCCTCGCCGGCGCGGACGGACCCGCCAACATCCTCGCCGCGATCCAGACCGCTGCATCCCCCACCACCCGCGACCAGGGCTGCCTCGTCGTCCTCGCCGACGAAATCCACGCCGCCCGACGAGTCGCCAAGACCCACTCCATCCACGGCGGCACCTTCCGCTCACCGGACACCGGCCCCATCGGCTACGTGGTGGAAGGCACCGCGCAGCTACTGACCCACGTGCCGTACCGACTCACCATCCCCACCCCGCGCCAAGACGAGCGCCCCCGCGTCGGCCTCTACACCGTCAGCCTCGACGACGACCCGGCCCTCCTCAACGCCATCACCGAACGCTGCGACGGCCTCGTCATTGCAGGCTTCGGAGTCGGCCACGTACCCGAACCCCTCGTCGACCCGCTCACCACCCTCGCCGCGCACATCCCGGTCGTCCTCACCTCCCGCACCCTGGCCGGCCCGACACTCACCCACACCTACGGCTTCCCCGGATCCGAACGAGACCTCCTCACCCGCGGACTCATCCCCGCCGGCTGGCT
Organism: Micromonospora sp. NPDC048170; assembly: GCF_040652795.1. NCBI lineage: Bacteria > Bacillati > Actinomycetota > Actinomycetes > Micromonosporales > Micromonosporaceae > Micromonospora > Micromonospora sp. NPDC048170. Next base: position 74,130 of record NZ_JBEZMR010000010.1, read on the forward strand.
GCACCCCTACAAGGCCCGCGTCCTTCTCCACGCCCTCCTCGCCGCACAGATCAACCCGCAGGACATCGCCACCGCATTCGCCGTTGCCGGCAACCGCGCCGAACCGTCCTCGTGGCCCTGGCCGATCCCATTCCAGACCGGCGATCGAGCGGAGGCCCCAGCAGCGCATGCGTAGCCACCACCTGACCCCAGGACGCATGATTGGCGTGGTCTTCGACCACGGCGACGACTTCTTCACCGCCCTCACCGACGCCTGCCGCGCCCACAACATCAAGCAGGGCTACATCCCGATGTTCATCGCCGGCCTGTCAACCGCCAAGATCGTCGGCACCTGTCAACGCCTCGACAACCCCGACGCCCCCGTCTGGACCCACGTCGACCTCACCAACGTAGAAGCACTCGGCGGCGGCACCATCGCCTGGGACGACACCAACCAGAAGATCCTCCCGCACATCCACATCACCGCCGGACTCAAGGAAGACAGCGCTACCGCTCACACCAGCCACCTACTGGACGCCACCGTCCAATTCCTCACCGAAATGCTCATCATCGAGGTCGCTTCACCCGCCATGCGTCGACTACCAAACACTGGCCTCTACGACGTTCCACAACTACATCTCGACTAGCGCCCCCGGACCGGGCTTCGGAGGGAGGTACAAGATGGCCCGCCACCCCGACACAATCATCACGCCCAACACGCTGCTCGCCCGGGCCCGCCAGCGCCTTGCATCACCGCAACGGCCCGGCCAGCACCTGTCGCGAGCCGAACTGGCAGATGCCATCAACGCGGCTCTCGATCGCCTCTACCCCGGCCGAAGCCTCACCGCTAACTACGTTGACCACCGCTGGGTCGGCAAACTCGAACGCGGCGAACACCGCTGGCCCAGCCACGAACGGCGCACTGCCACTCGCCAGGTGCTCGGTGCCGCGACAGACGCCGATCTCGGCCTCTACAGCCCTCGACGTACCGAGGGCCAGGCGATCTCCGATCGCCAGCAAGTGACGGCTGCATGGTTCGGCAAGCTGCCAGGTGCCCTTGCTCAGCTTCCGGGACCGTGGACGTCCGGATCGGAATTGCAGGCACCGGCCAGAATCGAGTCGCCTCATGTCGAGGCGCTTAAACGCAGCATCACCCTGTTCGAAGAGTGGGACCACCAGCACGGTGGTGGACTCGCCCGTGCAGCGATGGCCGGTCAGCTCGAATGGGCTTGCCGGGTCGCCCGCCAGGCGTCGGCAACGGAAGCAGTACGCCGTACCTGGCTGTCGACGGCAGCACGACTTGCTGACCTTGCCGGATGGGCATGCTTCGATTCAGGCGATAGACCCAGCACAGCCCAGCGATACCTCGTTATGGCGATTCAGATGGCCAGCGAAGCCGAGGACGTGCAGCAGCGGGCACACACCGCCACCACCTTGAGCAGGCACCTCACTTACGTCGGGCAGGTCTCGGACGCTCTTAATGTGATTGGCCTCGTCCACTCAGATTGGCGGAAAATCCCTCCGCTGGGACGTGCGGCGGTTCGGATCGTGGAGGCTCGCGCCTACGCAAGGAGCCATGACGGGGCAGCGTGCATACGTGCGGTCGCTTTATGTGATGAGGAGTTCGCGGCCAGCGGATTGGATGGGCCGGAAAATCCAGTTTGGGGCTACTACGCCGATGTCGGCCAGATTCTCGGCGATGCTGGCCATGCTCTCTTCGATGTCGCCGTAACGACCGACAAACACCAGCAGGCGGACACACTTCTCAATCGATTGCAGTCCGCGTACTCCTACCATCCGACGGAAGCTGCCAGATCGCGGGCCCTCACGATGATTCGGATCGCCTACCTCCAGATATGCAATGGTAATTTTGCCGGTGGATTGAACTCGATACAGGCTGGCTTGGCAGATGCACGGGGCGTCCACTCCAGCCGGCTACGGGATGACCTTCTCGCCCTTGGCTCCATCCTCGCGAACGCAGATCCGGAGCCAAACCTTGCAGGTGAGCTGGAGGCAGCGCGGGCGCACGTAGCGGAGGCTGTGCGCTCACAAATCTAATAGCCCGTCCAGCCGGCAGGAGCAGTTCCGTCTCGCAACGTATCGATACGATGCCTCAGCTGACGCTGTCGTTGCGGATCATTGTCCGCTGATTGAGCCAGCCATAAAGTCATCCGCAGCATGCGAGCCAGTCGCAGCTCCGACCACGACGGGGTCAGGCGAACATCGAACCCGTACGTCTGAACGAAGTCAACGTACTCCTTATCGGTGAACCACCCACACTCGTAGTAGAGGGCCGTCAGGGTCAGATCCCATTCCGGCGGTCCGATACATATTGTCTCAAGATCCACGAATGCTTCTCGGCCGCCTGCCGTCACTAGGAGATTTTCCATATGCGCATCGCCATGCAGCACCGCCTCGCCGAGCGTGAATTCCGCGGCGGCCCACCGAGCCGAGAGTTGATCGCGGAGTTGGCGCAGGAAAATGCGGTCGTTGAAGTCGAGGTAGGCGCCCGTCTGTAACCGCTCTTCGAACCTGTCAAACGGCGATAAGCAGGGCAATAGATTTGCCGGGATGGCAACCGCGTGTAGCCGACGCAGGCACTTGGCGAGGGTGACCAAGTCGGCCGGCCGGCTATCGGCCAGGTACTCCCACAGCGACACCACGTACTGTCCGACGATTACGGGCTCCGACCGTGCGGGGTGAACGACAGGCACCTGGCGCGAGGCGAGCCAGGCAGCAATGTCGATCTCCCGACGAGGGTCGCTCCCCTTGGCTGCCCTTGGTACCACTCGCGCCAGCACACCAGCGCTAGGCAGCAGGACCACACCGTTCTCGCCCACACGCACCACGCTGGCGTCGTGAGTCGGAAGGCCCGCTCCGGTGACCGCCAACTTCACCGCGTCGATCGCCTCTTCCGCACGCACGCGACCATCCTCCCCTCGGCCCGGCCAAACCGCCTCGGTGGCTTCCCGGCCGGCACCGGCGTGCCTGTTCCGGCCTCACGCGTTATAGGCTGGCAGACGGCATGGTCGGCCTTGGCTGCGGGCAGCGCATCAGTGCATACCGGGTTCAGCGATACCGGCTCGCGCTTGAGACGACCTCGGCCGGCGAAGGCGAACACGCACACCCGTACTTCCGGGCGAGATATCAGCCAACTCGAAACCCGCCGGCGTAAGGTCTGCGGTGGCTGCCGCGAGACCGCCCGTCGGTGAGGCCTTTTCGACAGCGACCACGATTTCATCGACGCAATCAAAGTTGTCGTGAAGTGCGCCGGAGTGGTGGGCTCCAACGGCGAGGATGGTTCGGGACCCGGTGGTGTAGCAGGCCGACAGCCATGGTCGGAGCTCACCGTCCAGGTCGTCGGGCAGTGTAAAGTGTTCGGGCGCGTGGCCGCCTGGGACGCCCTCCTCGAGAGTTTTGTCGCTGAGCACAAGGTCTGTCCTACTGCGCAAGTCCGCAGTCAGCTGCTCGTTGGCCTGGTGGCTGTCCTTGTTGGTGAGCGCGTAGGCCCAGGTCAGGTGGGGCCGGTGGCGTCGGGTGGCGGTGAGCCAGGGGCCGAGGACGGTGAGGGTCTCGTTGGGGATCACGTTGGTTTCCACGTCGATGCCGTGGGCGGCGAGTACGGCGGCGCCTCCGTCGCCTCGGGACGTCGGATCGATGATGCTGATGACGACCCGGGTGATGCCGGCATTGATCAGTTCCTGGCGGCAGGCCGGAGTAACGCCAGTGTGGTTGCAGGGTTCAAGCGTGACGACGGCGGTGCCGCCTTGCGCTGCCGCGCCGGCTGCTTTGAGTGCGTTGACCTCGGCATGGGCTTCTCCTTTACGTCGGTGGTAGCCGGTGCCGACAGTGACTCCGTTGCGGTCGAGGATGACGCAGCCGACGGGTGGGTTGGGGCTCGTGGTGCCTAGGCCGAATGACGACAGGGTGATCGCCTGTCGCATCGCGGCCAGCTCGGCGTCGGATGCCATCAGATGGTGGTCTCCTTGAGTTCGTTGAGGAAGGCGCGGACCTCTGGCAGTTGCTGGTGTCCGCTGACCGCGGCGCCGAGCTGTGCTAGTCGTTGCAGGATTCGTCGCGATCCGGCCCGGCGCACGATCGGTACCGCGTGGTGCGCCGTCGCTGCGGCGAGTTCTGGTTGGTTCGCCGCGAGATGGGCTTCTGCCTTGTTCGTCAGGGCGGAGGCGAAGTCTTGGCGATGACGTCGGGGAATCGTGGGAAGGGCTTCGTCGAGTACCGCGATTGCTTCCTGTGGGCGCTGCGCCAGGCGAAGGCAGGCTCCGCGGTGCACTTCGATGTAGCCGCTGGTGCAGTAGGAGCCGTGCTCGCCTTCCGGCTTTCCTTGCTGGCGGTCTGCTGCCCAGCGGTGCGCGTCGTCGAGCAGGCGCATGGCCGTGTGGTGCTCGCCGGTGGCTGCTAGGGCGTGCGCCTGCTGGACACGCAACGCCGCGCGCATCGGTGCGGGCAGTTTCTGGTCGTAGCGCAGGGCGGCTTCTGCCTGCACTACGGCTTCGGTGGGGTGTCCGCTGGTCAACCACTGTTGGCTGCTGCGATACGTGGCCCACGCGGTCATGGTCGGGTCGCCGATCTGGCCCGCCCATGCGAGTGCCTGTTGGGTACGGCGGTGGCCCGCGGCGTGGTCGTTGAGGGACTGGTGCAGCCACGCCGCGGATTCGGCGTACTGGGCGGCGAGGCGGATGACCGCGGGACGTAGCGCCTCGGGGGCTTCCTTCGACAGGTCCTCGATTGCCGCCAGTTGTCTGGAAACGCCCATCAGTGCGTACTCAGGGCCGAAGACCTTGTCGTTCTGGACCAGGAGGTGCCACTCTTCGCGCAGCAGATGGATGGTTTCCTCCCAACTGCCTGGTCGAGGCTCGGTCGCTTCGCCGTCGTCGCGCGTCTGGTCACTTCGTCGGGGGCTGTAGAGGTCAAGTTCGTCGTCGCGGGTGGCGCCGAGTACCTGACGAAGGGCAGCTCGACGCGCTTCGCTGGGCCAGCGATGTTCTCCACGTTCCAGTTTGCCGACCCAGCGAAAGTCCACGTATTGGGTGGTCATGTCGCGGCCGGAGCAGCTGGCGTCGAGTGCCGCGTTGACCGCGTCGGCCAGCTCGGTCCGGGACATGCACTGGCCGGAGCGTCTGGGCGAGGGCAGGCGTTGCCGGGCACCGCTGAGCGCGGAGTTGGGCTTGATCGTGGTGTCTGGATGGCGAGGCACTGTCTCCCCGTTCAACCGATAGGGCGGCCCTGCCGACTATGCCACCGATGTCCCTGAATGGAGCACCGGCCGCGCTGCGTGGCCAAGGGCCGAAGCGGGTGCCGGCAAAGTCGGACCGTAAGTCGGTATTCCCGCGCTGTTCACAATGAGTAATCGTGTGAAGCGTACTCGGTAGGGCTCGTGCGGCAGGCTAGCCGTTCATGACCCACCTGCTTGCAGGCGGCAGGCTCTGTCGGCCCTGCGTTGCGCGCTACTCCGCATCCGGCACCCTGCCAGCACAGACAGCACGAGAAACATGAGATTGGAGCGCCGAGTGACGTACACGGCTGACGTACCGAGTTCCTCGGATCAGGTTGGCAGAATCCGAGACGCCCTCGTTGATCGGCTCATCGCTGACGGCATGATCACCTCCTCGGTCGTGGAGGCGGCGTTCCGGGCGGTGCCGAGGCACGCGTTCGTGCCCGATGGCACACCACTCGCGATCGTGTACGACGTCGACCAGTCGGTGATCACCAAGACGGATGAGCACGGGGCGCACCTGTCCTCGGTCAGCGCCGCGTACATCCAGGCGCGCATGATCGAACAAGCCGGTGTCGAGCCCGGGATGCGGGTACTGGAGATCGGCTCGGGTGGCTACAACGCAGCGCTGCTGGCCGAGGTCGTGGGGGCGGACGGGCACGTCGTCAGCGTGGACATCGACGCGGACATCACCGACCGCGCCAAGGTCCTGCTGCGCGAGACGGGCTACGAGCACCGGGTACGGGTGGTACAGACCGACGCGGTGCACGGCGTGCCCGGTGAGGGCGTGTTCGACCGGATCCTTGTCACGGTCGGCGCGTGGGACATCCCTCCCGCCTGGCTGGAGCACCTCGCCCCGAACGGGGTGATCGTGGTGCCGCTGCGGATGAACGGCGTGACCCGGACGATCGCGTTGCGCCGCGACGGCGACCATCTGATCAGTACCTCCAGTGAGGTGGCGGGGTTCGTGCCCCTGCAGGGCGACGGTGCCCGGCCCGAGCGGATCTTCCGGCTGCCCGACCGGCAGGGCCGGTTCGTCAGCTTGCGCTTCGACGTCGGCGCCCCAGACGACGTTCGTCAGCTGGATGGGGTGCTGGACACCGAACGCAGCGAGGTCTGGTCGGGAGTCACGGTCGGACACAGCGAGTCCTTCGCGGATCTTCACCTGTGGCTGGCCGGATTCCTGCCTGGTTTCTGCCTGCTCGCGGCGGGCGATGGCACCGAGCTGGCTGCCGAGCGTCGTTGGTTTCCGTTCGGTGTCGTGCGCGGCGACTCTTTCGCCTACCTGGCCTGGCGTCCGGCTGAGGGTGACTCGGGTGCCGAGCTCGGGGCCCGTGCCTTCGGGGCACACGGTAAGGACGCCGCAGCGGCGATGACGGAACAGATCCAGGCCTGGTATCAGCGGGCCCACCGCAGGCCGGCACCGACGTTCGCCTACTGGCCGTCCGGCACCAACGCCGGCAGTACGCCGGCCAACGTGGCGGTGTTGGCGAAGACGTACGGCCTGCTCCAAATCTCCTGGCCGACGGCGAGCTAGCCGCCCTCGGCCGGGTGTGCCCCACCCCTGTTCACTATTCGAGGAGCGTGAAGACAATGGCCCCGCCGCTGCTGGAACTCGATCGCACGGATGTCCCTACCGCCGCCACCGACGACGACTTCGTGCTCGACATGCGGGTCGTGGAGTCCACGACCCCGCTGGTGGTCATGATGTGCAGCACGAGCGACGGTTGCGGCAGCAGCTGCAGCACGAGCGCCTGCACGACCAAGTCCTGCGACCCGGTCTGATCCAGGCCGCCCGATCCCGACGATGCCGTCGGCGCCCGCCCGGGCGCCGACGGCGCGGTTTCTTCGTTGAGGGGACGACCTCGTGCCAGCTCCGCCCATCTTCCGTAGCGCCGGCGTGATCATGGTGCGCGCCACCACGGATCCCGGCGATCTTGATGTGCCTTCGCAGCTGGACCTTGCCAGCGACAACGCGGTGCTGCGTGAAGGCCTGCCATGGCTGATGCGCACGTGGGCTCGCGCTAACGTCCGGGATGCCGTCACGCTGGCGAGCCCCGCCCTCGCGCAACAGCTTGACCGCATCAGCGCGGGTCCCGACACGGTGACGGCCAAGGTGGTTCGGCGGGCCGTCATCTCCGTCGCCGGCTACCTGCTGCGGTGGCAGCGGCGGGCGACACCGTTCGGTCTGTTCGCCGGCGTCACGATCGCCACCACCGGATCCGGCAGCGTGCAGGTCGGACGGCGCCACCATACGGTGGCGCGGGTCGACAGCGAGTGGCTGGCAGCCGTGATCAATCGGCTGGAGCAGCACCCGCAGCTGCGCCGTCGCCTGCGGGTGATTACCGACAACACCGGCGTTGTCCGTGACGGCCGGTTCATCACCGCCCGCCGGGCCGACCCGGGCGGCGGCAAAGCGGTCCCGCTGCGCGACGCGTCCGTGCGCTACACGGCGCCGGTGAGAACGGCGCTCGCCAGCGCCGCCGATGGCGCCCGGTATGACGAACTCGCCGCCGAGTTGGCCGAGCGGTTCCCCACGGCCCGGCCCGAACAGATCACCACCGTCCTGGACAACCTGTTGCGGCAGGGCGCTCTCATCAGCGCTCTGCGCCCGCCGATGACCGCCATCGACGGTCTCACCCACGTGATCGAGACAGTGACAGCCGCTGGCGGCGAGCAGTTCGGCGACGTCGCCGCCGTGCTGCGCGACCTGGAGACGGTGCGGCACCTGATCGAGGAGCACAACCACCACGACGACCCACGGCAGGCGACCGCGGTCCGGACCTCGCTCGCACAGCGGATGCGCGGAGACGTTGCCGCCAGCCAGCACACGCTGGCGATCGACACTCGCCTCGACGCTCAGATCCGCGTTCCCGAGCAGGTGCTGACGGAAGCTGTCGAGGCGGCGCATGTCCTGCTGCGGGTCAGCACCAAGCCGTTCGGGTCGACCGCCTGGCAGGACTACCGATCCCGATTCCGGGCCCGCTACGGCCAAGGCGCGCTCGTGGCGGTGCGAGACCTGCTGGCCGACTCCGGGCTCGGCTACCCCACCGGCTACCTCGGTGCGCCCCGCGCGCACCCGAGCTGGCGCAGCGTCAACGAACGCGACGCGACGTTCCTTGCCCTGGTGCACCGGGCCGCGCTCGACGGACGCGACGAGATCGTCTTGACCGACGCGGATGTCGAAGCGTTGACCGTGGGCGAGCCGGCAGACGTGATACCGCCGGCACGTATCGAGCTCGGCGTGACCGTTCACGCCGCATCGATCGACGCCCTCGACCGGGGGGACTTCCGGCTGCGCTTCGCCGCGGCGCCGGGCTCGCCGACGAGTATGGTCGGCCGCTTCATCCACCTCTTCGACAACTACCAGCAGACCCAGCTTCAGGCCGCATGCGCGCCAGACGCGCCGTACGGCGACGCGGTGGCGGTGCAACTGTCGTTTCCGCCGCGTCGCCCGCACAACGAGAACGTCACCCGGGTCCCCCAGCTCCTGCCCGACGTCGTCGCGCTCGCCGAACACCCCACCGGTAACCCGATCAGCCTCGACGACCTGGCCGTCACCGCCGACGCCGACCAGATGTACCTGGTGCAGATCTCCACCGGCCGCAGGGTCATCCCCCACATCCCCCACGCACTCGACACCATCGTGCAAAGCCCTCCGCTGGCACGCTTTCTCGCCGAAGTCGCCGACGCGCGCACCGCGATGTTCGGCCCGCTCGACGTCGGTGCCGCCCGCACGCTGCCGTACCTGCCGCGCGTCCGTTATCGCCGCACGATTCTCGCCGCCGCACGATGGCTCCTCACCAGCGACCACCTGCCGTCGCGAGACGGCCACGGCTGGGAGTCCGCGCTGCAGGCGTGGCGACAGCACTGGCGGGTCCCCGCCCGGGTCGTGCTCTGTCACGGCGAGTTCCGCCAGCCGTTGAACCTCGATGACCGGCTCGACCGGGCGTTGCTGCGCCACCGGCTGGCACAAGCCGAACGGGTGGAGCTGCGAGAGGACGCCCAGCCCGACGATCACGGGTGGATCGGCCGCGCCGCAGAGCTGCTGATCCCGATGCTCGCCGTCGCGCCCGCACGCCGGCCGCTGCCGTACCTCGCGCCGCCCGGCCGGCTTCAGGTGCCCGGCGACGCGGGCGTGGTACAGGCGCGGCTGGCCGGCAACCCTGCGCGTTTCGACGACATCATCCGGCACCTCGCGTCGTTCACCGCGACGCTGGAGGGCACGGTGCACCGGTGGTGGATTCGGCGCCAGCGCGACCTGGTCCGCATGGACGCCGACCAGCATCTCATCGTCGTGCTCCGGCTGACCGAGCGCGAGCACCACGCGGCGGTCACCACGGCTCTGGCCGCGTTCGCCGCCGACCTCGCCACCCGTGGCCTGCCCGGCCAGTTGTCGCTCGTGCCGTACCAGGACCATCCCGGCCGCTACGGCTGCGACGAGGCGCTCGCCGCCGCCGAGGACGTGTTCGGCACCGACACCACCTGCGTCATCGCCCAGATAGCAGCCGCCGCCAACCTCAACCTGCCGGCGCAGGCGCTGGCCGCCGCGTCCATGGCCCGCCTCGCCGCCGCGTTCGCCACCGACGACACATCGGGATACCAGGCCCTGCTCCAATGCCTGCCACAGCAGACCGGGCCGCTGGACCGCGCACTGTGCGAGCAGACGCTACGACTGGTCGACCTACCTGTCGACGGGCGGCAGCCACCGCCACACCCCGCCGGTAAGGCGGTCATCGACGCGTGGCGGGCCCGCGACACCGCCCTGCGCCGGTACTTCGACGCCCTCGCCGCGCAGCGCGACCCCTCCGGTGTCCTGCCGACCCTGCTGCGTGACCACCACATCCGTGCACTCGGCGTCGATCCCACCTTCGAGCAGAGCACCAACCGTCTGGCTCGCGCCGCCGCGCTGCGCGCCCTGGCCCGAACCGCCCAGCAATGAACAGGCCAGCGACCACCACCAGTGCCGAAGCCGGGACGCCAACGATGGACGGCCCGGACGCCGCCCGCCAGTCGCTGGCCACCGGAGCGGCAGGCATCGCTCTGCTGCACCTCGAACGGGCCCTCGCCGGCACCGGATCCTGGGCAGACGCGCACGCGCAGATCCGGGCAGCGGCGACCGGGCCACTCGACGGCGGCCAGCACACCGGCTTGTACTACGGCACCCCCGCCATCGCGTTCCTTCTGCACCGCGCCGCCGGAGCAGACGACCGCTACCACACCGCGGCGGCGACCCTCGACGAACACGTGGTACGGCTGGCACGCCGCCGCCTCACCGGCGCCACCGCCCGCCTGCGGCACGGTGGCGGCGGCTCACTCGGCGAATACGACCTCTTCTACGGCCTCACCGGCATCGGCGCACTGCTGATGCAGCGCATGCCCCACAGCGACACCTTCGCCGATGTGCTGCGCTACCTGACGGTGCTGGTGCGCCCACGTGAGCAGGACGGCCGCCTACTGCCCGGCTGGTGGGTGACCCACGACCCCGACCCGACCCTGCCGACACCCGGCGGGCACGCCAACCTCGGTATGGCGCACGGGGCGGCGGGAATCCTCGCCCTGCTGGCCCTCGCCATGCGTCACGGCCACATCGTGGACCACCACGCCGAGGCCATCGACCACCTCACCCAACACTTCGACCGATGGCGCCAGCACGACGTCAACGGCGGCAGTTGGTGGCCACAGTGGCTCACCCTCGACGACCTCCACACCGGTCGCGTCAGCCAGCCCACACCGGGCCGGCCGTCCTGGTGCTACGGCACCCCCGGCATCGCCCGCGCACTCCAACTCGCCGCGATCGCCACGAACGACCCGGCCCGCCGCGCCGACGCCGAACACGCCCTCGCCACCTGCCTCACCGACCGCCACCGAAGCCGGCTCACCGACCGTGGCCTGTGCCACGGCCTCGCCGGTCTCTACGCCACCGCCCACCACGCCACCGCCGACGCCCTGGACCCCGCCCTCCACCACCAGCTACCCGCCCTGGCCACCGCCATACAGACAGCCGCTCACCACCACGACCAGGACGGCAACGCCGGGCTGCTGACCGGCCACGCTGGCATCCACCTGGCCGCCGAATTCGCACGACACGGCACCACCCACACCGGATGGGACACATGCCTGCTGATCACCTGACCACCCCACTGGCCGCCAGCGTGCTCACCGTGCTCGCCGGCACCCCCCTGCAGACAGTCGCGGCGACCGCAGCCATCGATCCCGCCGACCTCGCCGACGCCGTCGACACCTACCACCGTGCCGGCCGCGCCGCCCTCGCCGACGCCGAACACGCCGACGGCCCCTGGTACCAGGTACGCGTAGAGTTTCCCGACTGGAACACCGCGGAGACGACCGCGGTCACCTCGCTCGGGCCCCGCCTCGACCGCCTTACGAACGAGGGCGTTTGCGGCGGGTGGTGGTTCCTGCGCAAACACCCCTGCTGGCGCCTGCGCTTCGCCCACGGACACGTCGACGCCGTGAACCACGTCCTCGACGACCTCACCACCACCGGCGAACTCACCAGGTGGTGGCCCAGCCTGTACGAGCCGGAAACCGTCGCATTCGGCGGCACCTCCGGCATCCGCATCGTGCACGACCTGTTCTGCGCCGACAGCCACGGCGTCCTCACCTACCTCCGCCAGCCACAGCCAGCCGTCGGCCGCCGCGAGCTGTCGCTCATCCTGCTCGGCGGTCTTCTCCAGGCAGCCGGCCTCGACTGGTTCGAACGCGGCGACGTCTTCGCACGGGTCGCCCAGATGCGCCCGATCAACCACATCGCCGACAGCCGACTCGACGCGCTCACCGCCAACGTACGCGGGCTGCTCACGGTAGCGCCCTCCACGGACAACTCCCTGTTCGAAGCCGACGGGGTAATTCCCTTCGCCGCGCCATGGCACCGCGCGTACACCGAAGCCGGACGCGCCCTCGCCGCCGCCGCGACAGCCGGCACCCTCCACCGCGGCCTACGAGCCGTCACCAGCCACATCGTGATCTTCCACTGGAATCGACTCGGGCTACCCGCCCACACCCAAGGCGTCCTCGCCCGCGCCGCACTCGAAGCGTTCCTGCCGCGGAGCTGACCATGAACACCGCCCTCGACCCCACCACCATCCGCGCCGCCGTCCGCCGTTTCCCACTACTCGGCCGACCCCGACCCGCATGCCCCGCCCTGACCGACCGTGTCACCGAAGTCGCCGAACTCGCCGAGACGGCTGCCGCGCACCACGACAACGGCATGGCCGAAGCGGCCCACGCCCTGAACAAAGCCGCGCTGATCGCCAGCGACTGCGGCCTGCCGAACCTCGCCCACCAATGGTGCTGGGACCACATCAACATCTACCGGCAACGCGGCACACTCACCGCCCTACAAGCCAGCTACCTGCTCGAACCCGTCCTCAATCTCGCCCGCCTACAGATCCGCGCCGACAACGGCCAGCCCGCACTACACCTGCTTCAAGCGATGTACCAAGCCATCACCACAGGCACCAACCTGACCATCGACGGCCGGACACTGCCACTGACCAACCTGACCGGCACACGCGACGATCTCGGCAAGCTGCGCCAGTGGACCTGGCTGCAACACCTCAGCGAAGGCATCCGCATCCTCGCCCTCGCCGGCCGGTGGGACGACGCCGTCATACACGCCAACGCACTCAACGGCATCGGCGGTCACCTCATGGAGGGACGACAAGCCACGATCATCGCTCACCTCCTGCGCGGAGACACCGACACCGCCCGCGTCATCCTCGATGACAGCACCAGCACCCAACCGTGGGAACAACATGTCGGCTCATGCCTCACCGTAATGTGCGCAACACCCGCAACGGCCAACTCTGATATGTCCGCCATGGTCGAGCAGTTCCTAGCACAGGAACCCGTCACCGACTACGCCGTCTATCGAGCCCGATGGGGCCTCACCGCCGCCACGCTGTCCAGCAGACACGACGAAGCAACCGCTCAACAACTCCTGCGTCACGTGGCCACCGAGGTCCTCGAAGCACCCGACGGATACGCCGCCCGGGAAGTCCTCGCCCACCGCACCGCCCTGCACCTCAACGAGCCACATGAGCACGCTCTCGCCCACATCACGACAACAGCCGGTCTCAGGGCCGGCTCAATGCCCGAGGCAACCCTGCGAACTCTCCGCGAAGCAGTAAGAATCGCGAGCGATGCCCTGACATGCTCCGTCGGAAGCTGAGAGAAATGGGCGGACCCGAGTACGGCACAGCCTCCGCGTCACGCCGGGCTTCCATCACGCGATTCGGAACGCTGTGATGTATACCCCATTGAAGCGGCCAACCTCGGCACGGCGCCGGATCTATCAGACCCTCGTGCGACAGCCCGAGAGGCACTGGACGGTTCGCACACTGAGCGACGCACTGGCGATGCACGCCTGCGTCAAAGAAACAGCCGTCCGCGACACGATCAACCTGCTGCTGAGCCTGCGATTGGTTAATCTGGTCCCGCATCAGCGAGCGATAACCGTCAGCCTGACCGCCACCGGCGAACGAGCCCTCACCGTCGCGCTGCGCCGCGCTCAGGCGCAAGAGCGATCGTGACCAGCGATGCCTGTCGGCTACAACGTGTGGGGCATTCTCGGCAGCGGTGGGGCCACGTCTCCGTCGGCTCCCGCGCCTACCTCGGACCGACCGTCGGCCCCGCGCAGGTCTTGGCGCTGGCGGTCCTTCGTGAATCGTTCGAGCAGGCGGCGCGGCATGACGACGACTGAGGCAAGCTACGGGAGACTGGCGCCGATGGGTTTCCGGCTGTGGCACGGCGTCGAGATCGTCGCACTCGACGTGGAAGGCAGCGGCGCCCAGGACCGTGGCACCGAGGCGATCCTGGAAGTGGCCATCGTTGCCCTCGCAGACGGGCGGCCCGACCTCGGTCAGGCGTTCACGTCGCTGGTCAACCCGGGACGGCCGATACCTCAGCGGCCCTGGCTCTCTCCGGGACTGACCAACGCCGTGCTCGCCGACGCACCGCCGCTGGAACAGATCGCGCCGAGACTACTCGAGCTGGTCGAGGGCCGGTGGGTGGTGGGGCACAACATCAACGTGGACTGGCGGCTGCTGAGCAGGTACCTGCCCTCGCTTTGCCCGGCGGGCCTGCTCGACACGCTGCGGCTGGCGCGGGCGCTGGACTTCCCCGAGTGTTCTCTGTCGGCGCTGGTGGACAGCCTGCGGCTGCGCGAGACGGTGCAGGCGGCGGCCGGAGGCAGCCAGCCACACCGCGCTTACTGGGACACCGTCGCGACCGCCCACCTGCTACCGGAGCTGATCTCCCGGCGGTGGCCGGTGAAGCCGCCGACTTTCGAGAGCCTTCGGCTTGCGGCCGGCGTTGCACTCCCTACGGGGACAGCCGACCAACCTGACCTGTTCGGCTAACCCACGCCCGAACCACCCCGTATGTCCCGCCTGCTCACCGCTGCGCTGAGCACCAGGTGGTGTCGGCGTACGGGTCAACGTGTCCAACCGGCTACAGCCGAACGTGCACAGGTCCGTCACGACGTTCAACGGTTCGGATCCCGGAGGACCGGTGCCCTCTGCCCTCGATCTGGCCATCGACTTCAACGACTACCGCTGCCCGAGTCGGGCCCAGATCGCGATTACTGAGGGTGACTGTCGTGGCGTCTGAGCCGCCGCGCGGATCGCGGCATGTGCGGATGTTGCCGGTGCGGTCAGTGGTCTTCGGCGTAGTGGGAATGCACGGCGGGTTGTCCGGTGTAGTTGGCGCCAGCGCGATCGTCAGCACCGAGGTAGCTGTATGGGAGGCGGATCTCGCGGCGGCCGGTGCAGCTGATCCGGCGGTGCCGGGGGTCGTAGGAGAATCCTTCGGCACGGAGTCGGGCGGTGAGGCGCTGCCCGGCGGGTCGCCCGTCCGGAAGCCGGATGCTGGACAGGTCCAGGTCGGCCACGAGCCGGCCGGTGGGCGTCAGCCAGCCGGCCGCCCGGGTCAGGACTGCGAGCTTGTCTCCGACGTAGTGCAGTCCGTGCAGGCAGGTGATCAGGTCGAACGTCCGCGTCGGTGCCCAGTTGGCGACGGACCCGCAGATCAGCTCCAGGTTCGAGGGCGGTGACGGTAGGGGATCGAAGGCGTCGACCAGGTCGACCCCGACGAGGAGTGTCCGCTCGGTCAGTCCCGCCATGCGCAGTTCCCCGGCAGCCTGGATCAGCGCCCGACCGGTGCCACAGCACAGATCCAACCAGCCAGCGGCTGCCGAAGGCTCGGCCCGACCGGCGCCGACCAGGCCGGCGGCGAGAACGTCAAGAGGATTGAACCCCAGCTCCCGGGTGTAACTGTTGACCCCGGACAGCTGCCGCTCGCGGTTCATGGCACAGTTGGCCACCACCGCCGACTGTTCCAAGGCGTCGTTGTCAAGCAGTTCGAGATCGGCGCGCTGGTCAGACACGGCACCATCGTCCCAGAGACAGCAAACTGAACCTTGACCAGCGGCAGGTCCGGATACGCCTAAGCGGTGCCCGTTCCGGCCCTCGGCGGAAGGAGGACGCTTCGTGTTGTGCGCATGCGCCTGTCAACCTGATCCAGCGGACGTTGGGTTCCGGGTCGGGAGGGCTGAACTGTGGGTATCGCGTGGCGTGATTCGCCCGAAGAACTGGTCGTGCTGTTACGCCGACACGGCCTGACTCCGGACCAGGTAGACAACGTCGAGGCGGCGTGGAAGGCGTTCCGCGAGTTTCTTACCCAGCCGGTTGACGGCCTGGAGCCAGGGCCGGACAGCGACGCCGACGGCTTCATCGTTCAGTGGGGCCGGTACAGCTGGCACGATCAGCTCCCCAGCCTGAGCTTCACTCGTCAGCTCGCCGTCGACGTGCGAGAAGCCTGGACCGAGACCGACTGGTACCAGCCAGAATACTGGCAGGTGAGCCTGGACCTGGTGTTCCCTGACGCACCCGTGCTTGCCGATCTCGACCGGCTCAACGTGCAGAACACCGGGTTCGACTTCAGTCCACCCGGCCCCGAACGAGACCGTGCGATCGGTGAAGCGGCGTGGGAAGTACAGCACTACCCCACACTGCAAGCTTTGTGGGCAAGTACCCCCTTGCGCAGCGCCGTCACGCTGTGCCGCGCGGACTGATCACCCGAGCGCCGCAGCCAAACTCCGCCGAGCCGATCACCACTGGTCGTGCTCTGTCTGCGGCAGAAGAGGATGTCTACATCGATCAGTAGAGCCACCGGTCGAGCACTGCGGGCCAGAAGTGGGTTGCATGGTCGCCGTCCCCGAACGCGGGCGGGTCAAAAGCCATGATCCGCTCCAACAGGTCGGCGAGCTCCGCGAGTGCTTTCTCTTCGGCCTGTCCGTCTTCGTCCCAGCGGCCGATGACGGTTGAGCTGGTCAGCCAGCTACCAACCATGTGCAGCGAACACAGCCAGTGGTTGATCGTTGGGTTGACGAACCAGGTGCTGCCGTCCGACGACCATGCCTGCACCTCACCGGTCCCCGGCGCGGCACTGTACACCCAGTCCAGGTCGTCGGGGTCTGCGAGCGGTGGAGTGTCGGTGGGCACGGGTAGCGTTGTGCGCTGTGAACGCTCGAGAGCGGATCCAGGAACTCGCCGACCAAATCGTGGTGCTGCGTGATGCGTACTACCGGGGTTCGCCGCTGGTGGCGGATGCCGAATACGACGCGATCGAGGACGAGTTTCGGGGGCTGGTCGACGCGAAACCGGAGTGGGTGCCCGACCCGAACCCGCTGGAGCAGGTGGGCGCGCCCGCGGTGCTGCACACACCGATCCGACACTCGCGGCCGATGCTGTCGCTCGAGAAGGCGACCCGGCCCGAGCAGGTCGCGGCGTTCTTCGCCCGCTTCCCGGGCCAGCCGGTAGTGGTCATGCCGAAACTGGACGGGCTGTCACTGGCCCTGGTTTACGAGAACGGGCAGCTGGCTCGGGCGATCACCCGAGGGGACGGGACGACGGGCGATGACGTGACCGTCCTGGTACGGGCGCTGGTCGACGGGGTGCCGGAGCAGCTCGTCGTGCCGGGCCGGGTTGAGGTGCGCGGCGAGGCGGTGATGCTGCGCTCCACGTTCGCCGCCTACAACACCGCACACCCGGACCGGCCGCTGATCAACCCGCGCAACGCCGCCGCGGGCACCCTGCGCGCGAAGGACCCGGTCGTGGTGGCCGAGCGGCGGTTGCGGTTCTTGGCCTTCGACCTGGACACCTCTGATCCCGGTGGTGTCCGGACGGATCTGGAAGACGGGCTGCGGACCCTGGGGTTCACCGTCGCCGACATGAGGCACTGCACCACCGCCGACGCGGCGCAGGCGGTGATCGCAGCGATCGAGGAGCGGCGCAACGACCTTGACTACGATCTGGACGGCGCCGTGTTGAGGCTGGCCAACCGCGACGCCTACGCGGCCGCCGGTACCCGGTCCAACTCGCCTCGTGGTGCGTTGGCGTTCAAGTTTGCCGCTGAGGAGAAGACCACCGTGCTGTCCGGTGTGGTCTGGGACGTCGGCAAAACCGGCAAGATCGCCCCGGTCGCCCAGCTGGAGCCGGTATTCGTCGGTGGAACGACGGTCACCCGTGCGACACTGGCCAACCAGGAAGTGATCCGCGCGCGCGGGATCAAGATCGGGGACACGGTGCTGGTACGCCGCGCCGGCGACGTGATCCCGTTCGTCGCAGGCGTGCTCGACGAGTCCAAACGCACGGGCGCGGAACGGGAGATCGTGCCACCCACCGCGTGCCCGTCCTGTCAACACCCACTGACCGAGCAGGGCGGCAGCCGCGAACTGTTCTGCACCAACGTCGGCTGCCCGGCGCAGACCGTACGGCGGCTGATCCACTGGGCGTCACGGGCAGCGGCGGACATCGAGGCCGTCGGCCCGGTGTGGATTGAACGGCTCGCCGAGGCCGGTGCCGTCGAGCACCCGTCGGACTTCTACACTCTGACCAAGGAAAGACTGCTGGAGTTCGACCGCATCGGCGAGGTCTCCGCCACCCGCATGATCGACTCGATCGATGCCAGCCGCCGGGTGGGGCTGCGCAGGGCACTGATCGGGCTCGCCATCCCCATGGCCTCCGAAGGCACCGCCACACGGCTGTGCCGTGCCGGGTTCGGCTCACTCGAAGAGGTCGCCGACGCGGGCGAGGAACGACTCGTGGTCATCGACGACATCGGCCCGAAGGTTGCCGCGTCCCTGATCGAACATCTCACCCGACTGAGGCCCGAACTGATGCGGCTGCGGCAGCATGGGGTCTCCCTGGACGTTCGCGACGAGGACCTCCCACCCGTCATCGCCTCCGACGCCCCACTAGCCGGCAAAACGGTGGTGATCACCGGCACGATCAGCGACCCCCGCTCCGGCGAGAAGGTCCCCCGCCCCACCTTCCAACGTCTCTGCGAGAAGGGCGGCGCCACCACCGCGTCCTCGGTCTCGGCGAACACCGACCTCCTCATCACGGGCGCCGACGTCGGCGCCAGCAAACTCACCAAAGCTGAGAAAAACGGCGTCCAGATCATCGACCAGAGCGAGATCTGGCAACAACTGATCACAGCCGGCATCGCCTGAAACAGCCCCGCAAGGACCAGCCGCGATCCTCACCCAACGACGTGCCTGAACCGACCTCCAACGTCGAGCCAAACGGGAGCAACCCTGGCCGGAGCGCGACCGAGGTTGCGCATCCGCACCTCCGTCACGCACCGTGACGCCCGGTCGGCGGTAGAAGAGTGAGCCGCAGTACCTGGCGGCGGCTGATCCTGCTCTCCGAACTGAAGGCGCGGCCGGCCGGCCTTGAGGACTGGGTCAGGCGCGGGTGGCTGGTTCGGTGGGCTTCGTGGTAGGGCCGTCGCTCGGTTCACCGTCGGCTGGCTCGGTCTGTGCTGCGTCGGCAGCGCGGGCGGGGGCTACCGCCTGCAGCCGACGGACGTCCCGGCTGGCCAGCATGCCGAGGACGGCGAGCACCACCAATGTCGCCATGATCAGCAGCGTGTCGCGGGTGCCGATTGCCACGGCGACCGGTCCGACCGCGATCTGGCCGAATGGGATGGCGACCCATGACCCCAACATGTCATAGGAATAGACGCGGGCCAGTCGGTCGGCCGGGATGTGCTGCGCCATCGACGTGTCCCAGGCCACCGCGAACTGCTCGACGGCAATGCCGACCGCCACTGCGGCCGTCAACAGCACGACGATGGTGGGCGCCAGGGCCAGCCCCAACAGCAGGAACGACTCGGCGAACATGCAGGCCACCCCGAGCAGCAGCAGCCGGCGAACCCGGATGCGCAGGGCGATCAACCCGCCCACGACCATGCCGACGGTTTGCGCCGCCAACACCAGTCCCCAGGCGCTACGCCCGATCGTCTCGTCCGCGACGGCCGGGCCGAGCACGTTCACGCCGCCAGCGAGGGCCGCGTTGAGGACCATGAAGCCGAGCACCACCACCCAGACCCAGGTCCGCGCGGTGAATTCCGTCCAGCCCTCACGGAGGTCGGCAACGATACTCGTGCGGGTGCTCTTCGCCGGCGAGGCAGCGACCCGGACTCCGGTAAACGCGACAGCCGCGATAGCGAAGGTGAGCGCGTCGATGGCGAGGCCCCACCCCGGCCCGACGGCGGCCACCAGGAGACCGCCGAGCGAAGCGCCGCCGATCATGCCCGCGTTGATGCCGAGCCGGATGAGCGCGTTGGCCGGCTGGATCAACTCCGGCGGCACGGTCTGCGGCGTCGCGGCGGCCGAGGCTGGCTGGGACAGGGCGCTCACGATGCCGTTGGCCGCACCGAGCGCCAGCAGCAGCGGGATCGTCGCCGTGCCGGTGAGCACCAGGGCGGCCACCACCGCCTGGGTCATCGCACTCAGCACATTGGAGCCGACCAGCACCAGCCGGCGCGGAATCCGGTCAGCTATCACCCCACCGAAGAGCACGAACAGCACGGTCATCAGCGACCGCGCGCCGACCACCAGGCCCAGGTCGCGCACCGAGCCGGTCATATCAAGCACGGCGAAGGCCAACGCGATGGGAGCGACACCATTGCCCAGCATGTTGACCAGCCGGCCAGCAGCCAGGTATCGGAACGCGCCATACCGCAGCGGAGCCAGCATCAGCCCTCCATCCAAAACAGGCAGCATCAACGTGGAGCGGTTCGAGGGCACCAAGCCGTTCGCCCCCACGATGCCCTCGGCCGGAGTGCCCGAGGCCGCAGGGTAGAAGGCGGCTCACGCACGGGTGCAGGGAACACTCGTAATGATCGACTCTCAGCGCGGCTCGATCGAGCCATTTTGGATGGTGCGGCAGAGAAACACGGATGGGCTGCGGATCGAGCTCCATCCCTCATGAGACCGCCCACGCTTCACCGGCATCCGCGGGAGGAGTCCTGTGACGGCTACCGACCCGCTGCTCGCCAGCGTCCCCGAGCAGTTCTATGTCCACAACCCGGACCGTGGTGAAACCCTGCACCGCTCCGCGACCGAGGCCATCCAGCGTGACGTGACCGCCCTGCATGTGTGCGAAGGCGACCACGTGCTGGAGATCGGCACCGGCACCGGTTACTCCGGAGCGCTACTCGCCGCCCGAGCCGGCGCGACCGGACGCGTGACGAGCATCGACATCAGCGGCCACCTCGTCGATTGGGCGGACCGCCTGCACCGCCAACGCGGCGTCACCACCATTACCTGCCACACCGCCGACGGCATGAACGGTTACCCGCCACACGCTCCCTACCAGCGCATCGCCGCCTGGTGCACGCCTCCACGGCTACCCCGCGCGTGGGTGGACCAACTCGCCCCGGACGGACGGATCGTGGCCTGCCTGCCCATCGTCACGCAGCCGTCCACCACCCTGGTCACCACCATCACCCTGACCGCAGGACAACCCCACGTCGAGGCAGTCACCTTCGGCGGCTACGCCCAAAGCACCGCCACCGCCGTCGACGACACCCTGACCCTGCCCGGACGCTGGGTGGATCACCACACCGGCCACCCCGACCCGGCATGGATATCGATCGGCTGGCGCGACCAGGACGACTCGCAGCACACCGGCGCCTGCACCGCGCTCAACTTACTGCGCAACCCCGGTCACACCGAGACCTACCACCGCGCGCCCCTGGACTGGCCGTCGTGGACGGCCTATTCCGTCGTCGGCGGCGGACCGCAGCATCGCCGCCCTGGACGACGGCAGGCGCGGAATCGGGCACACCACCGCGACCACCGCAGCCGTCATCCTGGCCGACGGCACCATCCTCGCCGACAGCACACGCTCACCATCCCTGACCGCGCTGCGGTCGTGGCTGCACCGATGGGAGCAAGCAGGCCGACCCGACGCCGGCTGGTTCCATCACCGTCTCGTGCCGAACGACGGGGAGGACCTGCCGGGCTGGGATCTACGAGTTACCGTCGGCGTCAACCTGTGACGCTCGCGATCACCGCGTCTGGTGGGACTCGCCCCCGCTGACGTGAGTTCCCCCCGCTTTGATGGAGCGGTGGTTACCTGCTGCCGGCTGGCGCAGGGGTGGCGATAGGTGGCTCGGTTGGTTCCGTCTGGCGGCTGTGCCAGGCGGTCTCGTACTCGTTCGGGCTGAGGTAGCCCAGTTCCTTCTGGATGCGGCGGGTGTTGTACCAGCCGTCGATGTAGGCGAAGATCGCGTTCTCGGCCTCGTCGCGGGTCCGCCATGAAGTGCGGTAGACGAGCTCGATCTTCAACGTCGACCAGAAGTTCTCCATCAGCGCGTTGTCGAACGAGTCGCCGACCGACCCCATCGAGGGCAGGATCCCGTTGTCCTGCAAGCGTTCCGCGAAGCGGAAAGACGTGTAGTTCGATCCCCTGTCCGAGTGGTGAATCAACTGGCCGTCGCGGACGTCGCGGGACCAGATGCCGTATTCGAGGGCGGCGAGGATCAGGTCGGTGTCGCAGCGGTCGGAGGTCTTCCATCCCACGATCCGGCGGGAGAACGCGTCGCGGACCGCGGCGAGCCAGAACACGCCCTCTCCGCAGGGAATGCGGGTGGCGTCGGCAACCCAGAGCCGGTTCGGCCCGTCGGCGGTGAACCGCCGGTTGACCAGATCCGGCGCCGGCGTGTGCCGTGGATCCTGACGGGTGCAGCCGCCGCGCCAGCCGCGACGCAGGAACGCACCCTGCCAGCCGTGGGCGGCCATCAGCCGCTCGATGCGCTTGCGGCCCACGCGAATGCCGTCGCGACGTAGCTGCCGGTGGACCCGGTCCGCGCCGTAGGTGCGCCCCGATGTCTCCCAGATCTCGTGGATGTTCGAGATCAGCCCCAGGTCGACTACGTCCCGGTCACAGGGCTGCTCGAACTGCTTGACCCACGCGTAGTAGGTCGAAGCACCGATGTTGAGGACCCGTAGCAGGAGCGCGACCGCGAACTGGTCACGGTGTTCGTGGACGAACCTCATGACCGTCGCCGGGTCGGGTCGAGCTCCGCCGCGAAATACGCGCTCGCCGCTTTCAGGATCTCGTTCGCCCGACGCAACTCAGCGATTTCCCTACGCAGCCGGCGGTTCTCCTCGGCCATCTCGCTGGTCGGCCGGTCGTGACGCTCACCCGCGTCAGCCTCGGCCTGCCGGATCCAGTTCCGCAACGCCTCGTGATGCACGCCCAACTGCTCGGCCAGGCGCCGGATCACCGGCTTCGGGTCCGACTCGCGATACAAGCGCACAGCGCGCTGACGTAGCTCGTCGGGGTACTTCTTCGGTGCTGCCACGGACGACTTCCTCCCCACGGCCATCAGACCATGATCAAGAAGCTCCATGAAAGCGGGGGTGGCTCAGACGCGACGAGCGAAAGGGTGGCAGCCCGACGTACCGGGAGCCGCAGCATGCAGTAGTTCGCCGTCGGCTCGGCCCGATCAGACACCGCCCGGGACCGGCCCGAGATCACGCCGATGTCCTCAACGACCGCGCGATGCGGTGGCCTACGAGCCGCTCGGCCTCGCCCAGTGGAAACCACGCGGCGGCTGCCACCTCCGACTCCTGGATTGGTCCCACATCAGCGCAAGCTGTGGCGAAGCAGTACCCGAAGTCGAGATGAAAGTGTTCCGGTTCGCCTTTGTCGGGGCGGGCCGGCACTTTCCCGTACTCGACGTACGCGGGCACATGTGAGGTCGGGGCGACATCGGTGGGATCAACACCGGTCTCCTCCGTCAGTTCCCGCATCGCCGCATCGATCAGCGAGGTGTCGGTCGGCTCCAGGTGTCCTCCAGGCTGCAGCAGGATTCCATAGGCAAGGTGATCGACAAGCAGCACCTCGGCTCCGCCGCGCACCAGGAGCGCACCTACGGTGACGTGCATCGGAAGGTGGGACCGCGAGGTGACGTCCGCCCCCTCATTCAGCAGTTGCAGCGGCACCGACAGCGACGCGGCTTCGTGAGGGTAGGACCCGAGGTAAGCCGTCAAGACTTGCAAGATGTCCTTGTTGTCGATCGTCATGACGTCGCCTCCGTCGCAGTTTGAGAGGGTGGTTCGGTAGCGTTTGCCCCCGGTCATCGGCCTTCCCTGCCTGCGGGTGGACTGGTGATGACGCGGACTCTCGGCCACCGCCGCGCTGGCTGAAGCCGGACAAGCCGCTCGTGGGATGCCTGTTCGCTGACTCGGGTGGGGTTGCGCCGCCACACGCCGTCGAGGAGATCATCGAGGCCATGCGGCGCGCACAGCGCGAGGTGGTTGTCGGGGGCGAGGTGGATCGCGACGGCGGTGGCGTACTCGGGCCAGGTCGCGACCGCCTCGGCGATGCTGCGAAACGGCGAGACCGGCGGTCCACCGAATCGGCGCGGGTACCAGGTGTGTACGGCGGCCTGGTTCTTCGCCTCCCATGGCAGGCCCGGCTCGGCTGTGGCCAGCCGGGCGGTGTCCCGGTCGTCGTTGTCCCGGCTCAGGTCGGCGGGGTCGAAGAACGCCACGTCGACATCCCGCACCGCGCGCAGGTCGAACCCGTTTCCGTAGTGGCGTCCCCAGACCAGGTCGCGTAGGACACCGGCGCCGATCCACGCGTCGGGCAGCCCCGAGTCCCGCACCACGGTCAGCGCCCGCATCAGCGGCAGGTCGGCCCTGACCAGCTCCCGCAACTCGTCGCCCCGGTCGATGTCTGGGTTCGCCCGGCCGGCGGGCAGCGCCGTCATGGCCGCTCCGCCCCGTCGAGGTGGTTGTGGTGCAGTCGCGGGGCGAGGTAGTCGCCCAGTGATGTCGCATGCCGAACGTCCGGATCACCGGTTTTGCCGGCCGGAATGTAGTGGTTGCGCCGGAAGGCGTCGACGAACGTGGCTGGGGGTGCTCCGGCACGCAGTGCGGTGGTGATTGCGGAGGACAGGGCGTCGGTGAGCCCGGCCAGGGTGGAGTTGTGCGTGCCGGCCCGCAGGTCGACGTGACCGAGCTCGCCGTTTGAGGTGGCGGGGGGTGGCCAGCCATGGGTACGCCGTGAGTGCCTTGCGGTAGACACGGGCGTGAGCTGCGGGGGCCGGTCCAGAGGCGGTGTCACGGCGCCTCCGTCGCGGCGGTCGTCTGGTCGGCCTTGCGGGCGCAGTGCGGGCATCGCCGGGGGCAGGGCGTCTGCGGTGCGACCGTGGTGAGGCCGCTGGCGTGCAGGATCGTGATGACCGTCTGTTCGAAGGTGCTGTTCTCGCCGATGACGGTCTCCCCGGGGATGTCGAGCAGGTCGCGGTGGGTGTACCAGGTACGCATCTCGTCGGACGTAACGGGGATGGGCTCGGCGCGGCTGAGGTGGCGGCGGACGGTCTCGTCGAAGGACACGTCCAGGTAGAACACGGCAACCGGGCCGGGGTGGTCGTCGATGAGCTGGTGCAGCACGGCCGCGTAGCGTTCGGTGTGCAGGATGCCTTCGAGAATGACGTGGTAGCCCAGGTCGAGGGCGGTGCGCGCAGTCGCGGTGATGAACGCCGGGGCAACCGGGTCGATGCGGGCGCTGTCGTGTTCCCGGAGCACGGTTCTGCGCAGGTAGTCCTGCTCCAGCAGGGCCGCACCACGTCCGAAACGGCGGCGTACCTCGCGGGCGGTCGTGGTCTTCCCGCTGCCGGAGTTCCCTCGAATGATCACCAGCGTGGAGGGCGCGAGTCTCGTGGGGTTCGGCGTCGTCATGGTGTGCTCCGTGCGGCGGTGGCGGTCTGCCGGGGCACCGCTGCGGCGGGCTTGGTGGTGGTGTCGTAGCCGGCGGCTTGCAGGGTGAACAGTTTGGCGTACCGCCCGTCGGCGTTCATGAGCTGGTCGTGGGTGCCGGCTTCGACGAGTCGGCCGTGGTGCAGGACGTAGATGCGGTCGGCATGGCGGACGTTGGCCAGCCGGTGGGTGATCAGGATGGTGATGCCGTGCCCCTGCCGGTCCCGGATGGCCTGGGACAGGGCGTCCTCGGCGCGGGGGTCGAGGGCGGACGACGGCTCGTCCATGATGAGCACGTCGGGGTCGCGGAGGAACCCGCGGGCGGCGGTGATGCGTTGCCACTGGCCGCCGGAGAGGTCCTGGCCGCCAGCGAAGGTGCGATCGAGCAACGTCTCGTAGCCGTAGGGCAGTTCAGTGATCATGTCGTGGGCGACGGCCCGGCCTGCGGCGGCCTCGATGCGGCTCTGCTCGGCGTTGGTGGTGATATCGCCGACGGCGATGTTCGTGGCGGCGGTGAACGGCCACTTGTGGTACTCCTGCGTCACCACCCCGATCCGCTCCCGCAGCGCATCGGTGCCCCAGTCGCAGACGGGTCGGCCGTTGTAGCCGATGGTGCCTCCGGTGGGCGTACGGAGGGTGGCGATCATGGTGGCGAGGGTGGATTTGCCGGAGCCGTTCTCCCCGACGAACGCCACCGTCTGCCCCGCCTCGATCCTCAGGCTGACCTGGTCGACGGCCGCAATGTCGCGGTCCGGGTAGCGGAGACTCACCGCGTCGACGGTGATACCCGTCAGCCGGTCCGGGGTGGCCGTGCTGGCGGCCGGCTCGGTGTGGTGGGCAGGTAGTCGGCGGCGCGGGTCATGAAGCCGGTGTAGTCGCGGAAGTGCTGTCCCTCGGTGTAGACGCGGTCGACTTGGAACGTGACCACGGCCAGGGACCGTTGCGCGGACTGCACGGCGATGACGCAGGTCGCGGCGGCGGCGAGAGGGATCTGCCCGTCGATGAGCAGCAGGCCGAGCAACACGTAGACCGCGGTGGTGGCGATCCCGCCGATCATCGCGCCGACGGTGGTGGTCGTGGTCACCCGCCGGGCCAGGGCGAGTTGGATGCCGGTCTCGACGGCCATGACCCGGTCGTACTGGTCGAGCAGGAACCCGCGCAGGCCGTAGGAGCGCAGTTCGGGGGCGGAGTCGCGTTCGGCCATCAGCCGGTGCAGCAGCCACAACCGCCGACGGCGTACCGATCCGGCGGCGTAGGTCTGGTAGCGCAGGTGCCCGGCGCGCAGCGACGCCCACCCGTTCGGCACGGTCGCCACCAGCAGCGCCAGGAGCAGCAGCGGGTGGACCACCACGACGGCGACGGCGACGGCGAGGACGCCGGCGAGGCCGGCGAGCAGGTTCATCGACGCCTGCACCAGGGCGGTGGTGGAGTTCGCGCCGCGGGAGGCGCGTTCCATGTCGTCGGCGAACGCGTCGGCGTCGAAGGCCTCCAGCCGCACCGCCGTGGTCACCTCGAACAGGCCCCGCTCGACCTCCCGGTCCACCTTCGGCGTCAGGCCGTTCTGCGCGTACCCCATGGCGGTGGCCATGCCGGCGCGCAGCGCGGTCACCGCCGCGAGCGCGGCCAGGGCGGGCAGCGCGGCCGTGACCTTGTCGGCAGTTGGGCCGCCGGCGAACAGTTCCACCAGCACCCGCTGGGTGGCGAGGAGCCCGAACGCCGCCATCACCCCCGCGCCGACCGTCGTGCCCGCCACCACCGACGTGCGGACCCGGTCTGCGCGCCAGCTCACCACGAGCGCGGCCCAGACCAGCCGGGGCAGCTCGGAGAAGACGGCGATCAGACCGGCCTGCGCCCTGGCCCGCACTCCGGTTTCCCACCACACTTCCCGCAACTCCGGCAACACCGAATCCCGCTGTGGCGGCTCGGGACGGGCGGGCGTCCGGTCGGGGTGAACGGTTTTGGGCATGGCGTTACCTCCCGAAGATGAGCAGGATGAACTGCGGTGGGCGGTGGTGTCTCGAAGGCGGACGGCGGGACGCGCACGCCCCATCGGTGTCTCGGCTGGCGCCGCCGAAGCCGCGCCTCCTGCAGGAAGAGCCCTCAGGTGGCCAGCGGTCAGGTAGCCTCGCCGCCGTCTTCGAGGTAGTAGCAGCAACAACCGTCAGCGCGGGCGCGCGGCGCCTCGGCGATCCGGCGGGCCAACAGCGGCCGTACCCGCCGGGCGGTCTGTAGCGGGTCGGACCACGCCCAGCCCTTCAACTCGCCGGGCGGCACCACGATCAGTTGCGTCGCGGTGGCGGCGAGGGTGCCGCCGTCGTAGACGATCATGGCGCCCTCGGTGCGCCCGTCGCGGTTCGGTACCCAGTCCATGACGAGCAATCGGCCTGGCGTCAGGTCCACGCCGAGTTCCTTCCGGCACTCCCGGACCGCGGCCTGGTACGGCGACTCGTCCGCCTGGACGCACCCGCCGGGAATCTCCCAATCCGGCCTGTACGCGGGTTCGGCCAGCAGAACCCGCTCGTCCGCGCCGGTGATCAGCAGCCCGGCGGCCATCCGCTTACGAGGCAGATCGGCGGTGACATCGCAGCGTCCGGAAGGCATGCAGGGACGGTAGGGCGCGGCAGGAGCGACACGCCCGCAGCGCCGTGCGCTGACATTGTCGGCAGATTCCGACACCAACTCCGACACCGCCAGCACCGCCGCCCCGACCTGCCGACAGCGGCGTCGAGAACCCGCGCGAGCACCGCCGACAGCCAGGCGGGGGCCGTCGCCGGCAGCTCGGAAAGTGTCACCCAGGGCGGCTATGGTGTTCGCTCATCGTGACCGCGGCAACCCGGGGGTGGCAACGATGGTCGACCACGACGAGATCACCACCGCCCGCCGTGCACTCGGCCGCCACCTCGCCCACCTGCGTAAAGACGCCGGCCACACCCAGCACAGCCTCGCCCGGCTCGTGCAGTACGGACGCAGCTCGGTGGCGAACACCGAGACCGGCCGGCAGCATCCCGAACGCCCGTTCTGGGCCCGCTGCGACCACGTGCTGCGCACCGGTGGTGTGCTGACCGCCGAGTACGACCGCATCGCCGACCTGCACCACCGCCGCCACCGCCCGGCGGATCTCCCCGGCAGCACCAGCGCGGCGGCGTGGTGGGAGCCCGAGGACGCCATCACCGCCCGCCGATCGGCGCTGACCACCGCCACCGACGACGACGGCCGGCTGGCGCACCTGGAGGACGAGGTCCGGCAGGCGATCGCCGACAACGAACGCTGCCCACCCGCCGTCCTCGTCGCCCGGCTACGCCCCCTGCGGGTCAGCGTCGACCAGCTGATGGCCGGCCGGCAGCACCCACCACAACGCGCCCGGCTCTACACCGCCGCCGCACACCTGTCCGGGCTCCTCGCCGCCCTCGCCCTGGACCTGCGCGCCTTCCGCGTCGCGCACACCTACGCCGCCGAAGCGTTCGACCTCGCACACGCCGCCGAGCAACCCGACACCCAGGCCTGGGCCCGCGCCACCCAGAGCCTGATCGCCTTCTACACGGGCAACCACCGCGACGCGCTCGCCTACGCCGAAGACGGCCTCCGCCACGCCGGCACCGGCCCCCACCGGATCCGCCTCACCGTCAACGGGCAAGCGCGGGCCCTCGCCCACCTCGGCGACCGCAGTGGCGTCGACCGGGCCGTCGGCCGGACGTTCGACCTACTGGCCGAACACCCGCCCGACGGGCAGTCAGCACCAGCCTCACCCTCGGCCCGTACTGCCCCACCCGGGCCGCGGCCAACGCCGCGACCGCCTACCTGGCCCTCGGCCACACCACCCACGTCACCGGCCATCTCACCACCGCCATCGCCGCCTTCGACGCCGCCCAGCTACGCGGCCCGCAAGCCCTCAGCCGCCTCGACCTGGCCACCGCCCACCTCCACGTCGACGACCCCGAACAGGCGGCCGAACTGGCGATGCAAGCCCTCACCCTCACCGCCGCGCACCGCTTCGAATCCGTCCACCAACGCACCCACCAGTTCCTCACCACCGCCCACCCCCTGCGCCACCACCCCCGGATACAGGACGTCGCGGACCTACTCACCGACCGCACACGCCACCGGACGGCGCCACCGGCGGGCCTACGATCGCCGACATGAGCAGCCGGGAACTGATTAGCCTGCGGCAACGGTGGACCGCCTACCAGGACCTGCCCACCCTCACCGAGCACTGGTACTGGCGTCCCGGCTGGCGCCCCGGCCGCCACTTCTACACCTGGCACCTCACCTTCCAACAACAGCCCGCACTCCACCACCACGTCACCAACCTTCAACAGCAACTCGCCCCGCTGCCGGGATTGGACCCAGTACCGCTCGACGGCCTGCACCTGACCACCCAGGGCCTCGGCTTCACCGACGAAGTACCCGACACCGACATCAACGCGATCGTCGCCGAAGCCCGCCAGCGGTGCGCCGCCCTGCCACCGCTGGAACTGTCCCTCGGACCGGTCGACCCTGACGCCGAAGGCATCGGCCTGCTCGTGCAACCCTGGAACCCCGTCGAGCGGGTCCGCACCACCATCAGGACCGCCATCGCCGCCGTGTGGCCCATCGTTCCCGAACCAGCCGACGAATTCCGGCCCCACGTCACAATCGCCTACAGCAGCGCGCCAGCGCCCACCGCGCCGATCCGCACCCGGCTGACCGAACTGCGACACCTACCCCCCGTGCCGGCGACGATCGACGAGGTCTCACTGATCGCACTACGCCGGGAAGACCGCACCTACCGATGGTCGACCGTCGCCACCGCGCCCCTGAACGGATAAAGCCCGCCGGTCAGCACTGATGCCGGTAAGACGGGCGACAGCGGTGTTCGCCGCGAGCCAGCCCGACACGTTCCCGCAGTCCTAACTGAGCGCTCCTGTCAACTGACTTGAGGCAGGCAAGGCGTTCACTTGCACCACAGAGCTTAATGCTGTATGATTAAAGCACAAGGCCGGACGGCAGCCCGGACTTGCGACCAACAACCTCACCGCAAGGAGTCATGTCGTGATGGAAACCAGAGCCGAAGTGATGCGGCCGGAAGCGCTCGATATGGATCAGCCGGTCGGCATCCTCGACAGCCCCGACCCGCAGGGCGGCTCGGAGACGGACGGCAGCCCCGAGGCGGACCGCACGGTGCCTCCGGTTCGTCCGCGCCTGGTGTGGGCGGATCCGCGAGACCTTCGAGTCCACCCACGTCAGATCCGCAAGGATCTGGGTGACCTGAGCGAGTTGCGTGACGGCATCGCGCAGAGCGGTGTCTTCCAGGCGCTGCTCGGGGTTCCGGGCGAGGATGGCATCTACATCACTCAGGGGCAGCGTCGCCGTGCCGCCGCCATCGAGGCCATCGAGCTGGGGTCACCGATGGCGTTGGAAGTGCCGGTGCTGGTGCACGATGCGATGGCGGACCTGACCGCCGAGCAGATCGCCTCGATGTTGCAGGAGAACCTGCACCGCAAGGCGCTCACCGCCAGCGAGGAGGCCAGCGGCTACCGGCAGCTCACCTTGGAGGGCTGGACTGCCGAGCAGATCGTGGAGCGGACCGGGCGTAAGAGGGCCCACGTCGAGCGGTCACTGACTTTGGCGAAGCAGGGCGCTCAGATCCAGAACGCGGTCGACAAGGGCGACCTGACGCTGGAAGACGCCGCAGAAGTCGCCACGTTCGACGGCGACAAGGCAGCACTCGACCGGATCCTGAAGAAGGCCGGCACCGCATGGGGTCTGCGCCACCAGGTCGCCAGTGAGAAGCGCAAGCGCAGGGTCGCAGAAACCGCCAAGAAGTTGCGCGCCGAGCTGGACAAGGCCGGGGTTGTCGTCGTCGGGAAGCCGAAGGGGTTTCCGCACAGCAGCCGCGAGGCGGCCGTCAAGGATCTACGTGGTCCCGAGGGCGAGTCGTTGAAGGACGCCGACGTTCGCAACAAGCCCGGATTCGCCGCGTTCATCGACACCTCCGGGCACGACGCTGCGGTGGTGGTGATCTGCCTCAACCCCGACGCGCACGGCTTCACACGGCGCGGCGTCTACAGCACGTACGTCTCCCCCACCGAGATCGCCCGCAGGGAGAGCGAGGCGGCGAAGGCCGAAGCCTTCCGCACGGCGTTGCAGACCGCAGGCGAGCTGCGCCGCAAGTTCGTGGTGGAGACCTACGGCAACGCCAAGGCCGCGAAGTCCCTGTACGTCCACGCTCTGCGCGCGACGCTGTCCGATCCGGCGCTGACGAACGGCGGCCGGGATGAGCACGAACTGCTTACCGGGCTGGTTGGCATCGACCCTGAGAAGGTCGAAATCAACGACGCGGGCGAGGCTCGCCTCGTTCGTCTGCTGGTGGGTCGTTGGGTCGCTGGTAACGAGAGGAACCTCAACGACTTCCTCGCCGCACCTTACCGCTTCCGGCGTGACCTGGCACTGAGCTGGCTCGACCGCCTCAGCGACGCAGGCTACGGCCTGTCCGACGCCGAGAGCGAACTGCGTGTATCGCTGACGTCGAAGCCCACTGACCAGTCCGACAGCGACCTCGATGAGGACGACTACGAGGGCGAGGATGACGTCGAAGAAGGCGACTCCGTCTATGGCGAACCGGAAGACGGCACGCCGCGTCTGCACGTCGTGCCGGACGGCGCACTGAGCGAGGGCGGCGACGAGGCGACGCCGATGTCCATTGATCCTCAGCCTGACGCGGACGACCTCAGTGAGGGTGGAAACGATCACCTGTTGGGACCGGCGGCGCAGGAACGCGTCGCGGCGTGATCTCGGTGAGGGTGCCCGGTGAGTCCGGGCACCCTCACCGCATCGATCTGCCCACGAGCCCGATGCCTCCTAGGACACAACTTCAGCAAAACTGAGATGCCAGACCCTGTCCATCCTGACCGCTACCCGCTCAGGGACACGCTCCGGCCTCGCTCTCCGCACCAAACGATCTCTTAGCCCGACGCCGACGCGCCGGGCCCGCCGCATTCGTGAACGGTCACCGCCAGCCACATCACGTTCACGCTCTCGACCCTGACAGGGAAGCCATGACCTCAGTGACGTCACCATCGGACGCCCTCGGCAGCAGGAGAATCCTGCGGCACGACACTGTTACACTCGGCACCAATCTCACGGCGTGCATCCGCTCGTTGTCGAGGTTTTTGGTTGGTGGCCGGGGTGCTGCTGGCATCCGCTCGCGGGTGCATATCCCCGGCCGCCGCACACTCTGGCCCCCGATCCGAGCAGGAACAGACGTGAAGATCTGGGTCATCGACGGACGGCGGATGACCGACCGCGCCGGCGCCGCTGAGTTCACCAGCCGCAGCGAACAGACCATCGCGATCCAGACCAGCCCGAAGCGCCGCGCCGAGGGCTCCGGATGGCCCTCCCCGGTCCCCGGCCCAGAGGGCGTCCTGCTGTACCCGCTCGAAGACCTGGCCGCCACGATCGAAGGAATCGCCGAGGCGTCCCAGGCGCGCGTCCACTCCATCACCCTCGACGGCGACCCCGACGAGCTGATCCCCGCCCTGGAGTTCCGGGCACTCATCGACGCCAAGGCCAGCACATGGTCCAAGTACGTCGACATGAGCAAAGCGGCCTGGGAACGCGGCGAAGACGGATACCTACCGCGCCCTGATCTGGAGGAACCCGCGCCAAGACGCGGCATCATCCGGTCGTGGAGACGCCACCGTGTGGAACAGTGGATCAACAGCCGACCGGGGCGCGGCGCCGGAGCGGGCCCTCCAGTGCGCACCGCAGAAACCGGCCCCACCGCAGCGAAGTATCGGCTCGTCATGGCCGCGATCCGCCAAGACATCTCGGACGGCACCTTCACGCCAGGCCAGCCTCTACCCTCCGAGGCGAAGCTGGGCACCCGGTACGCAGTCAGCCCCGGCACGGTCCGCCGCGCGCTGACCGAACTTCACCACGAAGGTGCCCTGGTCCGCAGCTCCGACGGCACAGTCGCGCCGAACCCTACGCCCCAGAGCGGATAGCCTCCAAGACCTTGCAGTGCGCCAGCCCGACGACGCCGTCCCGCCTTCCGCCGGCCGCCTCAACGGATAGGCAGGAGACGCCGCCCCGGTCGATGCCGTCGCCACCCTACGTGCGTCTTTCCACGTGCGCCTCCGGCGGGGGCGCTCGGGCTCCGGAATGACCGCCGAACGGCGGCGGGTTCGCGGGAAGAGGGACTGTCGTTCCGCCCGCCGTCGACCCAACACCTACTGCTGTGCAGTGACGGCGTACACCGACAGCTCGGTCCCGACACCATCGCCCGGGTCCTGCGCGTGCACCAGAACACCCGCAACGCCGCTACCCGACTGGTGCGCGCCGCGCGCAGCGCAGGCAGCACCGACAACGCGAGCGCCCTTGTGATCGACCTGCGAGCACGAGCAGCCGCTACCACCGGCCGCCCACCGATTCGCCATCCCGGCATTAATGCTGCATGATTAAGGAGTGAGGGAGGGACGGCAACCCAGCCCTCGCAATCAGGAACCCCCAAGGAGAAAGGCACGGCATGAGCAGCATCGAGCGCGTCCGCATCCTGCAGGGCCACACCAGCGTCGACACCGCCTACCACGTTGACGACTACCCCTACAGCTACTCGCTGCGCTGCAAGATCCGCTTCTGGATCGAGACGGCGACCAAGGGCGCCAAGAAGGGCGAGCAGCGGTTCGTCTCGCAGACGACCAACCCGAGGCGCCCGGGTGAAATCTGGAACAAGCCGAAGGGCAGCACCTACAACCTCATGCAGGTGATGTACCTCGACGGCAACGAGCACGTCCAGACG
The DNA here is from genome assembly GCF_040652795.1 of Micromonospora sp. NPDC048170. Lineage (NCBI taxonomy): Bacteria > Bacillati > Actinomycetota > Actinomycetes > Micromonosporales > Micromonosporaceae > Micromonospora > Micromonospora sp. NPDC048170. The sequence continues at coordinate 108,204 of NZ_JBEZMR010000010.1, forward strand.
TGGGGCGTCAGCGCGTACGGGTTAGACCCGGAGAGCGACGCGGTGTTCCGACTCATGGGGCTGCACGACCAGCTCAACCCCGAGCAGCGCACCGAGTACGACCGGCTGGTGAAGTCGGCCCAGCGCTACCCCGACACCTGGCAGCGCTGGGAAAACAAGGTAGCCGCTGTGGCCGCGCACCTGCGTCAGGGCGGAGACGAGCCTAAGCCGATCAACGGTGTGTGGATCTCCCCTGACGGAGACCGGCACTACCTGGGCAGCGAGCGCGACGTTGCCGCCCTGCTTCCTCATCGCCCGGCAGCGCCTCGTCTCCTGACCCCGCCCCGCCGGCCGCCCAGGACGACCCGGGCGGCCGGCACGCCCGCGAAGCATCAGATTCAGCGCCATCGAGCACGCGGGATCTGGACGAAGGACGCTCACGCGCCCCCTCGCATCCCCGGCTACGGGCCAGGCGCCGTCCGCTGCTCGCTCCGCCCATCGCTGAGGCAGTCCCTGCGTCCGCACGCCTCAGGTCCCTGCCGCGGACCGAGCGCCCCACCCGCTCCCCCTCGCACCCATCACCGAGCGCGGAATCCGGACGGCAACCGGTCCCGACCTCGAACCAGGAACCCACCGGAAGGACACGGCATGCGTAGCCCCTCACCGATCGCACCCGCCGCCCGGCAACCCAACCCGACTGGCCTGCACGTCATCCAATACTCCGGCGGCATCGGCAGTTGGGCCGCCGCCCAACGCGTCGCCGCCCAACACGGCACCGACCGACTCGTCCTGCTCTTCGCCGACGTCCTGACCGAAGATCCCGACCTGTATCGCTGGCTCGACGACAGCAGCGCACAACTCGGCGTGCCCGTCACCCGCGTCGCCGACGGCCGCACTCCGTGGCAGCTCTTCCACGATGTGCGCTACCTCGGCAACAGCCGCATAGCCCCCTGCACCACCACACTCAAAATCGTCCCCTGCCGGCGGTGGCTCGACACCCACACCGACCCCGCGACCACCACCCTCTACATCGGCCTCGACGCCTCCCCGCGCGACCGCAATCGCGCACCCGCCATCGCGGCCGGGTGGACGCCTTGGACCGTGCGCTTCCCACTGCTCGACCCACCACACCTCAGCAAAGACGACCTGCTCGACTGGGCCCGCGATACCGGCCTGCGCCCGCCGCGCCTCTACGACCTCGGCATGCCCCACAACAACTGCGGCGGCACCTGCGTACGCGCCGGCAAACGCCACTGGGCACACGTCCTACACAAGCTGCCCGAGAACTACGCCACCGCCGAAGCCGCCGAGCAGCAGCTACGCGACCAACTCGGCGACGTCGCCATTCTCACCGAACAGCGCCACGGCCAGCGCCACCGACTCACCCTGTCGCAACTGCGCGAGCGCGTCACGGCCGGAGGCAAGCCGTGACCAAGCCACTCCCTCCCACCTCTACGTTGAGCCCTGATGGCTGGTGCCAGCGCTGGCGCCGCCGCCAGCACACCTGGCATCACCACGACGGGCGCCGGTTCGACCCCGACCAGTACACCGTCACGCCCATCTCCGCGGGCGCCGCCCGGCAGTTCACCGCAGAGCACCACTACGCATCCACCTGGCCCGCTGCCCGCCTCTGCTACGGCCTCACCGACCGCGCACCCCACCTGGACGACTACCCCGACCCCCACCCGAGCGCGGTGACTCCCGAGGGCCGCATCGTCGGCGTCGCCGTGCTGTCCGTCCCCCAACACCCCGCCGTCCTGCTCAACCCCTTCCCACGCCTCACACCCCACTACGAGTCCATCAACCTTGGAAGGCTCGTCCTGCTTGATCCCGTTCCGGCCAACTCCGAAATTAGGAGTCACCCCTTCTGACAATAAAGGTGTATGAGCCAGCTTCTCCCGTGACCGTGACCGTATATCCATCTTGATCCCAGACGCACGTGCTCAGCGGCTTCTCAGTGCGCATTACGGCACAGCAGGCGCGCTCGACGGTGCTCCAGATCCGCACTGAGCCGTCGCTGCTTACACTGGCCAGCCAAGCATTATCAGGGCTGAAAGACATCGCGGAAATAGGACCCGTGTGACCCCTGAGTATCGATTGCAATTCACCAGACGCCATGTCCCAGATTCGGATATTGGCATCCTGACCGCCAGTAGCAATCCACGCAGAGCCCACCGCAACTGCAAATGCATTTACTACCTCGGAATGACCTTCTAGGACTGTTTGCAAGCGGCCGGATCTTTTATTCCAGACCTCCGCAGCCATGCTCTTCCCGCTAACAGTAAGCCATGCGCCGTCCGGAGTTTCGGTCATGTCGGACCATCGAGTCGGGTCCTCCATCAGTAGCGCTCCTAGATCGCGCGGCAGGTCGAAAGACTCAATGGAAGGATTGAATAAATCCGCCAATTTTTCGCCTTCGTTGGCCTGAAGAGTTGGCGTCGCATGATTACTGTTGTCGGTGAGATCCCAAAGGCGAACCGACTGGTCATCACTAGCGCTAGCTAGCCACTTGCCGTCGCTGGCGACGGCGACCGCCGACACTCGGCTGGCGTGACCGGTCAGTAGCTGGTGCAGGGCGCCAGAGACAGGATCCCAGACCCGCACCGTCGCGTCGCTACCCGCGCTCGCAAGCCGCTTACCATCAAGGTCCGCGGTCAGCGCGAACACAACGCCGGCATGTCCGGTCAGTACATGGCGGAGATCGCCAGACGAAGGATCCCATATGCGTATCGTTGCGTCATCACCAGCGCTGGCAAGCCACCTCCCCTGCGGGTCTACCGCCAGCGCGTACACAACACCAACGTGCCCAATCAGCTTGGCGCGCTCACGCGCTGTGGTCACATCCCAAATGCGTACCGTTGAGTCTTTGCCGGCGCTAGCCAGCCAGTTGCCATCCGCAGCGACAACCAGCGACATGGGTTCGTCCTCGTGGCCCGACAGCTTGGCGCGTTGTCGGCCATTCGCCGCATCCCAGATTCGGACTGTCGTGTCGTAGCCAGCGCTGGCTAACCATGTGCCGTCTCTAGCTACTGCCAAGGCGTTCACCCAGGCGCCATGATCGTTGAGCTCGAAAAGCAGTCGGGCGGTGACTGAATCCCACATTGTCGCCGAACCGAGTCCGGCGGTAATGAACCAACTCCCGTCTGGAGCGATCACCACCTTGCTCATACTTCCCGAGCGACCAGCGGCTTCCGCGCGAAGTTCACCGGTGAACGCATCCCATATCCGCGCGGAACCATCCAAGCTAGTTGTAACGAGCCATTCACCATCCGGCTCGATAGCTACCTTCAAGACTCGATCGCGATGGCCGATCAAGACTTGGCGCAAGTTGGCGTGAGGAAGGTCAGGTAGCTGCCCCGCGTTGATGAGCGCCGTTTGGGTACGGGCTTGGCTCAGAGCCCGTGCTTGCGGTCCCCAGTCCACGTCGTGGTCGACGCGCGAGTACAGGATGTCCACTAGTGAGTGAGGCGGGTCCGTGGGGGTCAGTAGATGCGCGGTCTGCGCAAGCAGACGACTAAGCCGCACAGACCGAGAGCTGCCGATGCGCCTGAGGTCGATCACCGGACCGCCCGGTCCAGCCTCCTGAAGCCGCGATTGCACCCAGCGCAGATCGGTGGCGACGGCCTCGGCCTCGATACGACGGTGGGCATCAACCAGGTGGGTAACGAGGTGTTCACGCAAGTAGGTCTCACGAAGAGGCAGCTCCCACCAGGCGATGGCCTTGTCGCCGGCGGCACCGTCGGGAGGCGCTACGCGAGGAAGACTCGCGGAAACGGTGTCGAGCAGCAGAGCGTGCACCCGGGCAACGGGGTCGAGGAGCAAATTGTGCGGCTTGAGGGCTTGGTCCTGTAGTCGCTGGTGAAGGTAGCCACGGATGACTTCGTGGAGGGTGACGGTGCCGCCGTCGTCGGTGGCTGCGAGGGTCAGCAGGGCCAAATCGGCCAGCCTGGTACACGCTATTCGCGTTTGTGCCGTGTCTAGCCCTCCGGTGGCCTGCCACAACGCCGCAATCAAGGTGACCGGGACGGCTTCGTCCTCGGCGAAAATGGCCAGCTCGGTCAGCCGGGCACGGTCATCGGCGGTGAGCAGCCCGGCGCTGGCCTCGATCGTCGCCGCCAGTGCCTTGCTGCGTTCGACCGGATCGTCGACGTCGAGCTGCTGCACGTCGCCGACGTCGGGCAGCTGCCCGGCCGCCTTCAGCGCACCGTCGCGGTGCAACCGTTGCACCAGGTCGTATGCCACGACGGCCAGGTCAGTGTGCGACTGGAGGTGAGCACGCAAGTTGCGATTGGTCAATCGCAGTAGTAACGGCCACCGACCCGTCTCCGCCAGCAACGCTGCCACCACCATCGGCTGCAGCCCGGGCAGATCCGCGGTAAGCACCCGACAGGCCTCCTCCACCGACATCTGGTCCACCCGCACCGGAACTGCCTGCCCGGTCACCAGAGACGGCTTCCGCGTGGTCACCAACCGGACACACCGCCCGGCCACCGGAAACGCCGCCAACTGCTCGTCGAACCACACATCATCGAGCACGAGCAGCCGCCGCGGCCCCTTCGCCAGCACCGCCGCCAGGTACTCCGCCGCCTGCCCCACATCCGTAAACGGCTGCGCTGGACTCGCGCCCAACGTCGTGAACAGATCATTCAGCGGCCGGAGGAGGGCATCCCTGCGTGCATTACGGCCTAGCGTCACCCAGTACACCCGGCCGTCGAACCGGCGCAGCACCCGCCGATCCGCCCGCACTAACCGCGCCACTGTCGTCTTCCCGAACCCACCAGCACCCTGCACCGCCGTGGTGCTATCCATCGCCGCAGCTCCACGCCGTTGTGTCACCGCCTGTACGATCTCGCGAACCTCGGTCGGCCGGTCCACCATCCACGGCTCAGGACGCTGCTTCGGCGGCACCAACTCCGCTAAGCCCCGCTCGTACCAGCGCTGCGCCCACCAGATAAGAAGCCCAGAACCCGCAGTGATCAGCACAGAAGCGGCCAGCCACCGCAGATAGTTGCTGCTCATGGACGGCAACCAGTCCGGCCACCACTTGACTGGGCTCCCCGTAGCCGCGTTCGCGGCCACCGAGGCGAACGCCGCCGCACCGGCGACCGACCCCGCGGCAGTAACCACCGTCACCAGCCGCCATCGCCGCCGCTGCCGCATCTCATTGACCCCTTCGCCAGGAGGTCACCCATTCAATCGCATCTCGACACAGGCAGCCACTGACCCGAGCCGCGTAACCCTCATTCGATGCGGTCACCTGCGTCCGGTGTGAAGTCGTAGGCGCGTGGTGCCAGTGCACCCCCTTCCGGGTACCAAGTAAACATTCGGAAGGTTCCGCTCGCCGTGTCGACCTCGCCGTTCGGGAAAAAGGTGACGTCGGAGAGGATGCCGAGTATGCAGTCGCCAGGGTGATTCCTGGCCCACTCGACCTCGTTGCGGGTGACGATGACGGAGGCGCCATTGGTCTCTGTGCCCTTGGCCTCCAGCCAGAGCGTCCGCCCGTCCTTGGTAGCGATGGCGTCATAGGGGTTGCCGAAGCGGACGTCCTGCACGGTCCATTTGTCTTTGCGGAAGTGCTCCATGAGCATGTCCTGTGCGGCATCTTCGACCTTCTTGCGGCGGACTGGGTCCATTTGCCAGCCCTGCCGGGGCGTGCTGCGTGGTGGCGGCGGCGTGGCGCGGCCCAGGTGCTCGGCCCAGAGCTCTTCGAGTTTGGCTGCGGCGACCTGGGGCAGTACCCAGCCGCTGGCTTGCGGCCGCCAGATTCCGCCCTCAGGGATGCGGTGGATCAGTAACTCGTGGGGCAGGCCGTCTTGCGGTAGCTGGAACGTGTCCCAGTCGATCAGCACGTAGTTGGCGGTCCCGCCGGCCCGGTCGTCGTCCCAGTGGCCGTCGCTGAAGATGCGACTGGCGGTAGTGCCGCTGCCGATGACGCCGCGCGGCTCCATGCCCTGGCGTAGGAAGAAGACCCGGTCGCCCGGTTCGATCCCGCCTGTCCTGCCGCCGGTGGCCCACTGACCGCGCCACAGGCCGCCGCTCGCGACGGCCTGGACCTGCTGTGGGTATATCTGGTCGGCCCAGATGTCGTTTGGGTTCCACTTCGCCGGATTCCAGGTCACCACCATCGTGACCGGTTGCCGCTGGGCGAATCTGGCCCGCTCCGCCGCGGACATCACGTCCAGGTCCGCAGTGTCGTAGTAGCCGACAGGGTTACGCTGCCGCGGCACCGGCCTGCCCTTCAGCGCGTCGTGCACTGGGTCGCCGGGGCACAAGACAGAGCCGGACAACCGCCACTTCACCCTGTCGCCATCGTCGCAGCGTTCCCGTCCACTGATCTCCGCGACCACCTGCACACGGCCTTCGAACGACAGGGTGGCGAACCGCTCGTTGTCGACGCGGGCGGCGAGGGCCCACCGTCCCCGGTTGAGCTCCCACAACTCATCGTCCGTCGAGGTCTCCCGCCAGCCCACCCAGGCACGTCCGAGCGGATCTCCAGCCGGCAGTTCACGAGCAGGGGAAAGCTGAAAGTTCACGGCCATCCGCGCATCCTGCCGCCCAGTTCCCGGCCACACCAGAGCCAGTCAGCCAGACAACACCGCAACATGCGCTGGCCTCGATCTCCTACTACCGGAATCGCGGGGGCGATCCGCAGGCCTTCGCGCAGGAGCCGTACCCATTCGTCACCTACGAATTCCGTACACTCCACCAGGAGACCTGGTTCCTGGCCCGCGTCTTCCGGCTCGCCGCCCGCGCCGGCATCCGCGGAATCGTCGCGTTCAGTGACCCCGTACCCCGCCACCGCGCCGGCAAGATGATCATGCCGGGGCACGTCGGTTGGACCTACCAGGGCCACAACGCAACCTACCTCGGCCGGACCACCGCCACCCGGCAGATCCTTCTACCCGACGGCACCAGCCTGCCCGGCCGAGCCATATCCAAACTGACCAGCGGCGACTTCGGCAGCCAGGGCGTCGCCGCCAGACTCAGACGCCTGGGCGCACCACCGCCCGCCGGTGAGCCCCTCGCCGTGTGGCTGCCACGGGCGCTGACCGTGATCGGTGCCAGCACCATCCGCCACCCCGGCAAGCACAAGTACGCCTGGCAGATCCACCACAGCCCCGCCGCCCGCCTGGCCCAACCCGCCCGGCCGTACCCGAGAGCAATCGACCCGACGCAGCTGCACGGCGGTAACCGATGAGCGCCCACGACCCAACCAGACCCGTTGTGCTCTCCCTGGGCATGGGCGTCGACAGCGTCGCCGTCCTCACCCGATGGCTCACCGACCCCGCCAGCCGCGGATTCGACCTCAACCGCCTGGTCGTACTCACCAGCATGACCGGCGACGAGTACGCCCCAACCGGCCAGCTCATGACCACCCACGTCCTACCGCTACTGCGGGCCCACCAGGTGCGCTACATCCATGTAGGTTCTCACGGCCGATGGCGGTTTCTCACAATCCTGGCGGTCGCACTGGCGGATCCTTTGGCCGTAGCAACTACAGTCCCGCGACATGGGGCGCATCAAGGGGCACTACGAGTGGGACGACGACGACCTCATTCCAGGACAGAAGAAGGAAGGCGGCCTCCACCAGAACCTCTTCGACCGCGAGGGCAACCTCAAGGGCAGCGCTCGGTTTATCCCCGACGACGTAAGCGAGCCCGAGCCTGCTGTCGTCACTGAGACGGTCTACGTCCCCGTCGAACGGCGCCGTCGAACTCGGGAAGAAGAGGAACTCGATCAGGCCATCGCTGCCCTGGTCTCCCACTTGATCGATCGTGGGATCGCCAAGGCCAAGCCCCTCGCAGAGCAGTGGTGGCGGGAAACGGCTCGTCCAGCCATCAACGCCCAGCGGGCCAAGATGCTTGAGCGTCGCTCGCGGCGCAAGGCCCAGAAGAAGACCCCTGTCATGGAGGGGGCCGTTGTCGAGCCGTCTCAGGAACTTACTGAAGTATCGGACGAAGACCGCCCCAACATGTCGAGTGCAGAGGCGCAGGCACGCTACCTAGCGGCACTCGCTGCCCGAGCATACAGCGACGAACAGATGAGACTCGTCACCAGCGCCAACATCGTCGATGGCGAAGGCCTCGCGGAGTTGAAGCGCTCGCTGGCAGAACTGCCGTCCGATCAGGTCACGAGCCTGCTGGAGGCGATGGCGACCAACCCCTCCATGCTGGGCGAGGACACCCTGGCAGAGCTGGCGAGCATCCTCGGGCGACGAGACCGCTCGGAATCTGACAAGTTGCGTCAACTTCGCAGAGGTTGATCGCGGGGTCGAACCGCACGACCCCTCAAGACCTCGGCCGAGCCCCGTGACCGCTCGCCGACGGCTACCTGCGAGAAGCGAGCGCCTCCATCAACGCGTTGGCCTGATCCGGCGAAAGAACGAACTCGACATAGTCCGACTCCTCCGGAGGCCCACCAGCCGCGCCGACACCGAGGCTAAACAGCACGCTCCCATCAGGGTCGCCGACGACCGTTAGATTCCCCGACACGATCCCCGGATCGCCATCGATACTGGAACCGGGCCACGAATTCGCAACCTCAAGCAGCACGCGTCGTTCCGTCACCCGGCTCACGTTATACGACTTCAGGCCGAGCCCAAGACGCAGGACCACGACGGTCAGCCCCGACCCGCCCCGATCCCCGACGCTCGGCAGCCCCACCATCGGCGCGCCCAGCCTTCTCACGAAACTGCCCTGCGTACACCAACAGAACAACCGCACCTATCACGAGACGTCGACCCGCCCCAAGCGGGAGCACACGTCCAATCCGGTAACATCGGAAACTCCTCGGCCGGGTCCTTACCGCGTCGGGGTTCCTGAGGATGGCCGGGGCTTTGCCGGCCCAAGGCCGCAAGGCCAAGGGTTTAGCCCCGGCCATCTGCTATACCCGGAACTCACGCTGTCGCATTCGCACCGACAGAGTTGACAATAGCCCCATTCAAAGGGCCGCCCTCTAAGAGCGTGTCTCAGGTGGCAGTCGGCTGACCTTGGTGGTAGATCTCTTCTACTGTGGACGACCGGTTGATCTCAGAGTGGGTGCCTGACGAGTTGTGGAGCCTGGCCGCCCCGCTGATCCCGCCACCGCCTCGACGCCCGCAGGGCGGCGGCACCCCACCGATCGAGGCACGGGCGGTGTTCGCCGCGATCGTGTACGTGTTGACCACTGGCTGTGCCTGGCGGCACCTGCCACCCGGGTTCGGAGTCTCCAAGGCCACCGCGCACCGCCGGTTCGTCGCCTGGACCCGGGCCGGGCTGTGGCGCAGGCTGCACGTCGCCGCCCTGGACCAACTCGGCACGAAGGGGTTGATCGACTGGTCCCGGGCCACCGCCGACGCGGCGTCGGTGCGGGCGAAAAGGGGGGCGACCTGACCGGACCGAGCCCGGTCGACCGAGGCAAGCCCGGCAGCAAGATCCACGCCCTGTCCGACCGCAACGGGCTGCCTCTGTCCGTCGGCGTGTCCGCCGCGAACACCCACGACAGCCGCTGCCTGGAATCCCTCATCCAGGCCATCCCCGCCGTCCGCTCCCGACGCGGACCCCGCCGCCGGCGCCCCGACAAGCTGCACGCCGACAAGGGCTACGACTACCCCCACCTACGCCGCATGCTCCGTGCCCGCGGCATCCGACCCCGCATCGCCCGCCGCGGCATCGAATCCTCACACCGGCTCGGGCGGCATCGATGGGTGATCGAGAGAACCTTCGCCTGGTTCACCGGCTACCGCCGGCTGACCATCCGCTACGAACGCTCAGCCAGCCTCTACTGCGCGTTCGTCACCCTCGCCGCCGCTCTCACCTGCCACAAGCGCTACCTCAAACTCACCACCTGAGACACGCTCTAAAGAGTTCCAGAATCACATTTTGTTCCTCGGTTTGTGGTGGTGACGGCCGTTGCTCCCGCGAGCACCGGGCAGCCCGGACGCTCGCTCCGCTCGCCCCGAGTCCGGCCCGCCCTGCCGGCCCCGCGCACAGTCACCCTCGTGCCTCAAGGCCGGCACAGGGCCAAGAACCAACAAGGAGCGGCCTACGGCCGCGCTGCCCAACCCCTTTTTGGCCGCCGGCTGCGCCGGTGATTATCGGTACCAAACGTCGGAAGTAAAATCCGCCACGGGCTCAGAAAACATCATGCAAAACCCGCATGATCTTTTCTTCGAAACCCCCGCGTCGGATTTGACTACCGCCGTCCGGTACCTGGGCGAGCAAGCTCGCCCCCGGCGGCCAAAAAAGGGGTGGGGCCGTGACGTCATCACCACGTCGAGCTGATCGCGGCCGGGCACGGTCCGCCGGGTGATCTTGGAAAACCATTCGCGGGAGATTTGGATCCCGGGTGGACAGCCCAACCCTTAATGCTGTAAGATTACATATGTGAGGGAGGGGATAGCAGCCCCCACCCACACAACCAAAAACCCCACAACGAAAGGCAACGCCAGTCATGACCACTCTCGCACTGCCGGACGTCAACCAGAAGTTCGCCGAAGAGCGGGCCGCACAGATCAACCGGGCCGCCGACAAGCAGGCCGGCATCGATGCCCAGGTCGCCGACGGGAAGCTGCGCAACCTCGGCAACGGCCGCTACCTGGTCACCGACCCGAACAGCTGGGACGACGGCGAAGTCCTCACCATGCGCCAGGGCGAGTTGATGCCCGAACACGGCTTGGACGAGACCACCGGACAGGTCGCGCTCTACACCACCACGCCCGCATGGCACCAGCTCGGCAACGTCATCCCCGGCGGCACCACCGACATCGACCAGGTGCTCACCCTCGGCGGCATCAACTTCAACGTCAGCCGCCGCCCCGTGTTCTACCAGGCCACCCCCACCGACCAGCCCCGCATCCTGCCGGACCAGTTCGTCAACATCCGGGAGGACACCAACGCTGGTCTCGGCGTGGTCGGAGCCCGCTACGAGGTGCTTCAGAACCGGCAGGGCTTCGAGTTCCTTCAGGACCTCGTCGACGACTACGCCGTGACGTGGGAGTCCGCCGGAGCGCTGCGCGAGGGCCGCAAGGTCTTCATCTCCATGCGCCTGCCGCAGACGGTCACCATCGACGCCGCAGGCGTCAACGACGAAATCGTGCCGTTCATCGTCGCCCTCAACAGCCACGACGGATCGAGCCTGTTCCAGGTCGTGGTCACGCCCTGGCGTCCGGTCTGCGGCAACACCGAACGGTTTGCCGTCCGCGACGCCCTCACCCGCTGGGGCGTGCGCCACACCCGCAACGCCCGCGACCGCATCGAAGAGGCCCGCCGCACCCTGCGCCTGTCGGTCGACTACTTCGACCACTTCGCCGCCGAAGAAGAAGCCCTCGCCCGCACCGAACTCGCCATCAACGAGTTCCACGAGGTCATCGGCGACCTGTGGACGACCCCCGACGAGGACGCCCCCACCCGCACCCGCAACAAGCACGCCCAGCGGCTGGAAATCCTGACCGACCTCTACGACACCAACGCCGCCCGCCTGGGCCGCACCGCCTACGCCGCCGAGCGCGCCATCACCGAGTTCGCCGACTGGAAGACCACCATCCGGCCCACCGGATCGCTTCGCGGCAACAACCTCGCCGCCCGCGCCACCGCCATGGTGGAGGGCCGCGCCGACGAACTGAAGAGCAAGGCCCACCGCCGCCTGCTCACCCTCACCCGCCGCTGACCCACCCCGGGGCGGGCACCGACCAACCGGTGCCCGCCCCTCGCGGCCCGAGACCGCGTCGGCGCGCATCGAGCACGCCGACGCGGGCTGCCGCCCCGCACCTATGTGCGCCCCCATATCAAAGGCCCGGCCGACGCCCCGCTCATCCTCACCAACAAGGGTGAACATCCTCGGCCGCCGCCCCCACCGACAAGCAGCCGACGGAGAACCAATAAGCCAGCACCGGCCGCGCGCCAACGTAAACCCCCACACCCTCTACCCAGGCATGGTTGTTGTGTTCCGCAACGGCGGCAGCGGCCCGGAAAGACTGGCGACGATCCTGCCACGCGGCCCCCTCGGGCAGTGCATGGTGCAGCTCGAAACCGGCCCGGTAGTGGCCGTCTCCGAGGCCCGAGAACTCTACCAGCTCGACTGACCGGAGGGTGCCGAGCCCTCAGACAACCCCCGGGCTCGGCACCCTCCGCCCCCGCACCCCACGCCCAGGAGCAAACATGCCCAAGCCCCTCGGACTGCCCCACGGCGTACGCCTACCCCGCACCTTCACCGAAACCGACGCCCGCGACATCTTTGCCGCACTCGCCCGCGCCTACGGCTGGACCGGCTACCTCATCGGTCGCGCCGAAGCGCAAGCCCGAATCAGTCCCCTCACCCTCACCGACGCCGAATGGCGACACCTGCACACCAGCGACGACTGGAACCGCGTCAACGCCACCGCACGCCGCGCCATCGACCACGCCGACGCCATCGGACACGCCCTACGACAGGCCGGATTCGGCTGCACCACCTGCCCCGAAATCGTCACCGGCCCACCCGCCGCCACCTGGCGACGGTGTCCCCGCTGCCTCGCCACCACCACCCTGGCCGAACTGCAACGCCAACCCTGCCCCGCCACCACCGACCCGCCCGCCGCGCACACCTGGCACGCAGGCCGATGCAGCGCCTGCACCATGCCCGCCCCGACGCTCCACCTCACCGCCGTACCCGACGCCGCATAGCCCTCCGGGTGGGGGACACCGGCCGAACCGGTCTCCCCCACCCCCAGGCGAACACCCTGCCGCACGACCCGACCCATCCGGGAGTCGAGATGAACACCCAGCCAGAGCAACCGCCCGCCGGTGTCCTGGACGACCTCGCACACGCGCTACCACTCATCGGTCGGCACCTGACCGCACCCGTCGCCGTGTCCACCGACGGAGAGGCCGCGCCCATCGTGGCTATCACCGGTCCGCACACCACGATCACCGTCGAGCGCGGCCCCCAGGCCAGCCACCGAATCACCATCGACATCCACGCACCACGAGCCGCCTGAACGCTCTACCGGCCAGCCCACCGCCGGGATCTCCCATCCCCTGTAGTTCCCGGCTCATGGGTACCGGCCCCTGTTCACGCAAGCAGCGGCCGGGGCTGGACGCCCGCTGCGCGCGCCAACATCGGGCCCGCCCTGCCGGCCCCGCGCGCAGTCACCCTCGTGCCTCAGGGCCGGCACAGGGCCACGAACCTGAACCGGAGCGGCCTACGGCCGCGCTGCCCAACCCCCTGTCTGGTCGCCGGCTCCGCCGGCGACCCTCCCGGCTCCATCGTCCGCACCAACCGCTGCGGGCAGGTCGCCCCGAGCCCTCACATCCCTCACCACAGAAGGACTTCCCACACCCATGCGAACCATCGCCGACTTCCGACGCGCCGCCGTACCCGACAGCACCTGGTTGTGCATCAACCGGCTGTACCCGGAGACGTCCGGGTTGCGCACCATCACCGGCGGCAAATCCCGTCTGCACTTCACCGGATTCCACCCCGACGGCACGATCACTAACGGCAGCCTTAACATCCCCCGCGCCGACGAATGCCGAATCGACGGCAACACCCTGCACATGCTCCAATACCCCAACGCGGACCTCATCGCGTGGACGTGGACGCTGCTGGCGCCCACCTCGGAATGGCACGACAAGTTCCCGCCCCGATACTTCGCCGCGATGCCCCTGCGCGAAGGGCTACGCGGAACCGCCGAGACGCCCTGGTGCGTCTACGACCGCGACCACGACAAGGCGGTCAACGCGATCGGCCAAGCCGTCGAGGACAGCGCCGCGTACTTCGCCACTCAAGCCGAGGCAGACGACCTGGTCCAGCGGCTGGAGCCCGCCGGCACGACGTACTACAGCTACGGACGCAAGCCAGCCGACGGCGACTGTGCGTACGACATCGACGACATGGCGATCACCTACGGCGATGGGCCCTGGCCCTACCAGCACCGCGAGCGAGGCGGTCCAACCTCCGTCAGACTGGCCCCGAAAACCGAGTACCTGTCCTGGGGCAACGAACGGGTCATGGTCTGGCCGCGCCGATTCGGACAGGCAGAAGCCGACCTGCACCTCTACGTCCGCCAGCAAGGCGGCTACGCCATGGTGTGGCGGTGCAAGATCGCAATAGATCTACTCGCGGACACCTTCACCCTGCCCGATCACTGCCCGCCCACACTCCGGGAACAGGCCGCCGCCAAGGCACAGAGAATCCTCGACCTCGTCGCCACCGGCCGACGCGAACGTCACATCTACCTACAGCCGCTGACCGCACGCGACCGAGCGGCCCACGCCCGGGCAGCCAAGACGAGCGACCCGTGGCCGCACGAGCGCGCCCGACGCCCGAGACCACTGCCGAAGGCGACCCCACCGCCAGCGGACGTGCAGACGGTAGAACAGCACCGCGAGGTATGGCAGCGAGTTGGCCCCGACGAATGGCTGACCGCTGGGCCCGGAGACTCCCAGCGCCCACAGCTCTACCGACACGACACCACATCCATGCTGCGCTTCGGAGCCGTAGCGCCCCTGCCAAGTCCACCCCTGCGCGAGCTGGAGCGCATCGGCGCGGCGATGATCGGCCGCACACTCGCACTGCCGACTCGCCAGCCCGGCCGCCGCCTCTACGAACTAACCGTGCAGCACGCCGAAGCCGGCTTCCTCTACGGACCCACCGACCGCGGCTACCACACCGCCGTGCACCTCGCCGCGACCGGACTACTCACCAACCGACCAGGCAGCCTGACCGACCGCCATGGCCAGCTGATCTGCGTCGGCGCCCAGATCCACGAATACACCAGCAACCGGATCGGCCTCGAACCGGCCGGGCGCCTGATCGGCGCGTTCCGCGTCGTCGGCTTCAACTCGGCGGCCGGTGTGCTCTTCACCGACCGATACGCCGAGCACGACCAACCCGAAGCGGTCGCATTCCCCGCCGACGTGGAAGTGCTCGACACCCCAGCCGGTCAAGCCGACCAGGACTGACCAACAGACGGCTACCACCGACAGTTTCTAACCAATTCGTTTCCTCGGTTTGTGGTGGTGACGGCCGTTGCTCCCGCGAGCACCGGGCAGCCCGGACGCTCGCTCCGCTCGCCCCGAGTCCGGCCCGCCCTGCCGGCCCCGCGCACAGTCACCCTCGTGCCTCAAGGCCGGCACAGGGCCAAGAACCAACAAGGAGCGGCCTACGGCCGCGCTGCCCAACCCCTTTTTGGCCGCCGGCTGCGCCGGTGATTATCGGTACCAAACGTCGGAAGTAAAATCCGCCACGGGCTCAGAAAACATCATGCAAAACCCGCATGATCTTTTCTTCGAAACCCCCGCGTCGGATTTGACTACCGCCGTCCGGTACCTGGGCGAGCAAGCTCGCCCCCGGCGGCCAAAAAAGGGGTGGGGCCGTGACGTCATCACCACGTCGAGCTGATCGCGGCCGGGCACGGTCCGCCGGGTGATCTTGGAAAACCATTCGCGGGAGATTTGGATCCCGGGTGGACAGCCCAACCCTTAATGCTGTAAGATTACATATGTGAGGGAGGGGATAGCAGCCCCCACCCACACAACCAAAAACCCCACAACGAAAGGCAGCACGATGGGCGAAACTTCCGCCACCTACGAACAAGCCGACCGGATCGCCGCACTCGTCCGAGTCGTTCGCGCCCGCCACCTCGCGCACCTGAGCCTCACCACCGAGGCAATGCGCGACATCATGACCGTTCAGGACATCCACGAGCGCAACCGCCGAGTGGTGGTCATCTTCCTGCACCTGACCATGAGCGCAACCCACCCGGTCACCGCCGAGTGCGCCAACCGGATCATCACCGCCGCCGCCTACGAGGCCAACGGCATCGATTGGGCCGCGACCGAATACACGATCCGGTGGACCGAGCCCGGACGGTTCCACCTCGACACCAACAGCGGCGGGGCGGGCTTCAGCATGCCTGTCAACCTCACCGCTGACCCCGTCAACATCGAGCGACACCCGAACGTCTACCTCGCCCCGGACTCCCAGAGCTGACGTCTCCGCCAGGCGGCCGGGACCACCCGCACCCCCGGCCGCCTCCGGCCCAGCCAGCCATACCCCGCGCACTCGGCCGCCCACGCCGACGACGTGCCGAGGTGAACGCCCCCGGAGGCTCCCCCATGCTCGCGTACAGCCTTGCCACGCTCAACCTCGCGTTGACGCTCGCCATCACTTGGCTCGCGCATAAACAACGACTGGCCATCATCAGGCTCAATACTCTGCTGACGGTCGCTGAGTACGACGCCGCCCATGACGACCTCACCGGATTACTTAACCGCCGCGCCATCATCACGCACCTGAACAAGCAACTCGACGCCGCGCGCCCCGTCTCCGTCGCGCTAATCGACCTTGATGACTTCAAGGGCATCAACGACACCTACGGCCACGACGCCGGAGACGCCGCGCTCACCGAAGCCGCACGCCGGCTCAAGGCCCTGCCGGTGACCATCGGTCGCCTCGGCGGCGACGAATTCCTGATGGTCGCCACCGCCGATGAGCCAACCGGATTCGCGCACGCCGCCGCCGCACAAGCGGCCATTGCCAACGCCCGAATCGACGCCGCCGGGCAGACCATCCAGTTGTCCGCCACCGCTGGTGTGGCCCACACCGCCGTTGAAATCGGCGCACCGGAACTCCTGCGCCGCGCCGACCGCGCCATGTACGGAGCCAAGATCGCGGGCGCGCCGATCCGCGCTTACCACGAGCAGATCCCCGACGTGCCGGCCCACGCCCCCCAGCGCCGCCGCACCTACCGCCCGTAACACACGCCGGGCCGGTGGCCGGGCACCCAACGCCCGCCCACCGGCCCCCACCCGAGGAGTCCCGCATGAACGCGCTCACCGCGCCAACGCGCATCCTGCCCACGCTTTCCGCCCCCGACCGTCGCCGTCATGTTCGCCCCCTGCTCGACACCGCTACCCGCACCGTCGCCAACGCGCTTGGTCGCCTCGACCTCTGCAACCACGTCCCCGCGTGGCCGGCAGCCCCCACAACAGCGGTCGCCCACCTACCCACCATCCGCGCCGCCGCCGTCCAGATCGCGCTACACGCCCGCTCCGACCGGTGCGACCGCTGCGCCGACCGTGAACACCAGATGCGCGCCGCCGCCCGCCTCGCTGAACTCTGGCTGAAGCTGCTGCGCGCGTGCATCCGCTACGTCACCCAACCCCAACGATTCCCGCTGCACCTCGCCCAGCGGGCCGCCGCGTGCCTGGCCGACTACGTCGCATGGGTCATCACCGGACGGCCCCACTACCTACTTGGCCAGCCCGCCTAACCCCAGATGCACGGCCGGCACCCCGCCGGCCGTGCACCGTGCGAGACGACGTCGACGCGCATCGAGCGCGCCGCCGCCGGCTACCGCTCCCGCCCCTCACCCCAGCGACCACCGAACCGCAGCCCACCCGGAGAGCCCCTGATGAGCTGGCACATCCGCCACCCCCGCGACCCGCGCCAATCGGTATGCGGCCTACCCGTCGCCGACGTACGCCGATGGGAGACCGAACACCCCCCACGCATCGACTACACCTGCGAGGACTGCTACACCCAGCTACCCGAGGCAGCCCGACCCGACGACGCCACCCACCCGACCGGCGACGCAACTCTCATTGACACGCTGCGCCGCATCGTCGCCCACCAGCAGTACGCCAAAATCGACGGGGTGATCGTCGACACCTGGTCGGCGGCCGTCACCGTCCTGATCTGGGACAACCTCCGCGACGACAAACGACAGCGCCTCCTGACCCTGCCGTCACACGAACTGATCCTGCGATGCGTCGCGATCTACACCCGGTTGCACGCCAGGAGCAACGCCGGATGAGCCGCCGCCGGATGCCGCAGTGGTTCCACTTCGGGCCGTGGGTGTTCGACATCGACGCTGCACAAGCACTGATCGCAGCCACGCCCCGCACCACCAGCCCCGTTGACGTCACCGCTTGGGCCACCGCCTACGGCCTGGTGCACCTCGACAACCCGAACCCCTGGGCGGTCAGCCTCATCGGGCCAGATCACAACGCCATCAACCGCACCTACGCGATGACCACCGACCTGACGCAACCGCTGATCGTGGCTCACGTCGACATCCCCGGCGCAGCACCCGCGCCGCTACTGATCGACGGCACCCACCGCCTGTACCGAGCCTGGCGCGAGCACCTGCCGCAGCTCCCCGCGCACCTGCTCACCGTCGCCGAAACTCTCCAGGTCAAAACCTGCCGCTAGACCACCCGGCCCTACCGCCGGCCGTTACCCGCCGAGCGTCCGGCCGCCAACGACGCGGGCCGAGACGCCACACCGCGACGACTCCGCCGCGCCCGCCGCCGGCCGCCGCCGGCCGCCGCCCACCGGCCCCGCCAACAACTAACGCCCCTGCTTCGGAAGGAACACCGCCCGTGGACATGACCCGCGCCGACCTCGTCACGATCACGCAGACCTGCGCCGACTGGGCACCCAACTACTTCCGCATCCCAGGCGGTAAGGATGCAGCTATCCGCTACATCGCAGACGGCCACCTCGACGGACTCACCCTGAAGTACGGCCGCTCCGAGGTCTGGCGAGCCGTAGCCGCCCACCTCGACGCCCACCCCCACCAGCTCACCGCACCACGCACCACCCAGGCCGAACGCGACAACCGCCAAGCCGACCGCAACGCCCGCGCCGAAACGCACCTCACCGCCGCACTCCACCACCACAAGGAAGCCCAACCCTACGAAGCGCTCGCCCTGATCGACCGCGCGGAACTGACCTCACCCACCTACAAGGACTTCGACCGGTACCGCCGCGCCGTACGCATGCTCTTTGCGCCCCTGCCACCAACCGACCTCACCGGCACCGGTCTACGCCACCGGGTCACGCTGCCCATGGCCTACCCACACCCCGGGCCGCCCGTGATGCACCATGGGAGCACCGCCCGGCGCTGGGTCTATCCCGGCCACCGTGTCATTGAGGGCAACTGGCCCGCCGCCATCCCCGAGCACTGCCACGCCAGCGACGACGAACTCATGGAGTGGAACGCCGACGGCACAGTCCAGGTGTGCACCGGATGCGGACTCGACTACACCTAGACGCCGCAGGTCCCACGCTGGCCGGTCCGGATCACCCCCCGGACCGGCCAGCCACACCAGCTCACGCCCCGAAGTCACCAGACACCGCACCAGCAGCACCCTCGCCCGCATCCCCCGGGGTCGGTCCCGGTCCGGGTGCCGGTCTCGGAACCGCCGTGCGCCGGCGACGAGGCAGCACCTCGCCCAACTCCGCGATCCGCGCCCGCACCGCCGCGCCGTCCGCGCCACGCCGATACGACCGCACCCGGGCAACGTCCACGCCGGTCAAGCTCGCCGCCAAGCCGTCATCACGAAGCACCGTCGCCAGCACCGCCACGGCCAGGCCGTGAGCCGCCGCCGCCGCGCCGACCTCCTGATCCAGCCGCGCCACGGCTTCCTGCCGCCGCCGCTGCACCTCCTGCACCGTCCCGGCAGCCTGCTCGACCGCCCGCGCCGCCCGCAGCTCAAGTTCCTGCCGCCGCCGCAGCGCCCGAGTCGCCTCATTCCCCGTTTTGCTCGCCATTTCCCGACAGTAACCACCGCCCAAGTCCGCCCGCCAGACCACACCCCACACCGATTACCAAACCGTTCGAACCTAGCCACAATTCCGCATCTTCTCGTCACCACCGTTCAGTTTTGGCCACAGCATGGCTGGCCTGCCTAGACCCTCTCTCCCTCGCCCCTTGCACACTTACAGGGGATACACCCCCTTGCATTCTCGACTCCCATATCTGTAGTTGATCTTCTACGGTCGGATCATGTTGACCATCACGCGCATCTCGCCCGGTGATGGTTACCGCTACGTCATGGAGCAGGTCGCCGCCGGCCGCCACGACCTGCGGCCCTTGCATGACAAGGGCCCGACGCCCTACTACATGAACCATGCCGCACGGGGTGAGAGCCCCGGCTGGTGGGCGGGCAATGGCGCCACTGTGCTCGGCGTGCGCGGCTGGGTCTTCGAGAAGCAGATGCGCAATCTGATCGGTCAGGGACGGCATCCCACGACGGGCCTCCAGCTCGGCCAGAAATGGCGCATCTACGCGCCGATGACCGACGAATACCGCGACGAAGCGGTACGCCGCGCACTGGCACACCTGCCCGAAGACGCCACCGTGGAACAGCGCGACAAGGTGTGGCACGACATTATGAACGCCCCTGAGCGGCGGGCCGTTTCCGCCTACGACGTCACCGCGTCTCCGGTAAACAGCGTGTCGCTGCTGTGGGCCTTCGGCGACGACACCGTCAAGCACGATGTCATGGCCGCTCACCACGCTGGCGTGCGCGCGCTGCTCGATCACCTCCAGCGGCACGGAGCCTTCACCCGAACCGGCGCCGGCGGAGTCCGCCAACTCGACACCCAAGGGCTCGCCGCGCTGGTCTTCGACCACCGCATGAGCCGCGAACGCGACCCGCAGCTGCACTCACACATCGTCGTCTCCGCGAAGGTCAAGACAGTCGACAGAAACGGCGAGGCGCAGTGGTTGGCGTTGGACGGGCGTGCGTTCTACCGCGCGACCGTCGGCGCGCGGGTCGCCTACGAACGCGCCGTGGAACTCGAACTGCACCAGCGCCGCGGCGTCACCTTCGCCGCCCGCACGGACTCCGGGATCCGCGAGATCGTCGGCATCAGCGAGGCGTCCCTGCGCCACTACAGCAAGCGGCGCGCCGCCATCACCGAGGAGATGGACCGCCGTGTCGACCGCACCGGACCACCGGCACGTTCGCCGGCGGCACAGTGGCGTCGACGCGCCCAGGACGCGACCCTGCGGACCCGCCGCCCGGCCAAGGGCGCGGAGTCCACCGACCAGGCCGTGCAGCGGTGGCAGGCCGAGGACCGCGCGGCCGGCATCGACACCCCGGGTCAGGTACGGCGGGTTCTCACCGGCAATGTGCACGACGACACCGCCGACGCAGCGCGGCGCGTCCTTCACCGCGCCCGCCGGCTGCACCCGGCCGGTGTGGACGAGGAAGCGCTGCGCACGGCCGCCGACGAACTGCGAATTACCGGGCCTGAACGTGACCGCGTCGTTGACGCGGCCATACGCGCCGACGTGGGCTTGGCGCTCGCCCGCGCCGTGCACACCCTCGGCCGCGAGCGGGCCGTGTTCGGCCGCGAACACCTCGAACTGGCCATCGGCCGGGTCCTCGACATCACTCCCGGCACCTCGCCGATGGCGGACTGGCAGCGCGTGCAAACCCTCGCCGGTGAGGCCATCGCCAAGAACCTGGGCGGGCTGCGGGTGCTGACACCGCCCGCCCTCGTGCAGTGGGGACCGACGCTGCTGCGCGCCAGCGACCAGCACAGCGAGTACACCCGCCACCGCGACCTGCAGATGACCACCCACGCCGTCCTCGCCGCCGAGAAAGAAGTCATCACCTACGCCGGCCGCCGCAGCGCCCGCCCCGCCCCCGACACCGCGATTGACGCGGCCACCGCCGCCTTCCGGCTGTCGCCGGAGAAGGCCGCCGCGCTGCGCTT
Source organism: Micromonospora sp. NPDC048170 (assembly GCF_040652795.1). Lineage (NCBI taxonomy): Bacteria > Bacillati > Actinomycetota > Actinomycetes > Micromonosporales > Micromonosporaceae > Micromonospora > Micromonospora sp. NPDC048170. The sequence continues at coordinate 129,657 of NZ_JBEZMR010000010.1, forward strand.
CCTCGTCGGCGATGACCGGCGCGTCACCGGCGTCGTCGGGCCCGCCGGCACCGGCAAGACCTACCTCCAGCGCGCCGTCGTCGCCGCCGCCCAGCACACCGGTGTGCCGGTGATCGGCCTCACCGTGGGACAGTCCGCCGCGCAGCTGCTCGCCGACGCCACCCGCCAGCCCGACGGCACGATGCTGCGGACCGAGAACATCGCCCGGTGGCTGCACTCCCACGACCGGCCGCCGCCCGGCACGCGCGCCGCCGACTGGCGCTTCGCAGCCGGGCAGTGGGTCATCATCGACGAGGCGTCGCAGGTGTCCAGCCACGACCTCGCCCGACTCGTCACCCAACTCGACGCCGTCGGCGGCCGGCTCATCCTCGTCGGTGACCCCGCGCAGATCTCCGCCGTCGGGCCCGGCGGGCTGTTCCGCTACCTCGACAGTCTCGGTGCCACCACCCACCTCACCCAGGTCCACCGGTTCGCTCAGCCGTGGGAAGGATCGGCGTCGCTGCGGCTGCGCACCGGCGACCTCACCGTCCTGCACGAATACGACCGCCGCGGCCGGCTCCACTGCGGGCACCGCACCCTGCTCATCGGCCAGATGCTGGACCGGTGGGCCGCCGACATGGCCACCGGACACCCCAGCATGATGCTCGTCGAGACCGGAGACGAAGCCGCCGACATCGCCCGCCGCGCCCGCGACATCCTCCTGCGCGCCGGCCTCGTCCGCGCCGGCCCGGCCGTACGCCTACGCGACGGCAACGAGGCCAGTGTCGGCGACATCGTCGTCACCCGACGCAACGACCGTCGCCTCGGCGCCGGCGGCGCGTTCGTCGCCAACCGCGACCAGTGGCGCATCGACGCCGTCACCCGCGACGGGCGGCTGCGGGTCACCAACCTGCGCACCGATGCAAACGCCGTCCTGCCCGCCCCGTACGTTGCGCGGCACGTGCAGCTCGCCTACGCCCTCACCGTCGACTCCGTCCAAGGGCAGAACGTGCACACCGCCCGCGCGCTCGTCGACGACAGCACCACCCTGGCCCGGCTGTACGTCATGCTCACCCGCGGCCACACCCTCAACGAGGCGTACGTCGTCACCGACGACCACCCCCGCGAAGGCACCCCACCTCAGCCGCCCACCGCCCGCATCGCCGTCCTGGCCGACATCATGCGCCGCGCCACCCCCGACCGCTCCGCCACCGAAACCGAACACCAACTCTGGGCCGACGTCGACGCCCTGCACACCTGGACACCCATCTACGACGACCTGTCCGCCCGCGCACGCATCCCCGAATACCTCGCCACCGTCGCCCGCATCAGCGGACAAACGACGGCTGACCGGCTCGCCCGCGACCTCGCGCTGCCGGCACTCATCGCCCGACTCACCACCCTGCGCGAAGCCGGCCACAACCCCGCCGACGTGCTGCGCCGCGCGATCCGGCCCCGGGAAATCGACTCCGCCGACGACATCGCCGCCGTGCTGTCCTGGCGCATCGACCGCCTCACCAACCGCGCCACCGCCGACCCCACCATCGCCACCACCCCGGCACTCGCCGCGTCCTACACCGACCGCCTGCCCGCCGACCTCACCGGCGACATCGGAGACGCCCTACGCCAGGTCGCCGCCATCTGCGACCGCCGCGTCACCGCACTGGCCGACCTCGCCGCCGAGCACCAACCCGCCTGGACCCACGCCCTCGGCGCCGTTCCCCGAGACGAGGCGGGCCGCGACCAGTGGCTCGCCCGCGCCGAAATCGTCGTCACCTACCGAGACCGCTACCAGCTCACCAGCGCCCACCCCATCGGGGCCGAACCCCCCACCAGTGACATCTCGCGGTGGAACGCCTGGCACCGCGCCCGCGTCGCGCTCGGCGCCGCCACCCTCGCCGGCCACCTCACCACCACCGACAACACGGAACTCGCGCAACTCATCACCGCGCAGCAGACCATCGACGCCACCGCGCCGACCTACGTCGCCGACCAACTCCGTGACGCGCACCTCGACCTCACCGACGCCGAGCACCGCCACCACGACCTCACCCTGCTCCTCACCGCCATCACCACCGCCGGCCAATGCGCCGCCACCCACGCCCAACACCAGCAACCCCGCTGGTGGCAACGCGGCCCCTCCCGCGCCCGGATACTCGCCGCCCAGCAGGAAGCACACCAGCGCGCCGCCGCCGCAGCCGGCCACCACGCCAACTTGAGCGCGAAACTCGCCACCCTCAGCACCGGCATCGACCAACGCCGCGAACGCGTCACCCACCTCGAAGCCCACCACAGCGAATGGCAGCGCTGGTACACCAACGCCCTGCCCACCCGCTACGCCGGACTCGCCGCCGCCGCCGAACAAACCCGCCGCGCCGCGACCCGCCGCGCCAACCTCGCCGACGCCGTCACCGCCACCACCGCCCGCGTCCGCGCCATCGACCACACCCGCCCACAACCCCACACCGCACCCGTCACCGCACACCTCACCCACCAGGCCGACGCCGCCCGCCACCGCGTCAGCCCCACACCCGACCAGACGGTCGCCAAGACAACGGAGCTCGACTGATGCCCACTCACCCAACCGCGTTCGTCGACGAGTCCTGGCTGCAACAACGCGGCAGCCCCGGCGCCTACCTCATGGCCGCCGTCATCATCGACCACGACGACGTCCCCGCCGCCGAAACCGCCGCCAGCGCCGCCGCCGGAATCCACGACGGCTACCACTCCAGCGTCCTCTACCACCGCGGGCACGTCGGCACCATCGAGACAATGCTCGACGTCGTCGCCGAACACGCCGGCTGGTCCGTCGTCTCCGCGCAGGTACCCCTCAACGCAGGCACCAGGGACCTTCCACCACCCAGCCCGCAACACGCCCGCGCCCAACTTGAAGGCCAACGCGAACACGCCCGGCAAGTCAGCCTGGAACGACTCCTGCGCTACCTCAACAGCCAGCGAGTCCGAGACGTCTACCTAGAAAGCCGCGCCAGCCCTGTGGAGTGGCAGCAAGCCCGCAATGTCGGCAGCCGCCTTCCCCACACCGACCGCAACGACATTCGCGCCTACCGGCGGCTACTCGACCAGGGCGCCATCAGTCACCGCATGCGCCTCATCCATGTCGACGGCCGCAACGACCCCGGACTCTGGATGGCCGACTCCGTGGCCTGGTCCGCGGGCCGCGCGATCCGCGCCGACGAACCCCAGTGGTGGAACCGCATCGCCGATGTGGCCACCGTCCTCGAAGCAACAACCGGCGCGGAACTCCACCTCAACGAGAGAGGGGCCGCTCCACCAGAAGGCGAACGCGACCCCCACAACCTGAGCCAAAGTGCCCAGGCCATGTCCTCGCCAACAGTGTACTCTGCCAGCCCCGAACCACACCACGCCGGCGCCATCCTGCAAAGCCTCGTCGCCCAAGCCGACCAGGCCAGAACACCAGCCTCCGACCATCTGACCCGTGAGGTACTCGGCTACGTACTGCACATCGCCGAACGCGTGGAACAGCTCAGCAAAACGGTCGACCAAATGCTCCCACGAGCAGCCGGGACATCCGACGCGACGCCCAACCAGGCGGCTGCTCCCCGACCACGCCCTGATCTCCACGACGACGCCCAGCCTGCCACTCAGCCCGACATCGCAGAGTAAAACCGTCCGTACATGCCTCCGGCACCTCACGGACAACGACGCCGCGCCCGAGCCCTGTCTGCACGCAACGCATGTGGCGAGGCTATAGGTCAGCCGCCGGCTGCTACTCCGGATCGGGATCCGACGGGCGTGGTCCTTCCGGACCACCCATGGACATCCGCAGCAGGGTTTCGATGCGAGTCACCCGGAAGCGGCTGCCCCATCAGTTCTCCTCGAAGTCGGCTTGCTCAAACTTTAGTGACTTCGCGTTCTCGCCAACGGTCCGAATCTTGTCCTCGGCGAAACCCGTCCGCTTGGTAGCGGTGATCTCCACTTCGATGCTCAGTTCGACGTCAGGATCGGCTGCGAGGTGTTGAAGCACTTCGCGGTCGAGGTCGGTGAGCAGTTTCATACGGCGAACCGGGTTTGGGTCTACCTTGTAGACGCCGAAAAACCGCGTCGGTCGAGCCGGCTCGGCCTGCGTCGGAGCCTTAACCTCTGGCTTAATGTGCTGGACGGGGGCGATCACTCCCGGCGCCACGACCTCGACTGGGTGGCCGGCCTCGGCTGCCTCAGCCGCCTCTCGCTCGGTGGTTTCCAGGTCGCGCTGCGACCGGGCCCGCGCGGCATCGACAACAAGGGTCGTGTCGATGATCTGACCGAAGCTGTCTTCGTGAGGCAGGGCCAGATCTTCGTACCGGCCGGTGTCCTCGTTGTAGCCGGTGGCCAGGGCGAACCCGACCACGTTCCAGGCAATCTCGTTCATCCCGGCCCGGATGCCCTCATCGAGCACCTGCCGGTTCTTCAACCGTGCTAGGTAGGGGTACCGGCAGTACAGGGACCACAGTTCGCCAACGCTGACGTGCCCGGCTGCCCACAGCCGGTCAAGCTTCTGCTCCAGGTCGCGGCGGATGTTGGCCGGGCCATGAACCACCCGCAGCAGGTCGGACTGATGCAGTTTCGCGCTGGTCCGTACGCCCAACCGAGCGTCGGAGCCTTCGGCGCGGACGACCTCCCATTCGATGGGCTTGGTTGCATCGGGCTGCACCGGCACGAGCGCCCACGTGTAGGTCTCCGGGATGCGCAGGCTGACGGCACGGTCGGCGTCATCCCGACGAGACTTGGCCTGCTTGGCCTGGTCCGGGGTGAGGTTGCGCTCCACCACCGATCCGGCGATTACATCCCAAGCCAGGTACTGCCGGACCGCCTCCTCAAGCTCCTCCAACCGTTTGCGGTCCGGCGCCAGGAAGACCAGCATGTTGCGGTTGCGGCGCTGGGAGGACCCGCGCTCGTCCAACGTTCGGCGGGCGAAGCCGAACGCCGCCGAATTCTCGTCGCCTCGCGCGTGCGGGTACTGCGGATGCAGCATCACCAAACGCGCTTCGGGATCGTCGCGGACGTCGCCAGTGGACTCGGGCACGGCATGTACCGCGACGAAGTCACCAGGCGTCTTCGGCTCGGTGGCCCGCACCCGGCGGCTGATCTCGGCCCAGACCTCCTCGGGCCGGTCCCGCAGCCGGTCAGCGTGGTCCCGCGCCGAGCGCAGCACCGATTCCTGCAGGTCGTACCACCAACGGCCGCCGTCGTTGTAGAGGTAGGTTGCGCGGTCGCCGAGCAGGTGCAGGGCAGAACCGAAGTTGCCGACTTGGTCGCCGGGCACGGCCACGCCCAGCCAGACGCGCTGCTGCTCAATGCCTTTGTGGGCGCTGCCCAGTGTGGGCGCCGATCCCATGAAGATGGTGCGGGCGATCCGGCGGGTCAGCGCCCTCTGCCCGAACACCGACCGGCTGGCGTCGACTGCTGCGGGGCTGGCCCCAGGTCCGTCGACGTCGGCGTCGATGATCGTTTTCCAGGAGTCTTCCAGGTACTGGGTGATCTCGTCGCGGGCGTCGGTGACGTCCAGTGGGATGCTGCCGGTCATGATCAGCGGAGCGGCGTCGCCGGAGACCCACAGCGCGTGCACAACCTTGGACAGCATTCGCAGCACGCCGCGGGTGCGCTGGAACTTCTCCAGGGTTGACCAGTCGTTGTAGAGCCGGTCGAACAGTTCCGGATGCACCGGGTAGGCGGCGCGGATCCGGGCCTCGTAGTCGGGCTCAGAACAGCCGCTGGGAAACTCGCCCTTGTGCTGGTGGTAGAACTGCGTGAACTGCCTCGCCACCGCGGCGATGTCACGCACGCCATCACCGCTTGGGGCCTCAAACAGCCGCCGGCGCACAATCTCGAACGACTCCTGCGCGGTGGCTGGCCGCCACTGGTCGGCGACTCGGCGCACGACATGCTGCAGCTGAGCCAGCGCCTGCTGGCCGTTAACTCCACCGACCTCCAGCTCCGCCCCGCCGGTGCCGCCACGCTTGGGGTCGGCGTCGCTGGACGCTGGAATCGACACGACCAGCAGCGCTCCGGGCACCGCCTTGACCGCCTCGGTCAACGTCTGCGCGAAGGTGAACTGGGTCGAGAAGCTGCCACCAGCGAGATCGTCGCGGCCATACAGCAGCCGGGCGTAGGCGACCCACTCGTCGATGAGGATCACGCATGGGGCGTACTCGCGGATTAGCTTGGTCAACGCCGCACCTGGATTCGTGCGCTCCACGTCCGCGGCGGCGATCCGGTCGTATGCCTCCCGTCCCCCCAACTGCCAGGCCAGCTCACCCCACATTGTATTGATCTTGGTGCCGTCCTCTTTCGGCTCCAAGCCGTAGGCGTGCAGGTGATTGCCGACGAGCACCACTCGACGCACCCGCGGGCCCAAGGCGGCGAGGTCCGTGCCGGCCAGCAACTCCTGGACCTCCTGGGGGTACGAGGTGAGGCCCAGTCCGGAGAAGATGTGGTACAGCGCCAGCATCGAGTGGGTCTTGCCGCCACCGAAGCTGGTCTGCAGGTTGACCACGGGGGAAGCGTTGCCGTCACCGGAGACCCGTCGTACGGCCCGCGACAGCAGATCGCGCAGGCCCTCTGTCAGGTAGGTACGACGGAAGAACTCGACCGGTTCGCCATATTCATCCGACTCGGCGTCACCCAGCGCCACGTTGTGCAGGTCCGCGGCGAACTCGGCTGAGTGAAAATTCCCTTCTCGAACGTCCCGGTGGGGGGTGATGACGTCCCGCCACGCCTTGAGCCCCATACCCTCGACGAGCTGGGCGGAGCTGCTACGGACGACCCGCTGGGTCTCCTTTTCGTGCACCAGCCGCTGGTGCTCCACCTTCGACTTCCGGACCTCCTCGGCCTCCCCCACCGCCCCCATCGCGGTGAGCAGCCGTCCGATCGTGTCCAAAGCCCGATAGGTGTCATCGCTGCCGAAATTGCCGTGGTGCGCCCACCGATTCCGCACATCGCGCAGCTCGCTGGCGTAGCTCTGCTCCGTACGCGACAGGGAGTCCTTAAAGACGCGCCACTCCTCGGTCAGCAGACGCAGCAGCAACGATGGGTCACTCTTCGAAAGCTCGGGCCGCTTACCGAACTTCTGCTCGTCCCGCCGGGCCAGCAGTTCCAGCCAGTCCACCGGGCTGTCGCCTGCGGCGGCGGCCATGTGACGGTCCACGAACGGGGCCGCGCCGGCCGCAAACATCTCCAAGGCCCGGCCGACCCGGTCCCGGTTGCTGATCGCCATCCGTCCGCTCCCCCGCTACTCGTCAACGCCGAAGTCGAACGCGCCCTGCACGGGACGCGATGCGGATACGGTACGGGCAGCCCTGTCTACATCGGACCAGGAGGTAACCAGGTTGTTGAACCGCAGCGCCTGCGGCGCCCAGCCCTGCTTGTCGCAGATCGAGTAGAGCAGGTAGCCCAGCTCCTTGACCGCATCCATGTCCACGTGTGCCTGGGCTTCAAGCATGAACTGCGCTGCGGCATCGACCCCGCGGTCCTCCAGACGTCGTAGGAGGTGAGCCACAATCTCCCAGACCGTCACCCGCTCGTCCCGTGCCGGATCATAGGTGTCGAGCAAATCCTCTGGGGCAATCAGCTTTACCTTGCCGGCCCGAGCCCGAAGCACACCTGCTCGTTCCATGCCCGCGACGGACGTGTTCATTGCCTTGGCGAGGGTCTCGGCGCTACCGAACTGCCCCTCATCCCAGCCGTGCTGCTCGAACCATTTCAGCGCGAACCGGCTGTCACCATCGAGGTCACCCTCCTGCTCGGTCAGCACCTCTGCCAGAACCTGGTTAATCAAAGCAAGCGCCGTACGCACCCGCATCTGCGATCCGTCGGGCTCCGCTACATGGGCATAGGAGCTGAAGATTCCCATGCCCGGTCCGATCGCCGCCTGAGCCAGATCAACCGGAGCGATGCTGCCCTGCTGCAACTCCCGCAACGCTCCGGGCAACTGGCTCCGCAAAGCCGCGATAAGACCACGCCGATCAGTGGTCCTAGCCGCCTCCGGTCGCGCACGGCATGCCAGCACAATCGAGGACGCCAACGCGTTACTTTCCATGCCACGCATACGAGACGACATCTCAGTCCGCATTGGCCACGTTGCAGTCACGCTGAGCCCGGCCTTGATCAAGGCCTCCAACATCGTCTCCCACCCGGTTGACGCCACCTCACCAGAAACCGTGTCGGTCTCGGATTGCTTGAATGCATAGACTACGGTCATGGGTATTCCGTGAGCTTGAGCGTCAGCCAGCCTGCGGAAGACCTCAACAAATCGAGCCTCGAAGACTTGAGCCGACTCTGCTCCGCTGCGTCCCGGGTCGGCCACAAGTTCGGCCGACTTAGGCGTCAGGAGCGTCGCGAAGAGGTTGGGGAAGATGTGCCCAACACTCCGGCGAAGCCATACGTAGAATACATCCGAGAGATCCGCGTAACCGATGTTGTCATAGTAGGGGGGATCTGTGGCGACGCAAAGGCTGTGATTGCCGCGATGGGCCGTACTAGCATCGGCCTGGTAGACAGAAGCGGGCACCGCACCAGACAGTTTCTCTAGGGCGCGAGCCACATTGGTTACACAGGCATCAAAAGAACCCGAGCTATGACCGGTGACATTTGCTTCCGAGAAGTCCCACACCATAGAGATGGTCTGCTTCCCGAACAGTTGCTGTGACACCTCCCCCTTGTTCTCCCAGCGGCAGAGGCTGTTACTCCAGTCCGCGAGGCGAGAAACAGCAAGTGCGAGATAGGTGGCCACGGCACTGGCGTAAGCGCCCCCACCTACCCCGCCGGCTTCAAGCGATTCGCCGGCAAGCACATCCGCTGCAGCGACATCTTGCAGAACCCGTTCACGAACCTCCTGCACAAGATCACTGTATGTCGCCATGGCCGTGAGCTGGCGGTTGGTGTACAAATCGGCGTGCCGCGTTATGCCGTAACCTTGGACTCGGAAGCCGAGGGCCTGCTCCGGCAGGTTCGTCTCAGGCACGTCGGCTGGACGCGGAACTTCACCAGCTTGGGCATGCTCGTCATTGGGTGGCAGATAAATCCGGCGTCGATCGCCCTCTGCGACGATTGCCATGAGCTGTGAGCCAATTCGACCTGCCTTACCCTCGGCTCTCACGTAGGCCAACGGCACCGGATCCCCGCAACCTATGCAGACGGCACCGGTACGTGAAACAGTGCCGTCAGCGCTCTTGGTGGGCGCGTTTCTCAGATCGTGGCCAATCGTGAAGACCACACGACCGCCTTCGACGGCGGGAACGACGTAAGCTTCTCTGCCCTTCTTCTTACTCAGCCACCATGACCGCACCAGCGGCATAGGGATTCCGCAAGCAGGGTTGCGGCAGCGGACGGTGCGTGCCCAGATCCAGGCTATGACCGGCGTCTTGGAACCGTCAGGCAGCTTCACCTTCGGGTACAGATGACCGATTCGCTGTTCAGCTTGGTCACGCATCCACCCGCCGTATCGACGGACATCTTCAGCGAGTCCGGTCGCTCTGGGCCAGCTATGTATTTGCGATTCGGCTGCGCCGGGGAAGAATGGCGGCTTACCAGCCCACTTAGGCGGAATTTCGATGAGAGCCTTGTTGATGAGGACGGCAACCGGGTTAAGGTCCGAGGCATGGGCCTCCAGGCCGAGCCGCTGCGCTTCGAGCGGAATAGATCCGCCACCTGCAAACGGATCGAGAATGGGTGGCGGCGTGCCGCCGCAGGACTTCCAGATCTCCGTCCGCGCCTCATCGAGCAGCGGCTGGTTATTGGCGTTGTCCCATACGACGAGCCGCTCGATGATGCCGAAAAGCCGCTTGCGTTCGGCGGCCTGCGCCTCATCAGTTGGAAATTCATCCGGGCGTGAGGACGGGTCATCGACGAGCTGGGAGAAGAGGACGGCACGGCTAACAACGATCGGCCGCCGCGCCCACCAGTGGTGAACCTGCTGCGGCTTCCCAACCTTACGATCCTTTTCGGCCTTACCAGCAGCGTTGATTGCCTCTAGGGGCAACGCCACCTCGATTAGCTTGCGTTTACGCACCTCAGTCACGACACACTCCCCACCAGCCCGACGGCCTAGTCATTGTCTCGCCTAGCGCTTCGGCCGCAGCATCGGCCCACACCACATGGTGTTTCACCACGGTTCCTCACCCTTCGCCCACATATCTGCCCATTTGCCGGTCACACCGGTCGACTCGAAGTCGCCGAACTCGGTGCGGAGGAAGGGGTTGGCCAGGTAGCGGACCTGATCGTGGGCTGGGCCATGGTCGAGGTCGACCTCGACCAGGGCAAGGCGGTAGGCGTGGCCGACGTTCTTCGCGTGGAAGACCTCGGTGCGAGTGACGAAGAAGTCCGTGGCGCCGGTCACCCGGCCCTTCACTTCGATGTCGATGCGGCCGTCGGCGTCCTGGGACCGGGATTGGATGTCGTAGCCGGGGTTGTTGTGCGGCATCTCTCGCGGGGCACGGCGGAGGGCGCGCTCGGCGGCGAGCACGGCGTTGACGGCGCGGCGTTCAACGATGGTGGTGTCGGTGGCGTGCGATGCGACCGCCGCCGCCGCGGCCCCAGCCAGTTTGTCGAGGAGGCCTTGCGGGACGACGAGCGCCGCGCCGGCCAGCAGTGGCGGCTGGGGTGCGAGAGCTTCCTCGCGGTCAAGCTCCGCCAAGCGGCGTTCCAGCCGTCGTTCGAGGTCTTCGGCCCGCCGCCGGGCCGTTTCGGGCCGCATCCGTACCCGTTTGCCGGCCTGCACTGCGGCAGCGAGTGCTGCTTCCTCCCCGTACCAGTAGTTGATCTCCTGGATGAGTCGCTGATTGACCTGGCTTCTGGTGCGTTTGACCAGGAGTCCGACGCGGTCACGGACCTCAGCGAGGTGAGTGGCCATGCCATGCTCGACTGCCCACGCGGTGGCCAGGTCTTCCGCGCCGGCGGCCAGCCACTCTGCCGATAGAAGGTCGCCGACCAGAGCCTGCTCCGATCCCCGTAGACCCCGGTAGTCCAGGTACGGGGCGGGTCCAGCCGATCGGGCGGTGCCGTCGGGGGTGAGTTCGACGAACTCGAAGCGTTCCGAGACCGGCACGGGTGGGGTGTGCCCGTCGACGATCTGCTGGGTCAGCGCGACGAGCAGCCGTGGCTGGTCGTTCGGGTCGCGCTCGTCGACCAGGACGGCGCCGCGGCGCAGCAAATCGCCGTGGCGGTCGATCGTCGCCTCGACGAGCGCGTCGAGCAGCGGATGACCGGGGGCGAGCAGGTCAGCCCGGGGCTTGCCATCGACGCGGGTCTGATCGCGGTCGAAGCAGACCCTTTCGTAGCGGCGCAGTACCGGCCCGCCGAGGCCGCTGCGGGGGCTGCGGTCCCGCAGCGCCGCCGGCACGTTCGTGATTTCAAACCGGCCGGCCTCACGCCGGTTGATCCGCCCACCGAGATCGGCGAAGGCGCGGGTGAAGAAGGCTTCGATGAAGTGCGGTTGGAGCCGGCGAGCCTGTGCTTCCTCCATCTGCCGGCGTACGGCTTCCAGGTCGGCTTTGCCGAACAGGTCGTGATGCAGCGCCCGCTCGGCGAGCAGGTCTTTGAGCCCCTCCCCCACTCGTGAGTCGATGACGGTTTGCAGCCACTGCCGGGTGTTGGGCTGATCACCGAAGCGGATGGCGTCGACCAGCAGTTCGCGTAGCGGCTGGCCGACGAAGGCCTCCCCCAGGACGTCGAAGACCTTGTCGCTGCCCAGCGCCTTGCGCTGCTCTTCGAGCTTGGCGAACAGGCGCAGAAACACATCGCCCTCGCGGGTGTCCTGGGCGATGAGGTTCCACAGGTGGCAGGCCTCGGTCTGGCCGATGCGGTGGATCCGGCCGAAGCGCTGCTCGATGCGGTTGGGGTTCCACGGCAGGTCGTAGTTCACCATCAGATGGGCGCGCTGCAGGTTCAGACCTTCGCCAGCGGCGTCGGTGGCCACCAGGACCAGGCAGTCTTTGTCCTGCGTGAAGACCTCTCGGATGCGGCGGCGTTCCTCGCGTCGCGTGCCGCCGTGGATCGCGACCACTGCATCGGGCTGGCCGAGCAGGGTGCCGATCTGGTCGACGAGGTAGGTGAGGGTGTCGCGGTGCTCGGTAAAGATGATCAGCTTCCGGAGCCTGCCGGCTTTGTCGCGCATCGCGGTTGGGTCGAGCAGTAGGTCGCGCAGCTCGGCCCACTTGCGGTCGTCGCCGGAGTGACGCACCTTGCGGGCCAACACTTCAAGGCCGGCCAAGACGCCGATCTCGTGGTCCAACTCGGCGACAGTACGAGCGGCAGTGGCCGCATCGACCACGTCCTCTTCGAGGCTTTCCAGCTCTTGGGCGTCGAGCTCGTCGAGTTCGGTGTCCAACTCCTCGGCCCGGTCGGTCTCCAACAGGGATGAGAACCGCCGGGCCACAAGCGGGTCGGGCGCAGGCCCGTACTGGAGGTCCTGCTTGCGATCTTCTAGCCGTTTGCGGCGGCGTTCCAATGACCGCAGGATTGCCTCGGGGCTGGATGCGAGTCGGCGCTGCAACACCGTGAGGGCGAATCCAACCGTGTTGCCGCGGCGGCCCTCACCGGCCTGTTTGAGTGCGTCCGCGCGGCTCCACTCGTGCCGCACGTAGGCGGTGACCGCCTCGTACAGCTCCTGCTCAATACCCGACAGCGGGTAGGCGACAGTCTCGGCGCGTCGCCGCGGAAACAGCGGCTTGCCATCGAAGGTGAGCAGTTCCTCCTTCACCATCCGGCGCATCAACCCTGTGGTGTCCAGGTTGTGGGCCCCCGCGCGGTAGCGGCCCTCGAAACGGTCGGCGTCCAGCAGCGCCATGAACAGCTGGAAGTCCTCTTCCTTACCAGCGTGCGGAGTCGCGGTCATCAGCAGGAGATGCCGCGTGATCCGGCCCAGCAGTCTGCCCAGCTCGTAGCGGCGGGTCGTCTTCAGCTCCCGACCGAAGTAGTGCGCCGACATGCGGTGCGCCTCGTCGACCACCACCAAGTCCCACTCACTGCGCTCGAGGATGGCTGTCAGCTCCTCAGACCGCGACAGCTGATCCATGCGGGCGATCAACAGCGGATGCCGGTCGAACACCGTGCCGCCCAGGTTCGCCTCGGCCAGGTCCCGGGTCAGCAGGTCAAACCGGAGGCCGAACTTGTCGAGCAGCTCCTCCTGCCACTGCTCGACCAGGCCACCCGGGGCGACCACCAGGCAGCGAGCCAGGTCGCCTCGCAGCATCAGCTCCTTGATGTAGAGCCCCGCCATGATGGTCTTCCCGGCGCCCGGGTCATCAGCCAGCAGGAACCGCAATGGTGTTCGCGGCAGCAGGTCCCCGTAGACAGCCTTGATCTGATGTGGCAGCGGCGCCAACTCGCTGGTGTGCACCGCCAACATCGGATCGAACTGGCCAGCCATCCGTATCCGCAACGCCTCAGCAGCAAGCCGGAACAGCGAACCATCCCCGTCGAACATCCGACGGGCTATGTGTGACTCCTCCACCGTCAGGGCAGCCGCATCGGCCGGGTAGATCAACCGCTGGCCCGTCAGGCCATCCCCGTACTCGTAGGTGACCTTCACGGCCGCAGAGCCGATCGGCTGCACGGCCAGCACCGTCACCGTCATGCCCGGAACGACGCCGACGACGCGCACACCAGGCGTGATCGCATCAAACATGGGGTCCTCGCTGATCATCGACATCCTCGGGCTTAACCGGACTAGATGCCGGTGACTCTACGTCGCCCATGCGACACCGGCTGCCTACCACCGGCGCGATCGTTCCTCACTGTGCATGCGGCTGCAGGCAGTAGGGCAACCAGCGCGGGTTGCCGAAAATCCACGGAGCCACGGCGCGGTATGGCTCTAGTTTGGCGTGCGGGCCACTGCCGGAGACCGTTCCGTCGAGTAGGCCGCGGTCGCGCAAGGCGCGCCACATCCGGTCAGCTGGGCCGTCGTAGCTGTCGCCCCAGTTTCCCTCACCCCAGGTGCTCATGGCGTCGATGCGCAGAGGCAGTGCTCGTCTTCGCGGTCCTTTGCCGCGCTGCCATGGCTCACACCTCTCCCCATTTTCAGTTACTGATCGACTACAAGATGCTACGGAAGGGGCGCGCCGTCGGCCTGCCAGCGGCGTCTCCTGCCCAAGGGCGCACACCACCGCTCATCCGCTCAGCTCCCCCGCTGTGACTCGCACAGCGCCGCACGTGCGGCTGCCGCGCTGATTGCTGGTAGCGCGGCCATGGCGGCAAGGGCGGCAGGCAGTCCCCACGGCTGCCACAACGCCGAGCACGTCGCGGCGCCCAGCGCGCCCCCGATGAAGAACATGAGATTCAGCGGGCCGAGTGCCCCGCCTCGTTGGCGAGAGTCGATGTGAGCCGTGATCGCGGCGGTCAGGGTCGTCTGGGCGATGGCGAAGGCAGCAAACCCGGCAGTTGCCGCGCAGATCAGCGTTACCGGCTGCTGGTCCCAGGCGGCAAGCAGCAGGCTGGCGCTGAACAGCGCGCTCGTGGCAGGCAGCACCCGCCGTCGGGTCACATCAGCCGTGGCGTGGCCGGCAAGGCGGGCAGTCGCCGCCGCCACGATCGCGCCCGGCAGGATCAGCAACCCGATGCTCTGGGCGGTGTATCCGAGGTGGGTGAGCATCTGCGGGACGGCGAACACGCAGCCGAACAGGCCGCCGTAGATGCCAGCGCCGGCCAGGCCGGCGAGGATGAACCGTCGCTGGCTGGTCACGGCGGGGATGAAGCCCTCGGGGTGCCGACGGCGGTGCCGGTTGAGCAGGATCGCGAGCCCGCAGGTGCCCGTGACCAGACCCAGGGTGGGTAGCGGTGGGAAGTGCAGGGTGGCGGACTGAATAGTCAGCAGCAGCCCCGCCGCGGTAAGGACCAACAGGCCTGCCCCCGTCCAGTCGACCCGTCCCGGCAGCGCGGGGCGGGATTGGGCGAGCGGCCAGCACAGGGGTATAGCGGTCAGCGACAGGGCGGGCAGGATGAGCGGCGTCTTCCAGGACGTGGCGACGGCGAGGGCCCCGGCGAGTGGTGCGGTGGCAGAGAACAGTGCCATTGCGGCGCCGAGTCGGGCCAGCACCGCCGGCCGCTGCGATGACGGCTGACCGGCGGCCAGGGTGAGAGCGGTCGCGGTCATCGCTCCCGATCCGGTGGCGAGCAGTGCGCGGCCTGCGACAGCTACGGCGAGAGCGGTCGCCACGGCGCAGAGCATCGTCCCGGCCGCGAGCAGCACTGCCCCGAGGGTGAGGACGCGTCGTGGCCCCCAGACGTCGGTGGCTCGGCCGGCGACGGCGGCACCTACTCCGAGGCCCAGGGCGTGGATGGTCAGGATCCATACGGCCGTTGCCGGCGCGGTGTGGAGGCCATCAGCGGCGGCGGGCACGGCGACGGATGCGGCGCTGACGCCGTAGACCGCCGGGCCGTAGAGGGCACCGAGGCGCCAACCGACGCTGGCTGCCGAGGCTTCGGTAGGTGCGACAGTGGATGTCACCAGAGGGCTCCTTTACCGGTCTCGGGACAGGAGGCGCTGGTGGTCGCCGGCCAGGAAGTGCCGACGACCACCAGCGGACGTCACCGCTATCGGTGGCGATCAGTTCGGCGGGATGCGGCGGGGTTGAACGTCCACCTCCGCGACGCGTCGCGGCCTCGTGCGGCGGATTTCGGCCCGGCCTGGAGACCGGCAGGTCGCGCGGCGGCGGGCGGTATCGGCGCCAGCGTCACGGCCCAGGCCAGCAGCGATGCCGGCCCGGAGCACCGCCCCGATGTACAGGGCGGTGCCCCGGGCTGCCCTGATACACCCGTCACCGGGTTTCGTCCGGCTCGTCGGTGGTGCTGTCCTGCTGTGAGCGGGTAGCGAGGGACCGCAGGACGCGGGCAAGGCTGTCTTCCGAGGGCATGCCCGGCTCGCTGAACAGCCGGGCTTGTGCGGCTTCGACATGTCCTTGGACACGGCGGGCCAGGTCCACGCCGGCCTGGGTCGGGCGCAAGACCACCCGCCGCCGGTCCTCCTCGTGAAGGTCGCGGCGGACCAGCCCTCGGTCAACGAGCGACACGAGAGCATGGGTCAGGGTGGCCTTGGCGATGCCGACCTCGACGGCCGCCGCGCGGGTCTCCACCGCCCGGCGGGCGCAGACCAGCACGAGCACGTCGTACGTGGTCCACGTCAACCCTTCGTCGCGCAGCACGTCGCGTTCGATCTGGGCGCGCACGGTGTTGGCGGTGCGCACCAGTTGCGCCAGCGGACCCGGCCGGGGCGTCGGCATCCGCGCCGCGTTGACCGGCGGCCGGTAGACGCCGCCGACGCGGCGTGGCCGGCGGTCGGTGGCGGCGTTCATCGCATCCACCTGCACCGTGGCGCACGCCGGTGGGGCTTGCGGTTGCGGCGCTGGCCGATCTGCCCGCCGCGGTCCGCTGGTGGCGGCGGTTGCGGTGCCGGCCGGCGCGGACGCTCGATGTCCTCATCCTCGTCGTACATGGTGTTTCCCCCCGTGCTGTGGCTGATGGCTTGCCTGTCGTCTTCTGCCGGTGCCTCACCCCCTTTCGCCGAGTGCCGCGCCGCGGTGGCGCATGAACGGCACCGGGTCGGTGGAGTTGGCGTTACTGAGGTCGCAGCGCGATCCGGCGCACGCGCCCTCATGGGTTTGGAAGTGCAGGTGCGGGCCGGATGAGTGGCCGCTGGTGCCGACCAGGCCGATCTGCTGTCCGGCCTGCACGGTGTCGCCCTCGGTGACATCGGGGCGGCGGACCAGGTGGCAGTAGCGGGTGCCGTAGCCGCCGGCGTGCACGAGGTCGACGTACCAGCCGCAGCCCCGGGTGCTCGGACTACCGTCGATGTCGCAGTTGCCGGTGCTCGGGTCGCAGCCCGACCACACCACCTGCCCGGCGCTGGCCGCCCGGATGACGGTGTTGCGGGGAACGCTGAGGTCCACGCCGGCGTGCAGCCGGCCGGCGCGTGGCCCGTAGCCGCTGCCCACCGCCGCGCGCAACGGCACCGTCCACCCCGACGCCGCCACCGTCACCGGACCGCCCGGGCAGGTGGCGAGGCTGGCCCCGGGTAGCTCAGCGACCGTCGCGACACCGGCGACTGCGGCGACGACCTGCTCGGCGTTGTGCTCGTAGTGGCCGTAGCGGTCGGGGAACGCGGAAACCTGTACGCGTTGGGCGGCAACCGACAGGGGCAGGGTTTCCCAGCCGGTGATGCGCTGGAGCTTGTCGTAGAACTTCCCGCTGGCGTAGACCGGGTCGAGGATCTGCGCCGGGGTCCCCCATCCCTGGCTGGGTCGCTGCTGGAACAGGCCGAGGGAGTCGCGGTCACCGCCGCGCAGGTTACGCAGGCTCGACTCGACCATCGCCGTGGCCACCGCGATGACCCACCCCCGGGCCGGCACACCACGCTGCCGTCCCACGGCGACGATCTGCGCGGCATTGCCCACCTGCTCGGCATTCCACCGCCCCACCGCCCCTACCTCGCTCGTGGGTGCGCGCGACGGTCCGGTGGCGGTGCACGCCGCCGCCGGCGCCTCGTCAGTGAGCACCACCGTCACCGGCAGCCCGCACAACAGCAGGACGGCGATGAGCGCCACACCGAGCCCGATCCGTGCGCGGTTCACCGCGCCACCGTCTCCTGCCGGAGGCCCACCGTGGCGACCAGCCACCGGGCGCCGCTGCGCACGCACCGCAGTCGCAGCACCCCGGCGTCGGTGCGAGCGTCGACGTCGACCCACTCCGCCGTGGCCGCCATCGGCTGACCGGTGCCGATGACCTCAGTGGCGGGCACGTTGGCGGGATTCACCGTGGCCAGCAGGTCCGCGTAGGCGGAGACGGCGTAGGGACGCACGCCTGATAGCCACCGGTCGGCGGGCAGGTTGGGTCGGGCCCAGGCACGCACGAACCGCATCGCGGTGTCCACCGCCGCCGCATCGGCGGCGGTGGGTGTGGCGGGTAGGACACCGTCAGGGTCGGCGGGCAGCGTCCCGGCTGGCACCGCAGGTTCGACGGTGGGGCCGATGGCAGGTGCGCTGCCGGCGGGAGCCGGACCGGTCCCGGCGCAGGCGGTGAGTAGCAGGGTGGCCACCCCCGCGATGGCCGCCCTGACGGGGTGTCGTGTCACTGAGGCTCCTCGGGTGGGACGGGCTCGGTGGGCGAGGCTAGGGCGGTGTTGAGGTGCTGTCCCAGCAGCCGCACCTGGTGGTGGATCTCCACGAGTTGCGGGCGCGCTTGCGGGTGACGGGCCACGACGTCGACCAGGGCGTCGATGTCGTGGCGTAGCTGCTCCAAGTCGGCGTTGATGCGGGCCATCGGGGCCTTGGCGGGGCGCACGGTGCCGCTCATTCGTCGACGTCGCGGGTGTAGTTCCCGTCGAGGTGTCCGTCGCTGGCGAAGTCCAGCTCCGTCTCCCGCCGCGTCATCTCGTCGAGTTCCGTCCATCGCTGCTGGTCCTCCTGGTGGTCGTCGCGCCAGTCGTGACGCGCGTCGTGAATCTCGGCGATGTAGTCCTGGAGCGTGTCGATGCCTTCGCGCAGTCCGAGCAACGCGGCTTCGAAGCGGTGCCAGTCCCACACGCTGGTGACCTCGGCTGGTTGCGTCATGTCGTCCTCCCTTCCGGTTGCGGCGCCGCGCGCTGACGGGCGTCGATGTCGTCGGTGACGGCCCGCTCGGCGTCGTCGGGCCACGGCTGCGACCAGACGGTGTCGCCGCTGCGGGGCGTGTGGTGCCCGTGCCGGCAGCGGGTGATGTCCCAGCCCTGCCAGCGGTGCCGGGCGCGGTGCAGCGCCTCGTGCCAGCGCACCGGCGCGTCCGGGTCGGCCTTGCCGGAGTAGGCGTGGTGCCAGGACACGCTCAGCGCGGTCAGCTCCTCCACCAGAGCGGGATGTGCCGGCCAGCACGCCCCGAGGTCCTGCGCCAGGCCGTAGCGGTCCACGAGCCACCGCGTCCACGCGGCCAGCCACGCCCATAGCTGCCGTGCGGCGTCGGCGTCCAAGTCGCGCCAGCAGTAACCCGTCGGCGCCCACTCGCCAGCGCCTTCCGAGGCGTCGATGCGTTCGGCGAGGGCCACGTGCGCCTCGGCGAGTTGCTCGACGGTGCCGCGCAGGGTGTCGATGAGTTCGGCGAGCTCCGCAAGGGCCCGCTGTTCCTCGGATGCCTGCTGCGGCAGCTCGAACTGGAATGTGCGCTGTGCCATCAGGAGCGCCACCCTTGCAGCCGGGCCGCGAAAGCGGCCTGCGCGGCGCGGAACCGGTCAGCGTCCGGGCGTTCCCACCACGCCGGCTGGACCACCTCGACCGGAGGCATGTTCCCGAGCAGCACCAGGGCGTGCCCGGCCGGCAGCGTGCGCAGCTCTGCCAGGTCGAGAAGGTTTTCCCGACGGCTGTTCTCTTGCACGCTGGCGCGCCCGCCGCCCCAGGACGCCGCCGACGTCACCTCCTGCACCTGCCCAAGAAGCGACTGCGCGTCTTTGAGCGCGGACACGTCCTGCATGCCGCCCATCACGAAGCGGGCGTTCACGCCGTCGCGCAGGGCCTGGCCGCCGTCGCGTCCCCACCGCTGCTGCAACTGGTGTGTGTTCTGGCAGCACAGCGACAGGGCGATACCAGACCCGCCGCCCTCGGACACCAGCTCGGGTAGCGACGGCAGGGGCGCGATGTTGGTGATCTCGTCGCCGACCAGGTGCAGGCACGGCTCGACCCGGCCGCCCACAGCGGTCAAAGCGCGTTGCAGGGTGCGGTAGATGATGTCTTCGGCGATCGCGGCGAACAGCGGCGCGACCAGCGACTGCCCGCTGCGGGTGCCGACCAGGTAGAGGGTGCCGGACTCATCGAGCCACGGCTCCGGCCGGAACTGCTGCCCGCGTGGTGGGGAGCAGGCGTGCAGGATCCGCGGGTTGCTGAACGCGTCCAGGGCGCCGAAGACGACGGACTGGATGGCGTCGCGGCTGCGGCCGGTGGCCTCGCGGTGAAACGCCAACCGGTCGGCCCACACCGTCTGCTGGTGATGGCGCAGAATCCGCTCCGCCCGTGGATCGCTGGGGTTGGCCGACCAGCTGGCCACATCGGTCAGGGTGGTGTTCTCGTCGAGGGCGGCGGCGTGGAGCAGGCCACGGATGATGGACGCGGCCTGGTCCTGAAAGTATTGGCCGTTCTCGGCGTCGGCCTTGAGGCCGGCGCCGGCGGCGAACCCCTTCGCCCGCAACGCAGCAATGTCGGGATCCTCCGCGCCCTCGATCGGTGACCACCGCAGCCGGGGAACCCCGGGAAGCTGCCCCTGCGGTTCGAAGATCCACGTCGGGCCGACCTGCGCGCGCAGGTCGTAGGTGACGGCAGCGACGTCGAGGCGGGTGGAGGTGGTGATGACCGCGCCGCGGGCGTCCGCGACCCGAGGCACCACGTAGCGGCTGGTCTTACCGGCGAAGCGGGCCGCGCCGGCGAGCAGTTCGGTGTACTCGTTGGCCAGGTACAGCGGCTCGCCGGTGAGCGCGTGCTCGCCGAGGCGCCGCGCTACCTCCAGCGGATCAGCGCGACGGCGCACCTTGGTCTGCACGACCTCGGGCCGGTCGCTCTCCTGCACGATCAGGGCGGGGCGGAGAACGTCGACGCGGCGCAGCACCGCCGCCGCCGTGACGACCTGGTCGAGGTCCTTGCGGCGGGCGAACCCGCGCCGCTGCACCCGCCGCTGGGCGAACCGGACCACCGGCACCGTGAAGCCCACGACGGTGGTGCTGAACAACACGAGCCACAGCAAATACAGCAGGCCGGTCGGCGGCAGATCCGCGCGGGCTGCGGCCGGCCACGCCGCACCGGCATCGCCACGGTTGACGATCATCCGTACGGCAATACGGGGCGCATCCGCCGGTGTGCTGTCCGGCCACGACAGATGGGTAAGCAGCCCGCCGAGTTGTCCGGCCAGCCACAGGGTCATCGTTCCCAGCACGACGAGCGTCGCGGCAATGCCCAGCAGCGCCAGCCGCGCCAGGATGTCAGCCCGGGGCATGCCGCGCTTGGGTAGCCGGTGTCCGGGAGACATGAGGGAGCCGGCCATCACCGCACCTGCCCCACCGCGGCGGACTCCCGCGCCTCGTACTCTGCCTCGGTCAGCTCCCGCCCCGGCCGGTCAGGGTCAACGCGCATGCGGCTGTCGGTGTCGACCATGGCCTGCTCCAACGTCGATAACTGGTGCTTGACGACGTAGGAGCGCATCCCGACCTTCCACAACCCGACGCCACGGCGCAGGTGCAGCAGCAGGTTGGTCTCCACGTCGGTGGTGCCGAGGAATTCGCGGGCGGCGTCCAGCGAGCCGGCGGCCTGGCGGTAGGACACCCGCACACCGGTGTCCTCGATCAGTCCGCGGGCAATGCGGACCTGCTCGGAGTCGGCGCTGCCGCTGGCCGCCAGGTCCGAGAATCGGTGGAACGCCAGGATGTTCTCCGTGCCCAGCGCGCGGGCGAGCTTCAGTTGCTCGCGCATCCGCCGCACCAGGCCGAGGTGGCGGGTGATCAAGGCGAACTCGTCGTACAGGCACACCCGAGGTGGGGCGTCGGGGCGGGTCAGCTCCGCCTCCAGCCACGACTGGGCGCAGGTCATCGCCATCGCCGTCATCTGGTCCGAGGTCCGCACCGCCCGCAGATCGAGGATCGCGCCGGGCTGGTCGAAGTCCACCGTCAACGTCGACGCCACCGGGGCGTCGAAGATCCCACCGAGAGCGCCGGTAATCAGCCGCTCCAAGGCGAGACGGACCCGGCGGCTGTCGGCGGCGAACTGGTCGACGTCGTAGTGCACGCCGGCGAGGCGATGCGCCCACGCCTGCGGATCACCCATCGCGCCGAGCACCAGCGACAGGGTGGGCGTGGCAAGCCGATCGGCGCTGGTGCCGTCATCGGCCCGGGTCACCGCGTCGAGGGCGTATTCGATCAGTGACCGTTCGGCCTCACCGAGCGGGCCGCCGAGTTGGATCTCCAGGAGCCCTTCGAGCAGAAGCAGCCGCCGGGCCCGCTGGATCTGCAGCCACAGCGCCTCTCCCTGCCCCGGCTGCCGGCGAATCCCGGCGAGGGGGTTCATCACCACACCCGCGCCAGGACCGATACGCACCGGTCGGATCCCGGCGGCCTCGGCGAGGGCGTCGTACTCGCCCTTGACGTCGACGATGTAGAAGCGGGTGCCGAACGGGATGCCCCGGAACGCGATCGTCTTGAGCAGCGACGACTTCGCCGACCCGATCTCCCCGGTGACCACCATGTTGGGGGCGCTGAGCATCCCGGCCCGGTACAGCTCCCGCATAGAGAACACGAACCCGGTCCGGGAGTACACCTCCTGCCCGATCAGCGGCCCGTCCACTCCGAGGCCCGGGTCGGCGACGAACGGGTACACGCTGCACAGCTGCGCGCTGGTGGTGACCAGCGGCGGCAAACGCAGCCGCCAGAACACCCGTCCCGCCGCCCGCCCCAGCGCGCCGCGTCCGTCGACCGGCGGCGGGCCCAGCAGCCGCTGCGACGTCCGGCGCAGGGCGCGCTGCTCCCGTTCCAGGTCGGCCTGCGCCGCCGCCAGGTCCCGCCGCTGCGCTGCCTGCTCAATGCGCTGCCCAAGGGATCCTTCCCGTCGCACCCGTGCCCGGCTCACGCCCACCACCCCCGCATCGGCTTGAGCCCGCGAGCTAGGGGCAGCGCCCCGGCGACGAAGCCCTGGTCCTGCTCGCCGTAGAGCACCACCGCTTGACAGCCGGTGCGGCCCAGGACGCGTTTGATCGCGCGCACGTCGTGCCGGAGTTGCTCTTCGCTTCCGGCGGTGACGGTGACGACGATCGCGTAGCGGTAGCGCACGTGCCCGACCGCCTGCTCCCGGTCGACCTGCTCCACCGAGCGGGCCTCCTCGTCCTCCCGGGCGGTACGCACGAGCCGCATCTTGCGTTTGGTGACCTCGTCACCGGCGCGGGCGACCTTGTCGCGCCGCGTCGCCAACTGGGCCAGTTGCGCGGGCACCGGCTCGGCGACGAGCGTCACCGCGCGCCGGCCGGTGGTGCGGGTGAACAGGGCCGTCATCCACGTCATGGCCACCGGCTGGCGCGGCATCTCGTACACCCACAGGGTTTGAGAAAACCCGGAGTCGTGGCGATACGACGACCAGCCGACGCTCTCGGCGGCAACAGGTCCGGCCATGTGCGGCGCCACCCCGCCCGCACCTGCGGTCCGCATGTCCACGTGCGGCTGAATCTCGGGGTCAAACTGGGTACGCAGCACCGCCGCGTACTGCCGTGGCGTCAACCAGCCCACCGTGTCGACGCCGGCCTCCTCGACCGCGGCCCGCACACCGCCGAGCTTGTCCAGCACCACGGTGGCGATGGCCGCGTCGGTACCGCCCGCGTCGGCGATCTCCGCCGACAGCTTCTTCGTGTCGAACACGACGCTCAGGTACACCTCGTGGCGTTGCGTCGACGGCGCCGCCCCGGCGGTCAACTCCGCGAGGGACCGGTACGCGGGGGTGTCGGTGTCGACCGCCGCCTGCACCAGGTGGCGCTGCGCCCGGTTGCCGGCATCGGGTACGGCGCGGGCCGTGAGCGCCCACCGGTTCAGACCGGCGTCGGCGTACTCGGTGCCGAGTAGGTTCAGCACCTCCGCCCACGAGGACAGGCGCTGCTGCTGCACCGACGTGTCGGCCAGGACCAGGTTGCTGCCCGCGCACAGCAGGGCCGCGGTGACGGTGTTCTCGCGGCGGTGGTGCAGCAACCCCACCTCGGTCAGCCCGTCAGCGGCGAACGCCGGCAGCCAGCGGTACCCGGCAGCCGGACCCGGAAGGTGCAGATGCGTGCTGCCCGGGTCGGCCGCGAAGACACCACCCCGGTACCGATCCTGTCGGGCGGCACGCTGGGCGAGCGCCCCGGCGACGATGGGGGCCCACTCGGTGACACGGCGGCCCCGCAGCCGCAGCAGTCCCACCGTGAGCAGCAGCAGGGCTGCCAGCAGCATTCCCCCGGCGGCGCCCTGCCGGCCGGCCGCCAAGAGATTCGCGGCTACGACCAGGCAGATCACGCCGGCTACGGCCATGCCGATCTGCCCCCACGAGAAGCCCATGATCGAGCCGCGCGTGGACCGCGGTGGAAACTGGAACTGGGTCACCTGGTCTCCTCACCTAGACCGGAACGATGGGTAGCTCGGCGGCACCGCCAGCGGCAGCGCCCCCCGCACGACCGGCGCCCGCACCGGCCGCAGGGTCGCCCTGCGCCGACGGATTCGCGCTGGACGCTCCACCGACGGCCTCCGGCGAGCCGGTCCCGGTCGCACCGGGCGACGGCGAGTTGGCAGGCGGGGTGCTGGCAGGCGGCGTCGGATCGGACGTCGGCGCCGGGAGTGGCGACGTGCTGGCAGGCGGCGTCACACCGGGCGGCGTCGCCGGGGACGGCGAGCTGGCAGGCGGTGTCGCGCCGGGGGATGTGGCTACGCCGGTGCCGTTGTCTGGCTGTGCGCCGTCCTGCCCAGCCGGGCTGCCGGATGCCGGGGCATCCGCGCCGGTGGCCTTCTGCGCGACGGCGTTCGGCGTGACCGGCAGCGCCCCCTGGCCGTCCGCGTCACCGGGCGCGGACAGCTGTCCCGTCGCCATATCGTCTTGGGCGGTGCGGGAGTCGCGCTCGACCCCCTCGGCCTCCTGCGCGTTCTCCCCGCTGGCATGGCCGGTTTCCGGTTCGCCGCTGGGCTGCCCGATCTGTTCTGCGTCACCGCGACCGTGCAGTGCCTGCACCGCCTCGGAGACCTTGGCAGGTTGCGGGCCGGCGTCGCTGGTGGGGTTCGTCGGGATGGCATCGGCGTTGCCCTGCATCAGCGATGCGGCATCCGGACCCTCGCCGCCGTCGTCGCCGCTGAGGGCATTACTGAGGCGTCGGGCAGCGGCGTCCATGCCGACCGCGCTGGCTGCGGAGGTCAGGAAGCCGCGCGCGTCGACGTCGGCGAGGTAGCCGTCCCACATGCTGGTCAGTCGCAGCAGGATCCATGGCGCGAGCACCATCAGGATGATCATGAACATGCCGCGCAGCACGTTGATGACGTGGTCGCTTTCGTAGGTGGTGCGCGTGCCGTAGATCCACAAGGCGGCGATGAAGAACTTGCTGCTGGCCAGGGCGTTGCAGGTCCAGAACCATTTGCGGCCCCATGAGCGGGTCTCGGCCATGACCTGACCGGTCATCGCCATCGCCCCGAACAGCGCCGCTCCGGCGGCCAGCAGGGAGCGGAACAGCAGCATCACGAACACCAGCACCAGCCCGATCACGCTGATCACCGCGATGACGAAGGCCAGCAGAATCGTGCCGGTGTCCGCGGTCAGGGCGTTGAGCGCGTCCACCCACATGCTCGGCTGCCAGTCACGTTGCTGGTTGCGAGCGATCAGCGCCACGGTCGCCTCGTCCCAGGCGGCCATGAGGATGTAGGCGATACCGCCGGCGAACGCGATCCCGAACAGGGCACGCACCAACCCACCCAGGGTGGACAGAGGGCCGGGGCCGTTGAGTCGCAGCCCGTTGATGGCGGTGGAGATGAGGAAGACGAGCAGCACCATCACAATCAGGACGCCGGAGATGTCGTTGTAGACGCCGTAGAACGGCTCGTCCGGCACTGCGGAGGACTGCTCGAACACCACCTCGGCCAACTTGCCCAACGCCCAGGCGAAGCCCGCGACGGCGATGTCCGTCAGCCCTTCGAACCCCGACCTCGCGGCCTGCTTGACCTGTTCGCCGACCTTGCAGCTCACATCGAGGGTCTCGCAGGTTGGTGGCTTGAGAGAGGAGAAGGGCAGCAGCGACGCGCGTAGGGCCTCGCAGCGGTGCTGCTTCGCCGTCCACCGCTCGGCGTTGCTCTGATCTTCCGTCGCGCGGTCGGTGAATCGTTCGCACCTCACCGGCGGGGCGCCGCCTGTCGGCAGCCGCTCGTCGAGCACCGATGGGGTGCCCTCCGGCGGCGGTGACTGCACCGTGAGCGACACCGCGTCGCACCGCTCTTGCTCGACCGCGCCGGTGGCCTTCGTGCAGTGGGTGACCCAACCGTCGCCCGCTTTCCAGCGCGCCCACGGCAGACACCAGTTCACCTGCGAAGTTGCCTGCTCCCCGCCGGGCGGAACAGGTACGTCGGCAGGGGGCGGCGCGGGACAGGGCTCACCCGGGGTTGACGCAGCGGGGCTCGGGGTCGGCGCCGCAACGGCCGCACCAGCGGGGACGGCTACCGCGCCCACCAGGACCAGCACGCCGACGGCCACGCCGACTCCACGCCGAAGCGAGTTCAACCGCGCCATGAGCTCAGACCGTTCCCGGTACCCACGAGCGTGCGCTGATCACGTCGAGCAGTGGTTGGGTGTCCCGCGGGCCGCCGTCACGGCGCGCGCCCCGCTGGTCCGGCGGAGGCACCGGCACCGGCCGCTGCGCCACCACCACCCGCCAGCGGCCCTGGGTCCAGCGCACCGTCACCGACTGCACGTACCAGCCACCCGCCAGGCCCGTCTGCGGGCCCGCGACGACACCATCGGTCATCGCCCCGGTGAGCGCGCACACCAGCAGCCGCGCTGTCACCTCGCCGCCGGCCGGCACCTGGGCGTTGAGGTCCACGTCGGCGACCCACACCCTGGCGGCCATCGTCTGGGAGATGCCCGCGTTGCCGGCCGGTGGCGTGTCCGCGCCCATCATTTCGGCCACCGCCGAGCCCGAACCGTCCAAAGCGATGATGTCGATCAGCGTTTGCCGCTCGACATCCGGACGGCCCGCCGCAGCGGCTACCGCCACCACGTACGCCGCCGCCGCGTCACCCGCCCCACGAGGAGTCCCCGCGAACCCGACCGGCACTCCCCTGACCAACCGATCGCTGTAGCCAACCGGCGCAGCCCGCTCCGGTGCACTGGCGCGTCCCGCGACGAAGACGACAGTCCCCGCGACCACCACGGCGAACAGGAGCAGCAGCACTCTCGCGCCACCACGCCGAGCGTCGGTCGTCTTGTAACCGGATTCCCGCACGCGGGACACCTCCTAGATTTCGCTGAGCAGGAACGCGATGATCGACGTCGCCGACCCCACGACGATCGCCACCAAACCGGCCTTCCACATCATCGACTTACCTCGATCGCTGATGATGTGTGCGCCGAAGATCGGTCCGATGCCAAACGCGATCGCACCGGCCGCCAGGCCCGCCACCGCAGAGATCACGCCGAGAAACAGCGCCGCGTTGGCGAGTTTGTAGAACAGATCCGAGCGCGGGACCGCCGCCGGGTCGGGGCTGATCCGGCCGAAGTCGAACCCCCCGCCGGACGGCGTCGGCGTCGGGTCGGGCGCGAGTACCGCCACCACCGCAGGCGCCCGCGCCGTCAACACAGCCGCTACCCAATTCACGATCACAACCAGTTCCTCCCCGTTGAGAAGCCGCCGTTCCTCAGGCGACAGGAGCCCCCTCGCGCGGGTCAGGGGCAGCAGGGCAGCGGTCGACAACCGCTGCGGCGACCTCGGTCAACGCGGTTCGCGTGGCCTTGCTCAGCGACCGAGGATCGAGCAGGTCGGGACGCGCGAGCACTGGGTCGAAGGGCACCCGGACCAGATGCGTCGCCGCCTGCCGCGCGAGGTGCTCGACCGCGCGAACCTCCCGCGCGGTGGAGTGGGTGGTCGTCATGACCACCACCACCGCGGACTCCGCCACCTGGCCCAGTCCCGCGGCCTTCAGATGAGCCAGTAATCGCATGGTGTGTTGCAGGGCATCGACGGTGGCGCGAGTCACCAGCACCGGCACGGTCGCCCACCCCAAGGCCCGCCACGTCGGGGTGTTGTCCGCCGCAGGAAGATCCAGCAACGCCATCGCGTACACCGACCGCAGATGGCCAATCACACCGAACATCTCCGACCAGGTGGGAGGACGCCGCTGCGCCGTCATCCGGCTCTCACCGACCAGCACACGCAGGCCAGTCGGCCCCGTCTGCATCAGCCCCTCGGCGACCAGCGGGTCAGCCAACTGCTGCTGGGCGACGCTGGCGTCCCACGCCGAGGCCGAGCCACCTCGCGCCACGCGGTGGCCCAAACCACCCCACGCACGTCCGGTCGCGTCCACCGCCACGATCGGCGCGGGACTTGCCAGCGCCAACACCCCACCGAGCGCCGCCGTCAACGTCGACCGCCCCACACCGCCATCTGCCGACGACACGCTCACCAAGGGGCAGCCCGCGCGCAGCGACGACATGCGCAGCCACAGCGACTCGACCCGGCTGCCGCCGCCGAACTCGCGAGGAATCTCCCGCGGTCCTTGCGTCACGCCCGATGCCCACCAGGGCGCAACGCTCTCCGGACTGGCGCGGTGCGCCGTGGACCGGCGCGGTTCGGTTGGCGGAGCGGGCGTCACCCGCTCCGCCAACCTCCCCCGTTCGCCGTCCGACACCTCCGAAGAGGTCTCGGTGCTGGCGAGATGGCCTGCTCGGCCAGTCGATGGATCCGACACGTCCGCCTCCCCCGAAGGCTCGCCGTACAGCACAAGCCAGCGGCGACGCGATGTCGTCGCCGCAGGCCGGTCCCCCGTTACTGTCACGACCTGGACGTCGACCACACGAGCAGGCCCGTCGAATACGACCGTGTCACCACAAGGGTTCGCGGTCCTCCAACGAAGCGAATCGGAGCCCCACAACCCCCTCCAGCGAGGCCGACCGATGCGCTACCCTCAACCCACCAAGTTGGCACTCGTCCAACTTGGTGTGGCTCGGGCACTGAGAGTTAAGCACAGCCGACGTGGAACTTCCACATAAAGTTGGATTGCAACCAACTCTAGTCGCAGTTTGGGGCGTCATGGCGGCATCGCACGAGGACCCACCAGGTGGCTCCGGCCCGGCACTCATTAGAGACCGGCTTCGATACCTGTACGCCCATCACCACCCCAAGGGCCGAGGTCCGTACACGGACGCCGAGGTGTCGGAGGCGCTCAAAGCCCGTGGTCATCGCATCTCTCCAGAGACCCTGCGCAGACTGCGCAGCGACGAGCACAACAACCCCACAGCCGCGACGCTGACGGCCCTGGCCGAGTTCTTCAACGTCTCGCCAGCCTTCTTCCTCGACTCCTCCCAGAGCAGCGCCGACGTCCAGGTACTCACCCGGTCCATCGAAAAGCTGTCACCCGGAGCACGCGAAGGCATCGCCGCGATCATCCAGAACATCCTGACCATGGAGCAAGCCGCCCAGACGGCACCCGACTCGCCCACGAGCAGGCACGGGCACACGAGCGAGTAACCAAGGCGGCCCACAGCCCAGCAGCCAAATAGATCTACCCGGGTCGACAGGCCTGGCATCGACCGCTGGCCAACGAGGCTTCTCCCCCAGCGACGACGACCGTCGAGCACGTCAACGCCTACTTGCCACCGCCCTCCCGCTTATCAGCCGGCCTCGCTTACCCGCCGATGCGGCCAATCGTGGCCGGATCGACGCCGGTCCCGAAACCACAGGTCAACGCCGCCGCCGAGCGATCAGGGGCGCGCGACAAGCAGCTTCGCGCCTGGCCAGAACAGGAACGCGCCACTACGGTCACGAGGCTCAGATGCCAAACAGCATCACGTGCCACGACCGCACGCGGCGACGGGAAGGATGTAGCGAATGGTAGAGCGATGGGCCGTAGAGCGCGCAGTTCGAGACGCTGAATGCCGCCTCAGCCCTTCCGGACGCCATCTTATCCTCACACTCTTAACCTGGACCGACACCTCAACCGCAGCAATCCCGGCGCATTTCTCCCCGAGCTTGACAGACTTGGAACGGGCAACTGGAATGGCCCGCTCCACAATCGCCGTCTGGCTCAACCGACTTGAGGAGCTGGGCTGGGTCACACGATTCAGACCAAAGGTGGACGACGCCCGCCGCAAGAGGGCAAGGACCACCTATCGCCTTCGAATCCCCCCACAGACGCTAGTTGGTCCGGCCACAAAACTAGCGCTGGTCCGACAGCCGGACAAATCTGGTCCGACCACCGGACCGGATTCAAACACCAAACATCGCCCCACCGCGCGAGGCTCGACGAACACCAGCCAAAGCCACCCCTACATCCAGGGAGCCAATGGCTACTGCGCCTTTCCCAACTGCGGCAGATCCGCGCCACTTCATTAAGCCGATGGACTGTTCACTCGCGCCCCTAAGGCGCTCCAGGCACCCGCCCGGAGAGCAGGCGGCAGCCTGTCTGTACGATCAACAAGGGCGGCGCTTTACGGTGAAATATGAAGATACTCTCGGAATGACGCGTCAACAACGTCATGAGCTACTACAGGAGCGCTCCTACAGAGGCATGATTCCGCAAGTATCGGCCGACGGGTCTGTCAAACGAACAGCTCTGTCTCACATTCGGTGATGACAGAGGGTGGCTGGTTAGCCGAGCAGGATTCGATGGCGCAGGAGAGCGAGGCCCGCGCGTCCGTACATCTGTCGCTCAATCGCGGCGATAGCCGTGGCGCGGCGTTCGACTGTAACCTCGACCGGGTTGCGGTGCAGTCCCCTGCCAGCGCCGGGCAACTCGCCGCCACCGGCAAACTCGGCGTGAATGCCGGAGTCTGGGCCGCACGTCTCGGCCGTCCCGCCAGCATCCCGGAGTGGATCCGCCGCCACGACGCGATCTTCGAAGGCGGGTCTCTACGGCGACGGGGCCCATATCGGCTTCGACGAACCCCGTCACCATTAACGGCTTGGATCGATACTCACGGCGAGGGGTCGCGCGTCGACAGCCAAGTGCCTGCTCTGCTGCACTCCGTCGACAACGCGCAGCAGGGCCGTCGCCCAGGGGTGGAGCGCCGGCCCTGCGCCGTAGGAGATCATCATCGTTTTGACCCGCTGGACCGAATCGCGCAGCCCCCACCCCGCCGGACGGGGCGGGACGTCGGGAATGCTCGTCGGACGAGCAGCCACCAAGCAGCCAGACGTCCACAAGGGACAGACAAAGCAAGAGCCGAACCCGCGCTTCTTAAGGTCAGGCTTTTATGATCTTGTGCGCCCCAAGGACTCGAACCCCTAACCTTCTGATCCGTAGTCCAGCCTGGTGCTGATTTGGTTCCGCCTGTGATGGCAGTGTCAGTTACATCCGAGCACCAACGGAGCAGCAGCACGAGTCGTCGCCCACTGCGCCGCAGCCGTCACTCGGTCGCGGCAACCCGGGAGACGCGCTTACCGTGGTGGTTCGTCACGGGCCAGTTGGGCCCACATGGATCTTGATCTCGATGATTCAGTTCGGTTGGGGCAGGACGACGGGTAGCAGTGAGAGCCTGATGACGCGTTGGCGATCTCCGTGTGCGTGGAGTAGGTAGTCGCGGCGGCGGGTTGGCTCGTCTGGTGTGATGGCCTGTAGCAGCCGGGGGTGCTTGGCCAGGCAGGCTGCGGCGCTGTCGATCACGGCGCTGGTGTCCATTCTGTTACGGATGAACAGCACCAACGCGACTCGGGTGTCGCGCCAGATGGTGTAGCCGAGGAGTTGGTCGACGGCTTCGGCGAACTTGGCTGGGCCGTGCCAGATCTTGCACTCGCCGATGAAGGCGTCTCGGTCTCGCCACCGCAGCAGAATGTCGGTCTTGCCGCGGCCGAGGAAGGTCTCGCCGGTGGCTGCTCCCTGGTAGTTCGCGTTGAGGATGAACAGGAGGAAGTCGCGGATGGTTTCCTCATCCTCGCCGAGCAGCTTGCTGGCGGAACGAACAAGACGCTCAAGTGCGGCGGTAAAGGACGAAATGGTGGTGGTGATGTCCTCCGCGATCTGCTCGGCGAGGTGCCACTCCTGAGTTCCGGCCGCGACGGCGGCGTCGAGTTGCGCGACGGTGAGCCTGCGTGGCTGGAGAGGAATACGTTGCTCTGCCGACCGGGGTGCGAGCGGGATGCCCAGCGCGTCTGTCGCTGCGAGCACGGCCTGTACTCTGCGAGCACGGGCTCCCACGGTGGCCATCACCTGCGCACGCATGTCGGCTCGCTGTCGCTGAATCTCTTCGTTGGCGGCAGTTGCCGCGTCACGAACCTTCGCCTGGAAATCGTCGATGTACGTGCGGAGTCTTTCGGTGTCGGCCATCGCGTCAGCGATTTGCTCGTTGGTGCCTTGGCCCGCCACCAGGTACCACGTGCCCGGCTTGTCTCCCTGCATGTGCCCGCCCGAGAGGACATTGCGGGACCCGAGTGCGCTGGACGCGCCCTCGACTGTCACGCACAGCTTCAACTGGACCAACGGCTCCTCGCCCTCACGCCCGTTGCCATGCGACAGCTCAGGTGTCTCGATCCACAGCCCCGCATGATCAACCGTGACGGGGGCTGCGGCGCATTCCTCGACGATGGCATCGACCAGGGCGTCCACCGGCGTCCGGGCGAGCATCTCGTCGGACACCTCGCGGGCACGCGTGAGGGCGACTTGCAGGCGCGCCGCGTAGTCGGTGGCGTTACGCCCGATCGGACCCCTCAGCGGGTGCTGCGTGAGCGCCATCTGTCCTCCATCGACCGATCCCCATTAAGCCTGTGGCCTGCCGGATCCGCCGGGCCACGGCCTCCTATCCAGCGGAAGGCCCGCTCCGCGGCTCTCGTGTCCATCGAAAGGTCAGCCGGCTCCTACCGTACGTGCCGCGGGCTGTAGCGACGCCGTCATGCCGGCCATCGTGGCAACCGTCTTCAGGTGCTCGGCTGGCACGCCTCGGCCGGCGAGGGCGCTGACGATCAGATCGGGATCTTTCAGCAGCCCTTCGGCGCGCAGGTCGGTCAGGATTCGTTGAGCGCCGTCGCGACCGTGTCCACGGCTGTATCCATTGTTGCCGTAGAAGACCAGCGCGTCCAGGTGCTCGACCAGCCTCGGGTCGAGAGCGGGCGCGGTCTCTCCCGTGAGTAGATTCCGGGCACCGAGCGCTCGTGCCCACCCGGACAGTCGCCACGGATCCGGATGCTCGACGACGGCGAGGGCCGTGCCGTCGGCCAGACGCATTGCGCGGTGAAGCGCGGTGGGTGACGGCGCGTGCGCGATCACCGCGCCGGGCCGGAAGTCAAGGCGGTTCGACCTCGGCGAGACATGCCGACCCCTGCGGTACCGGTCGAACAGGTCATGGCCGTGGTACTCCCCGATGCGGTCGGTCACCAGGACCGTAGGCCGCTGATGAGCGACGGCAGCCTTTTCCGCCCACTCCATGACGATCGCGGCTGAGTCCTCCAGCGTGCGATCCGCCGTGAACGGCACCCACGCCGCATCGAATCCGGAGTTCATGGTGCGACGGTACGGCGAGGGTACGACAGGCTGCCGCTGGTAGCGGACCGGGCGCCGCGGCCGGCGAGACGGGTGCTGCCGGCGACGTACGGCTGGTTGGCTACATCCGAGCGCCAACGGAGCACCAGAGCGACCACCGTCGCAGCGGGTTGAGCGCGCCTCAACCGGTGAGTATCGGCAGGATATCAGCGGGTTCGCCTTCATTTTCGCACCGGTCGACGAGTGGACGCCACAACGGATGAGGGGCGGTGGGAACGATGATGTGGGCCTGCTGGCGGGCCCTCGTCATGACCACGTAAAGGAGTTTGGATCCAGCGGTGAAGGGTTCTCCTTCGCCTCCGTGGTATTCGTCTTCCTGTAGTAGCAGGATGATGGTGTCGGCTTCGCGGCCTTTGGTCTGATGCAGGTTCATGACTTGTATGGGACGGGGACGCTGGTTGCCCGCCCCAACGAGTGCTCCGGCGCGCGCTGCGGTTAGCGTTTCTGCGACATCCGCGTAGGGTGCTCCGCCCTGGAGCTGACGAATTGCCGCTCGGGTTTGCGGTATCGCAGCTGCCCAGGTCTCTTCGCCTCGAAACATGCCCACGCGGGAATATGCCCCCGCGATCAGGTCCGCCAGTTGGTCGTATTCGGATCCGCCAGCCGCACCGGTCTGGTGCAGCTCGGCGGCTAGGGGGTGAAGAGCTGCTTCGAGGGCTGGATTGCTCTTGTCGAGCATTTGCTGGGCGAGCGGCGCGAGTCCGCCGCCCTTGACTCTGGTGTTCGCGGCAATGTAGACGGCGAGCGCGCGGCGCACCTTGGTGCCGGGGATGTTGAGCGCGAACCGCAGGAGTGCATGCTGGGCCGCGATTGCCTCGCCGTACGCCTCGGTGAATCCGACCTGTTCGTGTGGGATGCCTTGGTTGGCCAGCGTGTCGGACAGCAGGCCCGTGGCGCTGATGGTGTGGGTAAAAATGTTGACAGTGTGTTGCCGGGTGCGGGCGGCGCGGATCAGCTCGATGACCCGCTCGTTGTAGTCGCCTGGGGTGCAGCGGGTGACGGTGAGGCGTCCGGTGCGGACCGCTTCGCCGATGGCGGGGTGGTCGAAGTTTCGCACTCGGGCTGCGTCGGCGGCGGCGGGCAGGATCCCGGTGGGATCGCGGTGGCTGGCCGCCGGTAGGGGGAGGGTGATCGCGCCGGGAAGCGCTTCGGCCAACGCCGTGCGGCGCGCGGGGTCGGTGTTCTTCATGGCGGTGAAGATCGCTTGGTTGAGGTCGCCGAGGAACATCCGGCGTGCTTGAGGTGCGATGAGCTGGAGGAATGCCCATTCGGTGTCGTCCGTGTCTTGGAATTCGTCGCAGATGACCAGTCCGTACCTGGCAGCGTAGTGACCCGCGATCTCCGGAATGCGCAGTAGTGTGGATGCGGCCGGCATCAGTTGGTCGTAGGTGAGGCCTGGTTCTCCCCCCGGAACCTTCGCCTCGGCGATGCTGAGGATTTGTTGCGGCCCCGGGTAACCGTGGTGCTGACCGAAGTCGTTGATAATCCGCCAGGCGAAGCCGTGGAACGTTGATATGTCGATGCGGCTGAGGTGTGGGCCGATCACTCCGGCGGCGCGGTCGATCACCTGAGTGACGGCGGTGCGGGAGAACGATAGGAACAGCACGCGGGCTTGCGCCGGGAGGCGGGTGCGCCGCCCAGCGAGGACGGCCTGGCGGCGCAAGATTGCCCGCCGAGTATCGGCGAGCTGTAGGAAGTTACGGGCGGCGGCTGCGGCAGTGGTGGTCTTGCCGGTGCCTGCTCCGGCGAGCACGAGGATGACGGGCGCGGTCGCGTCGATCACCGCCTGCTGCTCGTCACTGGGCTTGTACGTCACGACGGACCTATCGTGCCAGGCTGCGGCATGGCCGGGATGTCGATGATCACCGGTCCGCTGTAGGAGGGGGAAGCGGCGACGGCGACGTGATTGAGCACGTCCACGATCATCGGCGGAGGTGTGTTGGTCTCCTCGATGAGCGCTTCGAGGAACGGCCCATGCAGCGATTTCCTGTGCAGCGAACGCTTCACGACGCCGACGAGCCTGTCGTCCGGCACGCCGTCGGCCGGGTCCTCACTGAGGAAGGTCGTGAGGGTGGCGCTCGCCGCACGAACCTGAGCGATGTCGGCGCCGGCAAGCAGTGCGCCGTCGATGGCAGTCTTCGGCGGAAGGCGCACCACCACATCGCAGCTTGCTTCGATCTGTTTGATGGTCTGCTCTTCGGCCTTGTCACGGTCAATCAGCGCGATGACGCGGAAACCGAGGCTACGGGCGAGGTCGGCGACGACAGGAATTTCGCCGATGCCGCCGTCTTGGCCGGTGCCCGCCGCGACGAGACGTACACCCGCCGCCGACAGCGGTGCGGCCGCGGGCAGCCGCTGCCGATCCACCGTCCCGTAGACCACGAGGTCATGCGGCCCTTCCGTGATCGCGACCGTCGGGGAGGTCAAGGCCGGCAGCAGCTGCGTGTGAAACTGTCGCATCGCCCGGATGCCTGCCCGGTCCGCCGGCCGCTTCAAGCGGTGCCATGCCCTGTCGCCGCCGTGCCGCGTCAGCCGGACGAGTTCCTCTGGGTCGAATGCTCTCGCGACCTCGGGCCGGCGGGTCGACAACCACACCTGTCCGGCGCCGGCCCGCAGCCGCGCGGCCAGATGCTCTGCGTTGGCGGTGTCGAGCTGGTCACCAAAGTCGTCCGCGAGAATTACCGCGCCGGGCGCGGTCGCCAACATGATCGCTTCCGCAACACCAAGCATCGACGACACGGTGCTGCCATGACTCGTCAAGGCAAGTGGACCGGCGGCGTCCAGGTTCACCGTGGGCTGCAGTGACTTCAGCAGCGCCTCCGCCGAGCCGTCATCAGCGCGGAATCCAACCTGCCCGGTGTCGAACGTCGCGTCCGCGAGAGAGGCGCCGACACCGCCGCTGGTCATCGCCACGCCCACGGCTTGTGCCACCGCGTCGTGACCCGCGAGCTCCTCCGCCGCGGCGGTGACGCGGGCACGAAGCACATCGAAGGCGCCCGCAGCCGCAGCCGGATCCAGCTCGTCCATGACCCGCCGCAGCGGGGAGCCCGCACGAAGCTGCAAAGGCCGTCCGGCGTTCAGCATCACCACTGGCAAAGCACGCCGGGTCGACGCCGGCACTCGCGTGTACTTGCCCGCCGAAGGGTTGGAAGCCAGCGGATAGTAGACGAGGTGCTCCAATGCTTCGGCCTCATCGTCGTACATCAGGCGGTAGGCCAGGCGGACACACCACGCTGCGCCTAACAGCGCTTGATCCTCTTCCACGGCGCAGCCGTCCGAGTCACAGCGTTCCAGAACACCCTCGAAGAGCTGCTCCAGCTCCGGGTCCAGGTCCGTCAATGTGACCTCGACATCGGCGTAGGGTCGCGACTCGACCAGCGAAGAGGGCCACGTCCCGGTCAACGGCTGGTCATCGCCCTGCCCAGCCCCGCCGCTCGCGACAGCAGCGACCGTGGTCTGCCACAGATCCGACATGGCCGGACCTGTGCGCGACGACTCCGGAAGCAATACGCGCGCCAGCGCCGCGATGACATCCGAACGACCTGCACGCGGCACACCGGACAGCACGACGTGACCGGGACACCGCAGCTCCAAGGACCGAAAGCCGCGGAAAGATTCAATCACCAGCTTGCTCACGCGCACGCCGTATGGTCCCTGATCACCGACCCGTAATGCATCCCCAAAACAGAAAACGGCCTGATCGAACGATGCGAGAACAACCGAGCGAGCCACCCCGCTACGCCAGTAGGCTGCTCGAGTTCGCCGGTCGAGGCCGCACTGCATGAGAAGACGTAGCGGCCCAAGCCGACCGGCCTGGCGGGCACCGGGGGCCTGCCAGGCCACGCTACGGACCGGGCATCATAAGTCACGCTGCGAAGATACCGCCGAATCATCCTTCCGGCAGAGTTCCACACGAGCTGAGCGATGTGCCGAACGGGTCAGATGGATCCGGCCCGAGGAGTAAATCCAGGTAGGCCTCGTCTTCTTGGTAGACCACTACGTCCGACGCATTGACGGCGAGTTTGCCGCCGGTGGGCATAATGATCTTTGCGCCGAAGCGCGCCCGCACGACCTCCGCAATCAGAGAACCCGCCGGGTCGCAGTCTCCGCTGTAGTGGATCGGCACACGGTCGCTCGCCAGCTGCGTTAGGAACTGGTGGTCGACCGCTGATAGCGCTCCCGAGGTGCAGGCGAGGGGGCGTTGGTATCCGCGGGTGAGGGCTTCTTCGACGACCGAGGGATTCTCAACCACTGTGATGGGGGCCTTGTTGGAGATGCGTGGACTGTAGACGGTGAGGTCGTAGAGGCTGAGGTGCAGGGGGCGTCGGCATGCTGCGGCGGCCCGGAGGGCGTCGTCGACGGGCCCGTCGCCGATGGCCGTGATGTTGAGGGTGAGCACGGTGGTGCTCAGTCGGTCCGGGTAGACGCCGGCGCGGACGAGCAGAGCGAAGCGTTCGTTCGGTGCCACGGGGGTAACTGGCTCGCCAAGGATCTCGGCGGCGAGCAAGACGAGTTTGGGGCCCAGGCCGGGCGGGTTGAGGTCGAAGTAGTGTGGGTCGCGGGAGCAGTAGTAGGACATTCTGGGTAGGGGGACTGGCCGGTCGAGTGGGAGGATCTGGCGAGCACGAGCCAGAGCGTTGATGAGGCGTAGACGTTCGTCAGCCAGGGTTTCAGACAAGCCCCCGGCTCGTAGGTGCTGCAGGAGATGCGGAGTATCCGGCAGCGCCGCCTGCGCGTAGGACCAAAAGTCTGATTTCATCGCCGCGATACGTCGACGTGGCTGCACTACCTCTGGCATACCGACGGTGTCGCGGAGAATGCTGGCGAGGTCAACGGTTGGGCCGAGGGCTGCAAGTACCCGATGAACGGGTACCGAGACCCGATTGTTGGTGATGGTCAGCCGCGTCTTGCGAGGGCCGGCCCGGGCGAGCCAGCCGTTGATCCGGGCCAGACCAGCGGCGGACAGCGGGACGGTGACGCTCTTGATCGTCATAAGGTCGCCGGTGACGACGAACCTGTCTCTGATGGCCTGCCACAGGGGTCGTACTTCTGGGTCGTGCAGGTCGCTCACTGCGGTCCGCCTCTGCCGTCGATGCCCGAGGGGCCGGGCTGTTCGGGGACGGTGATACGGATGGCGTCGGGCAGGCCGGAGCCGCGCCAGATATAGGGCACGCTGAACCGGTTGCCGCTGGGGTTCTTGACGATTTTGTGGATACTGGTCGTCTGGATTTCGGGGACAAGCAGCTTGCCCATGGTGGGAAGAGTGGCTAGGACGTCGAGGTCCCACTCGCGCAACAGGGCCAGGAGTGTACGTAGGTTGGTTTGGTCTAGCGCGGCGTCGAGTTCGTCGATGAAGGCCATGCGGGGGCCGACGAAGTTGGGCGCAGAGTAGAACGACTTCACAGCTGCCAGAAGTGGCAGCATGCTGGCCAGGCGTTTCTCACCGGTTGACAGCGAATCAAGCGGGTTCTTGCGGGGGGTGATTTCGCGGAATACCTCCTCCGGGTGCGTCTCGTTGGAGAAGGTGCTGTGGGTGACCTCGACGCGCCAGGTGAACCAGGTGCGGTAGTCGAAAACGCGGGCGATGCGTTCGGATGCAGGCTCGTCGCCGACGTCGTCGCGTAGTCGAGCGATAAAGAACTCGTACATGGCGTCGAAATTCCCGTCGAGGTTGGCTTCTAGGATGTGGCTGAGTGCTTCTTGGGCGATGGGGTCGTCGCGGCGTTCCACCCAGTCGAGTTGTACACCGACTCGTTCGACGCCGGTGCGCACGTCTTTGAGGGTCGTGCTGATGCCGACGACGATCTGCTTCGCTTGGTCGATGCGGGCAATGACCTCGGTGCGCAGTTGGGTGAACAGGGTCCCCTTGATCTCGGTGCGCAGTTGTTCGTCGTAGTCGCGCTGCAGTAACTGCAGCCGACGGCCGATGTCGGTCACGGCCTGCCGTAGGGGGCGCCCGGCGGCGGCTGTGTCTTGGGCCGTATCGCTGTCGGCCACGACGATACGGCGCAGGCCGCCTGTGCCGAACTCTTCCTCGGTGACGGAACGCCCCATACGGATGAAGACCGGTGCGAGGGTGCGTAGTTCCAGGTTGAGTTTCGCGGCTCGCGGCCGGAGTTGGTCGCCCTCGGCTGCCGCAGGGGCATTCTGGACGAGCCGCCGTGCCACGGCGGTCGCGGATGCGGGGTCGCTCGGTCGCGTGTAGGTGTGGCCGTCGGTGATGTCTGGGATCAGGTCGTAGTCGAAGAGTTCGAGCAGGCGTTCCTGGGCCTTGCCGTAGCTGCCGTGTGCGTGAGCAAGACCGCCCCGCAACGTGTGCGCCCGTTCCTCAAGGCGGGCTGCCTCCATTGCCGTCGACTGGACCTCGGCGTCGTTTCGGCTGACCGCGTCACGTGCCTGCTCTTGTTCCTCGCCGTTGATCTTGTATTCGTCGAGCAGGTCCTGGAATGCCTTCTCGTACAGCCGGCGCTCCTCGTTGAGCCTGTGTTGCTCGGTCTTCGCGTGGGCCTGCTTGTTCCGCGCGATCTCGGCTGCCGTCGCTGCCCGTTGCGACGCGATGCCGGCGGAAGCTCGCGCCGTCTGGGCGGCCTGTCGGCAATAGAACAGCCGCTGAGCATTGGTCATCCACGCATTCACCGTTCTGTCGAGCTGCCGAACGCCTCGGGCGAATTCGTCGAGTTGCTGTTCCTGCGTCGGAAGCTGGCGTCCGTCCTTGGTCGTCGCGGCGGCCTTCAGCCGGAGCCGAGCCTGCGTCACCTCGTATCGGCATCGCTCGAACTCGTTGCGGACCGCCGCTTCGGCCGCGGTGGCCTGCTCGAACGCGGTGGCTGCCTCGCCCACGTTGGCGATGGCGCCCCGCAGTTCGTCGAAAGGTTGCAACGCCGCTCTGCTGACACGCGCTTGCTGGTCACGGTGCTGGGCGTTCTCGGCCATCTGCCGGGCGGCGGCAGCCGATTGGTCGGCCGACGTCTTCTCCTCGGCTCTGCCGGCTCGGTCGGCCAATGCTGCGGCGAGGCTCTCCGCCCGGGCGCGGCTGGCGTGCAACTGCTGGACCAGCGCCGCGCACGCCGTCCTGGCCTGGTTCACGGCCTGGCGGTCGGCTGGGGCGTATGCCAGGTCACAGGCTTCCGCAGCGGTACGGCTGGCCGTCTGCGCCTCGTCGCTGCTAGCGCCGGCACGCTTGGCTGCCGCTTCGTGGGCGGCTTGTTCGAGGCTGACCTGGTGCTGTGTTTCTCCCAGCCTGGTTCGCTCCCGCATCAGGTCGTCGAAATCGGGCAGTTTTGCCTCGGCGGCCAGCATCTCAAT
This sequence comes from Micromonospora sp. NPDC048170, assembly GCF_040652795.1. Lineage (NCBI taxonomy): Bacteria > Bacillati > Actinomycetota > Actinomycetes > Micromonosporales > Micromonosporaceae > Micromonospora > Micromonospora sp. NPDC048170. The sequence goes on from NZ_JBEZMR010000010.1 coordinate 170,125, forward strand.
CCGGCCTTCGATCGTCGCGACGCGCACCTTTGCCTCGTTTGCCCTCTCTGCGAGGGGTACGCGGCGCTGGCGCAGAGTGTCAAGGAGTCTCCGTCGCCGCTGCGCGCGGGCGGACGCGCCGATGTACTGCGGCTCCCAGTCGGCTGGTGCGGCAGCGGTGACCCAGTCCGTGTGAAATTCTTCGCCGACGATGGCGATGCCGCCGGTCTGGTGCTGCCCATCGTAGGCGATCTGACGCAGGATGGCGGTAACGTGGTCGGCGCTGACGGTGTCGGTGGGCTGGACGACGAGGACATCGGCGAGGCTGCGGCCGGGCGCGGGGCTACCCGGCCGCAGTAGGGAGTCGCCGACGATCGCGCTGGCGTCGGCATTGACCCACGCATCGAGAATGCCGCCAGCGAGGAGGGCGCCCTCAATGTCCGCGCGCTGCTGATCGTCGAGGTCAGGCGCGAACTCGACCAACGTCCAAAGGGGTGCGCCGCGTCGTTCAGTGCGCTCGGTGCGCCACCATGGCGCGTCCGGGGCTTGTTCTTCGGTTTCCGCTTCAGCAATGTCCGCGTCGAGCGCGCTCAGTTCCTTCGCGAGTTCGGCGGCGGCTTGCTTGGCTGGCTCAAGTTCCTGCCGTAGCTCGGCCTCGGCGCGGCGAAAGGCGGTGGCGAGGTGAACCGGGAAAACCGACAGGTCGCCGTTGCTCGCGTCCGCCTCGCCTGGTGTCTCGTGTGGTTGCAGGGTCAGAACCCGCAGCGATCCTCGCCACCAGGTCAATCGCTGGAGGAACTCAGTGACGGCAGTGTCCCGGCGAGCGACCTGCTGTTCGTGCAGGTCTTTCGCTTGTTGTAGTCGCTCAGCCGCACCTTCGGCGACCCGCGCGTCGGCAGCGGCGCGCTCGTCTAGTCGCTGCGCCGTGTTCAATTTCTCGGCAGCTTCGAGTAGCGCCTCCCCTCGTTCGGTTGCGTCCTGCACGGCTGCGTCGCACTGCGGCAGCGCGTCGAACGAGGCGCTGACGTCGTCGGTATCGACCTCGCGAAGTGTGGCGACCCACTGGATCACGGCATGCGGCGGCCGAGGCATACGCGCGACGGTGTCCCCGAGGTGATCTGCTGCTTGCCGCGTTGTGGCGGTGGCCCGCTCGATGGCCGACTGGGCTTCACGGAGGCGTACTGTCGCCTGTTCTGCGATGTCAGTGGCTCTGCGGGCTGCTGCGGTCGCGCCGGCGAGATCAATGCTGGTGATCGCGGTGTGGAGGGCCCGGTCCAACCACTCCTCGATCGCGTCGGGTTCGAGGGGCACCGAGGCCAGAACCTGCACCGGTACAGGGCCGAGCACTGCGGCGTGTTCCTCGTCGAAGGCCCGCAACCGTGCGACAGCGTTGTCGTGATGCCGGCTCACCTCATCCTGGTGGGTGCGGAGATTGTGCCCCGCCGCGTCCCTCTCATCCAGCGCTGCGGCATGTCTGTCACCGGCCTCTGCTTCGGTCTCCTCTCGAACGGTGAGGTTGCCGAGGGCAAGACGTGTCTTTTCGATGATCGCTTCGCGGTGAGGGACCCAGGTTCTGATGGGTTCGCCGAGAGTCTGCAGGTCAGGCTCTGTCAGGTTGGTGACTTCATCAAGGTCGGCGGTCAGTGCGCCGGTAGCGGCGTCGAAGGGGCCGCAGAAGGCGTCGGCGGCTACTCGCTCGGATTGGTCGCGCAACGTAGCGGTGATGGTGGCCAGCTGGTGGCCGGCGCTTGCGAAGGTCTCTGCCGTTTCGTGTTCTTTTCTCGTTGCGCTGTCGGCCTCCGAACGACGTTCGCCAGCGATCTTCGTGGCCACCGTCGCCGTCTCCTGCGCCGCTTCGACTGCGGCGGCGAGCTCGGGTAGGTGACTTCCGGGGTGGCCCTCCGTACGGCGTCGCAGCAAGTCGCCCGTGACTTTGAGTTCCTCCAGGCGCTGTGCGGCTTCATGCTTTGCGGCTGTGGCCTCCCGCATGCGGCGCTCGTTCGTCGCCCTATCGCGGGTCAGTTTCTCGACCGCGCTCTCAATCCGTTTCGCCTCGTTGGCTGCCGCCAGCACGTGGTGGCCAGTGGTCGCGGCTGCGGTATCGGCATATCCGCGGTAGAGGTCCGACAGCCTCGTCAGCAGCTCATGTTCCCGCCTAGCGGTGTTGGCCTTGCCGAGAAGGTCGTCGGACTGGGCCAGGTTCTTGGCCAGCAGCTCGACGTACCGGGTGGGCAGCGCGGGCAGGGCGGTGGTCAGCAGGGCATGCATCTCGGCGGCCGTCATACGGTCGTTGACCCGCACGCTACGAAGCGCCCGTAGGACGGTGGTCAGCGCTGTCATCTGGTCGCGATCCGTACCGGGAAAGAGTTCTGTGCGCACCGCCTCGGCATAGGCTGGTTCGTCGTTGACGGTCAGGTACCGGCTTGCCGCTCGGTGCAAAGCCGACTTGATGAAGATTTGCCCCTGGCAGGTGGCGAGTTGCTCACACAGCCCCTCGAAGTCCAGTGGCGTGTTGTCGGTGTGTAAGTGCAGGTCGGCGCCGACACGGCCCGGCACGGTGAACCAGGCGCGGTCAAGTGTCCCCGCTTTGTCGCCGCGCCAGCGGATCCACAACCCGAGCGTCGTCCACCGCAACTCGCCGTCGGGGGCCCGGAACCCGAACTCGAGCCACCACACCCCGGTTTTCTCTCGGCCCGGCGTCCGGTTGTGGTGGCGGTCAGCCAGGTTGCCGGATCCCCGCTGCGACATGGACAGGGCCGCCGGGCTAGTGTCGCCGTCGATCATGGTGGGAAACCACTGACCGCTGGTCAGCGACTTACCAGAGCCGTTGGGCCCGACGAGGGCGCACCAGCCGTTGTGGAACAGGAACTGCTCATCAACCCAGGCCCAGGAGTTGACGACGCCAGCGCGCACCGGCTGCCAGCGTCCGACTGCAGCGGGAAGGGCGTCAACGGTGAGAGCGTGCGTGGCGCCGAATCCCGCGTCGAACAGGGTGACGTTCGCGGGCTGATCAATGGACTTGCTCATGCTTGCCGTCCTGGTCGAAGAGAGCGTCGTCGGTCAGGGGTAGCTCGCCGCGGCGGTCGGGGGTAGCGACGCGCACCCGCCAGTGGCCGTGTGCGCCGGTGGTGGTCCAGGCGGGCGGCCGGTCGCTGGTTCGGATGAGGATCCCGGCGGCGACGAGGCTTGCGAGGGCTTCCTGGGTCAGAGTCTGGAGCGCGGCGTTCGATCGGAAGGACTTGGCCCACTCGGGCTGGTCTGCCTTGGCCTCGGCGATGACTGCCTGGCAGGCATCCTCGGTCAGCGGCTGCGGCGCCCCGCCGGTGTTCAGCCACTGCACGATAAGCAGGGCGGCTTGGCCCGGGATGGAGTGGGGTTGAGGGAAGTCGAGGTCCGTGCTGCGGCGGCCGGAATCGGCGGTCAGCCACAGATCTCGGCGCACCACGCAGGTCAGCCCGGCGACCATCGCGGCTTGAACAGCCTGGCGGCGGCCACCCGGCGAGGCGAGATAGGTGGCCTCGATGCCGTCGCCCCCGAGAGGCACTACGGCATCGTCTATCACCGCGCGGAGCGCGCGGTGCCGCCGCTGCAGGTCACGCTGGTTCTCCGAGGCGTGGTCGGGAAGGGCGGCCTGGTCCTCGCACAGCTTGGCGACGTGTGTGTGCGGCTGGCTCAGGTCGATCTGCAGTTGGGAGATGGCTGGCGCTGCCAGTAAATCGTTGAGTCGTTCAGGGTTACAGGTGATCACGATGTCGTTGCCGGCATCTGTGCCGGCGGCCGTCAACGGGCCGTCGCTGGTGATGAAGCCCCACTCGCGCAGCAGCTCACACGCGTCGACGAACGCTCGCCGGTGTTGCTCGGCCTTGGCACGCGGCTCTCCGGCCTGTGTGACGACCTGGAACGCCGGTAGCCTGCCGGCGCCGGATTCTGCCGCGCACGTGCGGATCACTTCTCGCTGCAGATCGCCGAAGGTGATCTCGGGACGCCGCCAGAGCTGTTCAGCGATCAGGCACAGCAGAGTGAGGACCAGCACGGATATCTTGCCTGCGCCTTCGCGCGGCAGGCAGCTGCGGTCCTGCGGCGGTTGGTGACGCCGTTTGAAGAGCCGCACGTACCGCCCGAGGTTGGAAATCCTTACCCGCCATCCCAGGGTCGCGTGGAACCACTGCCGCAGGTCGTCCTCGCGGGCCCGGGCTGCTCGGAACAATTCCGGTTCCGTCTCCTCGGTCAGGAAGGGCTTTCGCAGAAGCGCCGGGATGACCGGCGCGAGGCTGGCCAGTCTGTCCTCACGGGGCTCAAGAAGGAACTCGTCGAGGGCGGTCATCGATGCAACCTGGTCGAATCGGCGACGACGGGAGAGATCTCGATCCAGACGTCGGGCGCGGTGAGGCTGCCCTCGGCGGTCTGGACGGTGGTCACCCTGCCGATACGGCCTGGTTTGAGTCGCATGCGGCACCGCAGGGTGAGCGCTTCCCCATACCCTAGGTCGGCGTCGTAGCTGTCCATGGCTTCCTCCAGCAAGTCGATCAGTACCTGCAAATGGGCGCTGTCGATGCCAGCGAAGTGGGTCAGGCCCACTTGGCCCGGCGTTAACAGGCCTTCGGACAGCTCGGCGAGCCTGGCCATCTCTGCCAGGGCAGCCTGCTCCTCCGCCTCGCGCGACAGCGCCAGGTTTTCCATCCGGTGGGCGGTCCGTGGCGTCGATGTGCTGGGGGCGCGACTGCGGAGGCTCACAGAAACGTTGACGCTGGGCCCGGCGGCGACGGTGACTGCCGGCAGGATGTCGTCGTCCTCATGAGAGACCTTTGGGTGTTGGGCTGCCCACATCCCGGTGGCGGCGGCGAAAACGGCGTAGGCGTCGGCGTCGGCGCCTTGGGCGTGGATCATCAGCGCCAGCTGCCGGAAGTCCGCCGCGAGATCGCTGGTGCGGTTGGAGGCATGGTAGCGGCGGGTGATGGCCGAGAGCAGGGCATCGATTGCATACATGGCCGAGTCGATGATCTTGTCGATGTTGCCGCCGGGCGTGAACCACGCGTCGAGGCTCTCCAAGTGCGTCACAGCGTCGTCGATCCACGCCGCCGTGTCGCCCATTTCGACGGCGCCCGCGCCGGATGCGCCTGTTTCAGCGATAACGGCGTAGCCTTCCACCCGGATAGCCTCGAGGCTGCGCCTCAACGGCGCGAGCGCTGTCTGAGTGTGCTGCACGAACTGCCGCAGCACCACCATGATGCGCGTCCGGCTCTCGCCGAAGACCTCATCGTCGGTGACGTCATGCTGATTCAGCATGCGCATCGCCTCGTAGTAGTCGCCGGCTGCGTTAAGCAGCTGACCGACCTGCGACCGCACGGCGGCGATGTCCAGGGCGACCCGCATGGGCTCCTTGTCGAGGTGAAGAAGGAGCTGACGTAGCGTGTCCTGGATTGAGTCGATTAGCCGCGGGGGCAGCGCAAGCACCCGATCGAGGTCGTTGATCGCGTCGCGGACCGACCGGACAATGATGCGGCCCTTCTTGCTCAACGCCCACGCCTCCTGACGGCGGTGGCCGTCGCGGAGGTCCTCTCGCGATGCCGTCGGGCTCAAGAACGGCAGTACCAGACGCATCTGGACCAGCTCATCGAGCCGGCTTCGGAGAAGGTCGGCGGGCATAGGCTCGCCGTAGCCATCCCGCGTCATCTGCTCCGCGATGTCGCGCATCGTTGACAGCGGCGCTGTGCCGCTCAATCGCAGCAAAGCGGAGAGAACAGCGGCGTAGTCCTCGCGGGCGTTACCCAGCGGTTCGCCGACGAACCGCCACATGTCCGGCTCGATAGCCCGCCACCAATCGGTTCGCATCATCCCCCCTTAGCGCGCGACCATCAATACAGTGGATGCTTACAGATGGGTGCGACAAAATCCGCCCTTCGTACATTTGTTCGGCAAGAGTGGATCACGCAGCCTGAATCGGCGACAATGTCGTAGCGCTCTGGCATCGCTCGACCTGGCAGGAATCGAGCAACTCGGCGAGAGCCTTGGTTAGGTCGTGCAGAGGGCTGGCGCCGTCGGTGATGACACTCGACCCTCTTCTTCCCTCCGGCGATGTAAACGGGAGAGCCGGGCAGCGCACGCCGTTTGGCTGGCCTGGGCGAATGGCGCGGGCGGTTGCGGTACTACGACTTGGAGGTCGAGGTCCGAGGCCGGGCCAGGCGCTCGACCTCGGCGGGCAACGGTCTACCTTCCCTGTGCGGCCGATCCCGACCCAGGTGTCCGTTGGCTGGCCGCAGGGCGGCGACGGGCAGGGCCAGCGGTGGGATCGCGCGGACGGCGGTTCGCGGAGATCGTCTTCGCTGTGGTGCTTCGGCCGCGATAGTTGATCGGTCTGCCCGACGGGGCGCGAAGGCAGGCTGACGGGGCCTCCGGTAGGGCCATCCACTCACGGCTGCGTTGAGGGGAGGGCGGCGCGGGTGCGCGGAGTCGTTACGGTGCCGGGTTGTTGAGCCTTTCGAGTAGGGCGAGTGTGTGCGGCTCGTGCGCGAAGCGGCTGGCCAGCGTCGCGGCGGTGGCTCTGGCTTGTGGCGTGTTGTCGAAGCGTAGGTGCAGGTCGACCCAGGCGGAGATGATGCCTGGATCGATGACGTCGGGTCGCAGGTGGCGGTATGACGTCCACGCCGCGTCCCATCGGTTCTGGTTGAGTTGGGAGATGATCAACGCCCATGCGTGATCATGGTTGGTGGGTTCGTCTTTGAGTGCTGCCCGGCAGCACGCTTCTACGCCAGCCCAGTCGTTTCGCGTGGCTCTGCGCTCTATGAGGCGGCGATGCAGGGCTTTGCGGTGCTCGGTTGCGAGTTCGCCGGTGGCGAGGAGATCCTTGGCGCATTCGTCGGCGGCGTCGAGGTCGCCTCGGATAGCCAGGATGTTGACTTTCTCCTGGGGCGCCTTGAGCGCCCCGTATCCTGTCCAGATTTCTTCGCACACGGCGAGGGCCTCGTCGTAGCGTCGCGCCTCACGAAGGATCTCGATCAGCAACTCTCCCGCAGCGGGTGACCAGGCAGACCGCAGCAGCGTGACAGCTCCGTCGTGGTCACCGCTACCAGCGGCGTTGCGTGCGGTGTAAGCGACACGATCGCCGTCGTCGAGATTCGCCAACACCGCCACGCGGTCGAGGTTCGTTGTATCGAGGGCGCCTCTGGAGGCGAGTTGGTTCAGGCAGATCCTGGCCGCGAGCGGGGTGTCCGCGTTGTCGAGCGCGATACGCCACATGGCGATCGTAGCCGTGGCGGGCTGGCGCGGGTCCGCAGCGAGCGCGCGGATCAGTGGCTCGGCGGGTGTGCCGCGCATGGCGTCGCCGAACCGGACGGCGCGAATGCGGTCGTCCAGGGCGATGCTGGCTTGGGCGCCTACTATCGCGACGACGGGGTCGCCCGCTTCGCGGTCGTTTGCTTGGCCGCCGAATGCGGTGGGCGTGGCCAGTTCGATGACCTCCGTGAACGCGCCGGCGAGCATGCGCTCCTGTACGAGGAGCCGATGTACGGTCTCGCTGGGTCCAGCCCATCGCCGTAGGTCGTCCCTGACGGACGTGGCGAGCGCTACCACCTCCTGCTGATCTTGAAACGGTAGCGCCGTGGCGCCGCGCAGCAGGCGCTCCATGAGCGCCCTGGCCCGGCCGAGCCTGCCACCGGTGCTGGTCGGTTGCCGTTCGCAGACGCGGTCATACAAGGCCAGCGCTTGGTCGAAGTTGCCCCGGCCGGCAGCGCGCTCCGCGAGGAACAACAGGCAGGTGGGCTCCGCATCGAGCTCACCGTCGGACCGATCGATAAGTAGTTTTTCCAGCAGGTCATCCCTGCCTGATTCATCGGCTTCGAGGGCGCAGACGGCGACCTCCATGAGCAAGTTTGTCCCTGCCCGTTGCAGACCCTGGACGGGACGGAGAAGGCCGGCGGCTTGGCTCCTGTCCCCGGCAGTGATGGCCATGATCGCCGCGATGCCACGCAGCCGCGGCTGGTTCTCCGGATCCCGTTCGGCCGCCAACGCGAACGCTTCCATCGCCAGGTCCTGGTGGCCGTGGTCGTTGGCATACGCCCCGACGGTCGCAAGCCGCGCCATTGTCGCGTGAACCCAGCCCCGGCTCATGGCAAGGAGCGGCTCCACGACCGCCCTCGGGTCGTCACGGCCTCCGCTGAGCATCCGCGCGAGGCGCCGCGCACCGTCAGGGTCGACCTGGCTAAGACCCGACAGCATCTCCACCGTGGAAGGTGGCAGCAGCGGCAGAACCTCCGCGACAGGATCCGGGTTGGCCGAAGGAGCGGCGAACGCGATGTCACGCAGGGTGTCACGCGATGACGCGTCGAGTACGTTCGCGGACGGCACCTCGATCGACCAGCCGCGGTCGGTCTCGCGCACCGCGTCGGCGGTGATCTGAACCCAGTAGCCGACTCGGGTCTCCGGGTCGACGATGACGAGCACCACGGGCATCAGGTTGGCCAGCCAGTACGTGAGGTGCCGAGGCTCTCCAGTAAAGCGCCAGCCGATCCGCGTCCTGCGTTTGAAGAACGTGGGCCCGCATTTGATCTGAACGGCTATGTACCGGCCGGTGGGGTTTGTGGTCAGACCATCGACCTCGACATGAGCATCGATACCCTGATCCGCCTCGCGCTGCTCCCGAAACGCCCAGGTCAGATTGGTGAACGCGAGTTGCACCTCGGCAACGCCGCGGCGCTCCATCCCCAACGACGACGTCTTCACCCTGCAACCCCATCCGCCACGTCGCCGGCCGTGCGCGCCTGGCCGGCTGTCACCGTTTGCCTCGTCGGCTTCACCGCCCCGTTCACACGGGCCGCCCCCGTCACCGTCTCGGTTACCAGGCCGAGGCCGACATCGCCGCCCGTTCTCGGAGCCCCTTCGACAGGCGACCCCGGCATTATCCCTATGCGACAGCCCGCCCCGACTCCGCGACACAGGCTCATGCGGACACGCCTGCCTCAACCTGGCTCGGTCACCAGATCCGTCCCGTGGACAGACCGCTTTCCGAGTTGCCCATGCGCCGGCCGGCTATCGTGCGGATGGAGGGCCACCACAGGAGGACGCGTGCGTCGGATGACCAAATTCCAGGAAGCGGTCGAGCGGCTGCGCGAGGAAGGCTGCCATCGCGGCCTGGACATCCCGGCGGTCACCGCGCAGGACATCCTCGCCGACCTTGTCACCACCACCGCCGCCACCCTCGGCATCCGCGAGGAGACCTACGTACGGTCCCATCTTGCGAACGTCGACCTCGCCGACCTCGTGACCCGCCTCAAGCAGGCGGACGACGCGCAGAAACGCGAAGTGGCCGACGCTTCCCCCGCAGTGATCAAGCTGGAGGACACCGGCCGGCTCATCGCGTCGCTCGCCCAAGCGGTGCGATGCGTCAGCCTCAACCACGACCGGCTAACGACAGGACGTCGCGACAAGTGGGAGGCCGTCGGTGTCCTCGACGACGCCAGCAACTGCCTGACCCTGCTCGGCGAAGCCGTGACCAACAGCCACACCACCGCACAGGGCACCGCCGTGCTCTGGAACGACGAAAGCGTCGTGTACGCACGACGCGCTCTTACTCAGACCATCACCAACATCCGCGACGGTGGCTGGACCTTCGCCCACGGGCCGCAACTCGACGCCGACGTCGCCACCCGCATGAACGCCGACCTGAAGATCCTCCCGCCGGAGTGACCATGCCGCCGGCTTTAGATAATGCGACGACCGACACTGCTCCCGACACATTCCGCGATACCGGACTGGCGTTCTTGCAAGACCTCGGTCGCCGCACCCGAACCATCCGGTCCACCAGGCGCTCGCCTGCACGCTGAACGCCGCCGGGCTGTTGACTTGTGACGGTGCTGGACGGCCAGTGCAGTGGAACACCCGGTCGGGATTGATCCGAATCGCACAGGCGCCGGCGTGGGGCCGACCTTGGGGTTGTCCTGCGCCAATGGCCAGGTCTACCGTGACGGCATCGTTGGGCAGGGCGGCTCCCCCCGTAGTCGCCCTGCCCAACGTAATCAAGCCGGGATGCGCCAGGCGCCGGCCACGTCTCGAAGACACACGCGAGACGCGCCCCGCGCACCCATTTAGCACATTCGTTCGAAGCTCGCGATATCGTCCTGGGGTGACCGCTCCTGACGTGCCGCCCGATCCGGTGTCGTTGACTGCCCGGCAACGGCAGATCCTCGACGTGATCCGTGGTTGGGTTCAGCGGCATGGCTACCCGCCGACGGTGCGGGAGATCGGTGCGGCCGTCGGGCTCGGTTCCCCCTCGTCGGTGGCGCATCACCTGAAGACCCTCACCCACCACGGCCTGATCCGACGGGCCCCTGGCGGGCCCCGAGCGGTCGACGCCCGCCCCCTGCTCGGCGACGACCCGCCGGTGAAGTCGGAAGCCCCGCGCGCAACCGCCGTGCCTCTGCTGGGAGCCATCGCCGCCGGAACGCCGATTCTCGCCGAGGAGCACGTCGAGGAAGTACTGGCCCTGCCCGCCGATCTGGTCGGCCGGGGCACGCTGTTCGCGCTGCGGGTACGAGGCGACTCCATGATCGAAGCGGCCATCGCCGACAACGACATCATCGTGGTACGCCAGCAAACGGTCGCCGACAACGGCGACATCGTCGCCGCCATGCTCGACGGGGAAGCCACCGTCAAGCAGTACCGAACCCGCGACGGTCGCATCGAACTCGTCCCCCACAACCCCCGCTACCTGGTACTGCCCGGCGATCACGCGACGATCCTCGGCAAGGTCATCTGCGTCCTGCACCGCCCATGATCCCGACGATCACCGCCACGACCTACCGTCGGCAGCACGGTGACTCGCCTGGGCTTACTGCTCAGCCAGGCCCGGGCGCCACATCGTGATCTCATCGTCGAGGTCGCCGCTGCGGATGTCGTTCAAGGCGGCCATGTATCCAACCTCGGTGGCGTCGATAAGCATTCTCAGGACCTCGGTCGGCGCGTCCTGGTAGCCGTAGGCCGACCACACGTTGGCCATCGCCTCGTAGGCCCGCCGCACGTCACCCTCGTCCTGCGCGGTACTGCCGTGCAAGTTCGCCACAGCCTCGGACCAGCCGGTCACATCACGCTCCGAATAGGACATCAAGAAAGTATGCCCGACGCGATCCCTGCTGCGGGGGCTCGCTGGCAGCAGCGGACAGCCCTACCGCCGTGGCCGAGCCGGGCTGTTGCCAGGTCTTGCCCGCCCTGGCCGCCCGGCACGAGGGATACCGGCCGGTGTCGAGCTGAGCGAGTTCGCCGTCGATGTCGACCGAGTAGATGACGTAAAAGTGCACGCACCTTCTCGTGGTGGATCGGCCAGCGGGTCCCGACGAGGGACCGGCCCCGGCAGTATTGTCCGCCATGAGGTTCTGCTAATCCCGCCGCACGGGGCGGGGGGCGGGGGACCCAACCCCGCAAGGCCAGGTCCCACCGCACAACTAACTCAGGGGATGCGGCTCATTGGTGAGAGCCGACAACGCTGCGGCAATCTCCTGCATAGTCGCCCGCACGTAGGAGGCTGTAGTGCCAGCATCACTACCGCCTTCCGAATGACCGGCGTAGGCTCGTGCGACGCCGTAGCCAAAGTTTCTTTCCACCCAGGTCAGCGTGGTGTGACGCAACCAGTGTGTGCTGATCTGTTGCGTGTAAACCCACGGCAGGTGCTCGCCGATCCGCACCCACAGATGGTCATAACGTCGGTATGTGATGGGCTGGCCACTCCGATAGCGCAGCAGTTGCCCCGTCTCCGGCGCGCCCCGCTCCTCAGCATGCCGCTGCAGGTACCGCATCAGCGTCGGAGACACCGGTTGCCACCGCCTAGAGTCCCCCTTCTCTCGCAGCAGGATCAAACATTGATCAGGATCCAGATCGGCCGGACGAAGAGCCAACGCGCCACCGCGTCGACACGCCGTCTCGGTGTGCAACCGCAGAAGCAAGGTGTCGAGCGCCGGATCATCGCCCGTGCTGGCTGCAACCTCATTGATCTCGGCCAGCCGGTTATCCGCCACCGCCCGCCGCGTGCTCGGCAGACGTCGCGGCTTCGCCACCTTCATCGCAGGGTTCTCCGACGCCATGATGAACCCATCAGCGACTGCCCTCTTGTAGAGACACCGCAAGGCGGCAATCAGATGCTCCGCCGCGCTTCGACCTCCACGGGCGTTCCGCCGAGCCACCACATGCGTCTTGACGTACTCCGCCAACTGCTCGATCTCCGATGGAGTGGGCTCGTCCAGTCTTCGCTTTCCCCATCTCTCCACCACCCGCTTCCAATAGGAGCCGTAGGCACGCCGCGTCCCCGCCGTGACCGCAGCCGCCACCACCGGGACGTACTCGGCGAAGGTCGGCGACGGAGGCCGAGCCACCGCAGCGTCCAACAGCTCAGCAGGCGAAATACCCATCCGAGCAAGTAGCAGCCGAGCCGCATCCAACTCAGCACGATTCGCCGACGCATCACCCATGCTCGCCGCCCCCGAACACCGCATCGTGAGCCTGGGTAATCAACTCGTCGAGCTTCGCCGGCGGGTGAACTACCAGCCGTCCGCTGGCCGGTTCAGCCACGATGAATACGCGGTCACCGGCGGCGAGGCCGCACCACTGGCGAACCACCGCCGGCAGCCGGACATGCCCTTCCTTGGCCACCTTGAAGACGCCTTGTGGATCCGCGGATACCACAATCAACCCGTGGCGCTCTCTGATGCTCAATCGCAGTCCGGGCACCCACTGGAGCACCTTCATCGCCGACCGATCAGCGATCCGGCCGTGCGCATTCAGCGTGACCAGCCCGTAGACAGCCAGGCGACTACGAGTGGCGGCGAGGGTTGGAAGCGGTAGCGGAGGTCGCCTCATCGCTGCGGCAGGAAGACCAGGAGCACCACGTGCGCTGGTCTGCTGACCAGGCAGGGCCACAGCGGGGATGACAGCCGAGCTGGCGTGTGTTGTCGCAGCTCTCGCTCCGGGAGGCCTGCCACGAGGGGCAGCGCCGGCGGCTGTGTCGTAGGAGCTTCGGCGGTGGTCAAGCATACTTGACCACCGCTACGTCATATTGTGCACAAATGAAAGATACTCGTGTCCGAGGGGGGACTTGAACCCCCACGCCCTATACGGGCACTAGCACCTCAAGCTAGCGCGTCTGCCATTCCGCCACCCGGACCTACTCGTCCAGCCTACCGTGTCGACCGACGTGACCTTTCACCCGTCGGCCGCCCTGGTGGGCCGCACGGGGAGTTACTGTACACGCCCCGGGTGGATCATGCACATCAGCTTCCAGCCGGTAGGTCGGCGCAGGTCGCAGGGGTGTCCAGACCCGCCTGAGCCGCGGCAAACCGGTGGGCCTGGGTAGCGTTCGACGGTCCTCACGCGGCAGCATGGCCACGTGTCCCATCCCTCTCCCCTGGCCGCCGTGCAGCACCGGGCCCTCGCCCTGCGCGCCGCGGGCGATCTCACCTCCGCCCGTCGACTGCTCACCGACGCCGTCGGCTCCGCCCGGCCGCCGTATGGCAAGGACCACCCGGATGTGCTGAGCACCGCGCACCTGCTGGCCCGCCTGCACCGGGAGGCGGACGACCCGGGTGCCGCCCGTCGGGTGCTGGAGGAGGCGTTCGCCGCCGGCGAGCGATCCTGGCCGCCCTCCGATCCACTGATGTTGGCGCTCTCCTTCGAGTTGGCCGCGGTGGCGGACGAGTTGGGCAACCGGCACGAGGCCCGCCGCAACTACACCCGCGTCGCCACCCTCGGGCCCGCCGTGCTCGGCGTCGACCATCCGGCGGTACGCACGGCCCGGCAGTATCTCGGCGACGCCGCTCCCGCTCCTGCGCCCGCTCCGCCCGTCGCGCGGCCCGACATGTCGGCGCTCTCCGAGCCGACGATGTCGCTGGCGGTGCTCTCCACCGCCTGGCGTCCGCACGAGCCGGCCGCGGTCGGTCCCCCGCAGCCACCGGCCGCGCAGCCGACGCCGCCGCACGTCGCCGGTGGCCCCCCGACGCCTCCACACACCCCGCCGATCCCGCCGCCTCCGCCCGTTTCGGGTGTACGCGGCGTGGGGCGAGCTGCTCCCGTTGCTCCGACGCCGCACGCTGCGGCGTCGGAGTACCCGCCCCGCCCGGCGGGCCACGCGCCGCAGGTGCCGCCCGCGCCGCCGCAGCCGTACCCGGCGCCGCCGCAGGCCGCCCAGGTTCCACCTCCGCCGGTGGTTCCCGCCCCGCCCCGCCAGGCGTGGGCGCCGCCGGCTCCACCCCATGTGCCGGCACCGCCCCAGGCCACCCAGACGCCGGCAGCACACGTCACGGGGCGGGGGCAGGCCACCCCGTACGCCGCTCCGCCGCAGCGGATCCCACCACCACCGACGATCCCGCCGCCGCCGATCGTGCCCCCGCCCCCGGGGACCGGCCGGGCCACCGTACCCCCGGCTCCGGTCGTGCCGCCGGTCCCGACTCAGCCGACACATGCTCCGGCGGTGCCCGTCCCGCCGCCCCCGGTCGTGCCTTCGGCGTCCACCGCCGCCCCGCCGTACCCCCAGGTGCCGCCAGCACCCGTGCCGCCGCCCCCGGTCGTCCCGTCGCAGCGTCCCGGGCAGGCGTCGCCGCAGTCCCCCTGGGCGCCCGCACCCGGTCCGGCCCAGCCGCCCGCGACGCCGGGTCCGTCCACGCCGGCACCGCAGAGCCCGCTGCGTCCCGCCCCGCCGGCAACCGCGGGAGTGGCTTCGGTCGCCCCGGCCCCGGCCCCGGCCCCGGCCCCGGCCCCGGCCCCGAGGACGATCCCGCCACCGCCGGCCCCGCCTGCGACGACGGCCCCGGTGTCGGCTCCGCCTGCCGTCGCGGCGGCTACCGCACCGCCCGTGTCACCCGCGCCACCGGCCCCGCGACAGGTGGCCGCAGCCGCCGCTCCCGTCGCCGCGCCGGAGCCGGTCGCCGCACCCACATCCGGCACGCCGAAGGCCCCCGAGCCAGCCGTCGAGGCCCCGCGCCCGTCCGGGCCCACCGTCGATGCCCCGCGCGGCGATGAGTCGACCGGCGACGCCGCCGCCGGACAACGGCCGGCGCAGTCGGAGGCACCGGCGAAGCCGGCACCCGGGTGGGCCAAGCCGACCATCATGGTCAAGCAGATCGAGCCGCTGCTCGCCGAGGAGATCGCCCGCGCGGCCGGTACTCCCGTCGGACCGGATGCGCCGGCCAACCCCGGGCGGTCGTCTGAGGCGCCACCGCCCGCCCTCTCGCCGGCGGCGGCGCACGCCGCCGTCGCGCCGGTCAGCGCGCCCCCGGTCAGCGCACCTCCCGCGCCCCCGGTCAGCGCCCGCCCCGACCAGCGGGCGAGTACCCCGCCCCCCGTCAGTACACCGCCGGCGAACCCGAGGAGCGCGCCGCCGGCAAACCCGACGAGCCCGCCGCCCATCAGCGCGCCGCCGGTGCCACCGGTCAGCGCACCGCCCGCGCACTGGACGAACCCGCCGGTCAGCGCGCCGCCGGCAAACCCGAGAAGCGCGCCGCCGACGCCACCGGTCAGCGCACCACCCGCGCACTGGACGAGCAGCCCGCCCGTCAGCGCACCGCCGCGGGGCGTCAGTTCTCCGCCGGCACCCTCGCTGTCGCCGATCCCGCCCCCACCATCGATCCCGCCCCCGCCGTCGGTGATGGCCCCGCCGGTCAGCGCGCCGCCCGGTCATCCGCAGCAGTTCGGCGCGGCACCGCAGCCGGTGAGCGCGCCCCCCGTGGTCCCGCCGGTGAGCGCGCCACCGTGGAGCATGTCCGCGCCGCCGTGGAGCAGTACGGCACCTCCGCAGGCGTTGACCGGCCCCACGGCCGACGACGCTGCCGCCGCTGACGTCGAGGACGAGCTGGAACGGGCGGAACGGGAACGGGAAGAGCTGGGCCAGGCGCATCTGGACCCGGTGGAACCCGAGCGGGAGAAGGTGGACGACCTTCCGCCGGCGTACCTCGACATCGACGAGACGTTCCCGATGAAGGCGCAGCCCCAGCGGGCCGGGGCATCTGCCGGCCGCCCTGCCCCGCAGCAGGTGCCGCCCATCCCGCCGCCTCCTGCGTACCCGATGATGGCGGAGCCCGAGGAGGGCGGCCGGAACCGGACGGCGATCATCGTCGCGGTCGTGGTCGCGGTCCTGGCCGTCGCGGCGATGGTCGGCGTGGGCGTGCTGGTGCTCAGCCGGGACGCGGCCCCGCCGGCGGGGCCCGCCTCACCGGCGGCTGCGACGGCCGCCGGCCCCCCGCCGGGCGGGCTGACGTTGAAGGACGACTCGGCGACGATCACCCTGAACTGGACGGACCCGGCGGGCGGCGGGGTGCCGTTCATGGTGGCCGGCGGCCGGGTCGGGCGGGCGCTGGGTGTGATGGCCACGGTGGACCCCGGCCAGACCAGTTACACGGTCAACGGGCTGAACTCGCGGGTGGACTACTGCTTCACGGTGCTGGCGGTCTACTCGACGGACTCGTTCGCCACGTCCGGTCAGGTCTGCACGCAGCGGGAGGGCGACACGCCGTCGAGCTGACCCGCCACGGCGGCGTGGCACGCACGCTCGGTGTCCACAGCGGGACGGTGCGGGTTCCCCCGCCTCCGACCGGGCCATATGATGGCACCCGGCTCAGGGGAGGGTCGCCGGACATGGCGTGCCACCTGCCAGGGACGACACGGGAGGCAGCCGGTAGTGGCCACCATCGATGACGCCGGGCCCGCCGGCACGGGCCCTGCGCATCCCCGGCCCCGCCGGATGCGCGGCGGGGTCGTCACCATCGCGACGGTGGCCGCGCTGCTGGCCGCCATGGGGCTCACCATCCACGGGCTGGGCGCGGCGGACAACGCGGTGGCGAGCCACGACGCGAGTTCCTGGCTGTGGAGCGCCGCGCGCAGCGAGATGGCCCGCGTCAACGGAATCACCGCCCGGGTCGACACCCGGGTCGGGATTCCGGCCGCCCGCCGGCATCCGATGCAGGTCACCCAGACCGACCGGCTGCTGATCCTGCGGGACCTGAACACCGGTCAGGTCAGCTCGCTGGACCTGGCCACCCTCCAGATCACCGCGACGACCCGGACGACGCCGGGGCTGGGCGTCAGCGTCGCCCTGCACAAGGACGCGGCGTTCGTCGTCGACGCCGTGCAGGGAGTCGTCCGGCAGCTCGACCCGCGGTCGCTGACCCCGGTCGGCGAGCCGTTGCGCTACCCGCCGGGCATCACCGGCGGCGCCTTCGACGGCGAGGGGCGGCTCTGGATCGCGGTGCCCAGCGAGGGCACCGTCTCGGCGGTCACCGCCGCCACGCTGCCCTCCGCGCCCGCGTCGGCGGCCCCCGCCGGGGCCGGCCTCAGCCCGAAGAAGGTCGAGACGTACGACGTCGCGGATGCCAGCCACGAGTTGGTCGTCTCCACCCTGGACGACGGCGTCGCGGTGCTCGACCGTACCGCCGGGGCGCTGGTCACCGTGCAGCGCGGCGAGGTCCGGACCACGTCGTTGACGATGACCGCGCCGGGTGCGCTGCCGGCGCGGACCAGCGGTCCGGACGTGCCCGTGACGGTGCCCGGCGAGCGGCGGGTGCACGTGGTCGACGACAGTGGCGCGGTGCGGGCGTTCACGGTGCCGGGCTCGGGCGACCAGCTGAGCCCGGCCGTGGCGTGGGCCGGGCGGTACTACTGCGCGGACGAGGCGTCCGGCACGGTCTACGCCTTCGACTCCGGCGGCCAGCTCGTCGACACCGTCCGGGGCCGGGGCACCGGGCCGCTGGAGCTGGAGGTGCGGGAGAACCACCTGTTCATCAACGCCCCCGAATCGGCGACCGCCCGGGTGGTGGACGACCGGCACCAGGTCCGCGAGGTCGACAAGTACGCCAACGACGTGCTCGGTGGCGACCCGCCGCCGGCTCCCCCGCCGCCGCCACCGCCGAAGAAGCCGAAGGTGGGCAAGCCGGGCGCGCCGCGCAGTGTCACCGCCGCCGCCGGCAACGCGCAGGCCCGGGTGAGCTGGCGGCCGGCCCCGGCCAACGGCGCGGAGATCGTCCGGTACGTGGTGCAGGGCGCCGGCCAGCGGGTGCAGGTGGGCGCCAACCAGCGGGCCGTGGAGATCCAGGGCCTGACCAACGGCGAGACGTACCGGTTCTCGGTGCACGCCGTCAACGCGAAGGGCGACGGTCCCGCGCGTACCAGCAACCCGGTGACGCCGACGGCTGCGGTGCCGGACCCGCCGGCCGGCGTCACCGCCCAGGAGCGCCCGGACGGCACGGTGCTGGTGAAGTGGCCGGCGGCGAACGGGCAGGGCAACACGATCGCGAAGTACGTGGTCACGGCCACGTCGGCAGGCACCAACGCGCCGGCCGGCGAGTCCCGCAGGACCGAGCTGGTGGTGCCGGCGGGTGAGCTGGAGTACGGCACGCAGTACGCGTTCACGGTGGTCGCGGTCAACGACAGGGGCGCCGGCTCGGCGGCCTCGCCGGTGAGCAACACCGTCGTGCCGTACGCGGCGCCGGAGCGCCCGGCCGGACTACGGGCGAGCACCGTGGCCGATCGGCCGGGCACCGTCGCGGTGCAGTGGTCCCCGGCGGCGGCGAACGGCCGGCCGGTGACGAAGTACCTCGTGGACGTGGGTGGGCGCAGCAGCGAGGTGACCGACACCCGCGCCACGGTGGAGGGGCTGGGCGACGGGCAGAACGTCACCGTGAAGGTGAAGGCGGTCAACGAGGCCGGTGCCGGTCCGGAGGCCACCACCACGGCGCGCACGGTGGCCGAGCCCCGCGTCACCGTGACCGGTTCCTCGGCGGGTGCCACGTCGGCGACGGTGACGTTCACCGTGGACGCCGGTGGTGGCAAGGCGACCTGCTCGCTGAGCACGGGCGGTGAGCCGGCGAAGCCGGGGAACTGCTCCAGCATCACGATGACGGGCCTGGCGCCGGGCAAGGCGTACACGTTCACCGTGACCGCGAGCAACGCCGCCGGCAAGGGCACCGCCACCCGCGCCCAGACCACCGCCGCCCTCTACGGGATCGCGACCTGCAACAACGGCCCCGACGACGATCAGCGGACGTACTGCGACAAGGAGATCGACGGCCGCAACGGTAACGAGATCTTCTCGGTGCCCCGGCAGGACAACGACCGGCAGGTCGGCTGGGCGAAGCCGGGCACCCGGTTGAAGGCACACTGCAAGAAGTCGGGCGAGCACGTCGACTCCTGGATCTACAACAACCAGAAGCAGAGCAGCCTGTGGGTGCAGGTCGACTACAAGGGGAAGAACTACATCCCCTGGGCCTGGCTCAACCTGGAGGGCGGCGACAACATCAACGTCCTGCCCACCTGCTGACCCGCCCAGGCAAGGAGCACCACCGCGTGAACACCCAGGAACCGCTCGCCCAGCAGGAGGTGCAGGGCTTCGCCGCCCTCGCCGCCCGGCTGGCCGAGAACGTCAACGCGGTGGTGCTGGGCAAGCCGCAGGTGGTCCGGCTGGCGTTGACCGCGCTCTTCGCCCAGGGGCACGTGCTGCTGGAGGACGTGCCGGGGGTCGGTAAGACCACCCTGGCCCGGGCCGTCGCGGCCACCGTGAAGGGGCAGTGGCGGCGCATCCAGTTCACTCCCGACCTGCTCCCCTCGGACGTGTCCGGGGTGACGATCTTCAACCAGGCCACCCGGGGCTTCGAGTTCCACCCGGGGCCGGTGTTCGCCAACATCGTCATCGCCGACGAGATCAACCGGGCGTCGCCGAAGACCCAGTCGGCGCTGCTGGAGGTGATGGAGGAGCGCACCGTCACCGTCGACGGGGTCCGGCACCCGGTGCCGCAGCCGTTCCTGGTGGTGGCCACCCAGAACCCGGTGGAGATGGACGGCACGTACCGGCTGCCCGAGGCGCAACTCGACCGGTTCCTGGTGAAGCTCTCCGTCGGCTACCCGGACGAGGCGGTCGAGGTGGAGGTGCTGCGCGGGGCCACGGTCCGCTCCCCCGAGGCGCTGACGGCGGTCACCGACACGGCCACCGTCGGGGAGATGGTCCGGATGGCCCGCCGGGTGCACATCGCCGAGCCGCTCTACGCGTACGCGGTACGGCTGGCCGCGGCGACCCGTAACCATCCGCAGGTGCGGGTCGGAGTCAGTCCCCGGGGCGTGATCGCGCTGACGAGGGCGGCCTGCGCGTACGCGTTGATCGACGGGCGGGGCTGGATCATGCCGGAGGACCTGAAGACCCTGACCGAGCCGGTCTTCGCGCACCGGCTGCTGCTCACCCCGGACGCGCAGGTGCGCGGGGTGACCGCCGCCGAGGTGCTGCGTCAGGCGGTCGCCTCGGTGCCGGTGCCCCTGCCCTCGGGCCAGTCGGCCCCGGTCCAGGGCTGACCGGCGACGCCGGTGTCCGCGCTCACCGCCCGGTGTGTCGGGCTGATCGTCGCCGCCGTCGTGCTGCTCGGTGTCGGCTTCCGCTTCGCGTACCCCGAGTTGACGCTGCTCGGGGCGGCGGCCGGGATCGCCGTCGGCTACGCCGTGCTGACCGCGGCCTGGCGGCCCCGCCTGGAGGTGACCCGCAGCGCCGACCCGGACCGGGTGGCGCGGGGAGAGCCGGCCGCGATGACCCTGACGGTGCGCAACGCCGGGCGGCTGCGGGCGGCGAGCCTGGTGGCCGAGGACCGGTGCGGGGACCGGGCGGTCCCGGTGCCGCTGCTGCGGCTGCGCCCGGGGCGGGACACGACGGTCCGCTACGACGTGCCGACCTCCCGCCGCGGGGTGGTGCCGGTGGGGCCGCTGCGGGTGACGCGGCGCGACCCGCTGGGCCTGGTGGCGTTGGCCCGCCCGTACGGGGGCACGGTGCCGGTCTGGGTGCACCCGCGCGTCCACCCGCTGAACGCGGTGCCCACCGGCGCGGGGCGCAGCCTCGACGGCCGGGTGGACAAGGTGCCGCACGGGTCGATCACGTTCGACTCGCTGCGGGAGTACGTGGTCGGTGACGAGCTGCGCCGGGTGCACTGGCGTACCAGCGCCCGGGTGGGCGAGCTGATGGTGCGGGAGAACGTCGACACCAGCCTGCCCCGGATCGTGGTGCTGCTGGACAACCGGGCGGTCGCGCACCCGGAGTGCCTCGACGGGGTGGCCGAGTCGTTCGAGTCGGCGTGTGAGGCCGCCGCCTCGGTGCTGGTCGCCGCGTACCGCGAGGGACTGCCGGTGGTGCTGTTGCTGGTCGCCCCGGAGCCGGACGGCACGGCGGCGGGTGGCGACGCGGCGGGGCACGGGCCGCTGGACCGGCTCGCGGCGGTGGGGCTCGCCGACGAGGGCGATCTTCAGTCCGCCACCACCCGGCTGCGGCGGGAGCGGCTCGGCGACACGCTGGTCTTCGTCACCGGGCCGGGTGGCCGGCACGACCTGGGGGTGGTGGGCGCGCTGCGTGCCGCGTACCCCTCGGTGGTGGTGGGGGTCTTCGGGGCGGCGGAGCCGACGCCTGCGGGGGCGGCCGGCCTGGTCGTGATCGACGCCGTGGACGGTGCCGCGTTCGCCGCCGAGTGGGACGGGGTGGGCAGGTGGTGAGGGCGACCGGCGGGGTCCGGGACGGCACGACGGAACGGCCCGCCGACAGCGGCGGCGGTCCGGCCGGGGGCGGCAACGGCGGCGGGGGCGCCGGGATGGGCCGGATCCTGCTGCGGGTGCTGCGGGCGGTCCCGGTGCCGCTGGCGCTGATCGCGATGATCGGCCTGGCGGGCGCGGTGCTCGGCCGGGTGTACGCCGGTCCGCTGCTGACCCGGCTGGTCCTCGGGGCGGCGGTGGGCTCGGTGCTGGTCGGCGTGGCCGCCCGCCGGCTGCCTTCGTGGCTGGTCGCGCCGGTCTCGGTGCTCGCGATGACCGGCTGGACGGCCTGGTCGCTGCGGCTCACCGCGACCCGGGCCGAGCTGCCCGGCGGCCTGGCCGAGGTGACCGTGGACGCCGCCGCGAACGGCATTCCCCGGCTGTTGACGGCGATGATCCCGGTGGAGCCGACACCCGACACGGTGCTGGTGCCGGTGGTCGCCGCGTGGCTGGCCGGTCTCGCCGGGGCGGAGGTGGCGCTGCGGGCGGGCCGGGTGCTGCTCGGCTTCCTGCCGCCCGTGCTGCTCTACGCCGCCGCGCTCTACGTGGTCGGCCCGAACGCCGATCCCGCGATCGGGCCGACGCTGGCCTTCGTGGCCGTGGCGGTGCTCGGCCTGGCGGTGCCGGCGGGCGGCGCGGCCACCGCCGGCGTCGACCCGGCCGCCGGGCTGGCGCCGGCGGTCCGCGCGGCCGTCCAGGCCCGGCTCGCCGCCGCCTCCGCCGCCGGTCTCGCGGTGGTGGTCGGGCTGGTCGCGCTGCTCGGTCCGCTGCTCGCCGGCCAGGTCGACGGGCGGCCGGTGGACCCCCGCCGGTACGTCGAGCCGCCGCAGGTGGAGACGCTGGACGAGAATCCGCTCATCCGGATCTCCGGCTGGGCACTGAACCCGGGGCAGCAACTGCTCGACGTGCGTACCGAGCGGTCGGCCCAGTCCGGGCCCACCCCCGGCCGGGAGGCCGAGCCCGGTTCGGGCCCCGAGGCCGGGCCGGACGCCGCCCGCCGCCCGGTGCCGATCCGGCTGGCCGTGCTCAGCGACTACGACGGGGTGACCTGGCGGGTCGGCGCGACGTACCGCAACGCGGGGCGGATCCTGCCCACGACGGCGCCGGCCCCGGACAGCACCGTGGAGACGGTACGGCAGGAGATCACCGTCGCGGGGTTGAGCGGGCGGCTGCTGCCCGCCGTCGCCACGCCGCGCGAGGTCACCGGTGCCCGGGTGGCGTACGACCCGACGACCGGGACGCTGATCCGGCCGGAGGGTCTGGCTCCGGGGCTGCGTTACACGGTGAACTCGGCCGTGGAGGTGCCGGACTTCAACCTGCTCAGCACGGCGGACGTGCCGGCCGGCGAGGACGTGGCCCGGGTGCTGCGGGTCGCCGACGGGGTGCCCGATCCGCTGCGCCGGCTCGCCGCCCAGCTCGCCGAGTCCAACGGCGCCCCGTACGCGCGGGCCGCCGCCGTGGAGCAGTTCCTCGCCGAGCACTACCGACTCGTCGCGGACGCGCCGAGCGGGCACGCGTACCCGAACCTGAACTTCTTCCTCTTCGGGCCGCGCAACGGGGGCGGCCAGCGGGGCACCTCGGAGCAGTTCGCGGCGGCGTTCGCCGTGCTGGGCCGGTTGACGGGGCTGCCGACCCGGGTGGTGGTGGGCTTCCGCGCCGCCGACGACGGTCCGGTCCGGGCCGGCGACGCGTACGCCTGGCCGGAGGTGCTCTTCGAGGGGCTCGGCTGGGTGCCGTTCGACCCGCTTCCCCGGCCCGACGAGGAGCCGCGCCCGGTGGAGGAGGACTTCCGCCCGACGCCGGAGGATCCGCCCCCGTCGGAGGTGCCGGAGCCGACGGCCGAGCCGACCGTGTCGCCGGAGCCGGTGGCCGCGCCGGGCGACCCGACCGGCTCCGGGTGGCCACCGGCGGTGCTGCTGGTCGGGGGCGGGGCGGGCGGCATCCTGCTGCTGGTCGTGGCCGCGCTGTCCACGCTGCTGATGCTGCGCCGGGCGCGGACCCGGGCACGGCTGGAGCGGGGTGACCCCGGCCAGCGGATCGTCGGCGCCTGGCGGGAGGTGACCGACGCGCTGCGACTGGCCGGCCGCCCGGTCGGCGGGGACCAGTCCGCCTCCGAGGTCGCCGCCCACGCCCGCCGGGTCTTCGCCGACGCCCGCGGCGGGTCGCCCGGGCCCCCGACCGACCCGGCTGCCACCGCCGGCTCCACCCCGGTGGGCACCGCCGCGCGGGACGTCGTGGCAGGCGCCGGGGACCTCGACGCGCGGCTGGCGGAACTGGCCGGTCTGCTCAACCAGATGGCCTTCGCCCCGGGTACGGCCACCGCCGAGCAGGCGGCCCGGGCCGTCAGGACCGCCGACGACTACGTCACGGCGTTGCGCGCCGCCCGCCCGTGGTGGCGTCGCGTGCTGTGGTCCGTCCGTCCCGGTCCCCTCCGCTGGCACCGCTGAGGACCGCCCCCGGCAGGGGCTGTCTCCCCCGAACCCGCTAGCGGAACTTCGAGATGTATCGGCGTTGCCAGGGGGTCTCCACGGCGTGCGGGGCGTAGTGCCGCCGGACATAGGCGACGGCCTGGTCGTTGGGTACCCCGTCGATCACCGCGAGGCAGGCGAGGGCGGTGCCGGTACGTCCCTTTCCACCACCGCAGGCGATCTCGACGCGTTCGTCCTCGGCGCGAGCCCATGCTTCGCGGAACATGTCGGCGGCTGCGGCGCGGTCGGTCGGTAGCCAGAAGTCGGGCCAGCGAAGCCACCTGTGCTCCCACGCCACCGGGGTCGGCTGGCGGCCGAGGAGGTAGAGCGCGAACGTGGGTTGCGCGCCCTGCGGTAGCGGGCGGCTGAGTGCCCGGCCGCGGATGAGCCGGCCCGAGGGCAACGGCAGTACACCCGTTGTCGTGGAATCCCATGCAGCGGTCATCGGTCGTCAGGGCCGCCGCGCCCCTCGCGGATGCGGGTGGCCCTCCCCCTTTCGTTCGGGTGCAGGTCGGACGTCGGCTGAAGGTCCTCGAAGGTCGGACGCCGCGGCGCGGGGGCAGACCGTCCAGTTGCGATCGGTGCTGCGGCGCGGGTTTCACGACAGGCTACTGGCAGAGGTGCCACTCGACTGGTACGTCACCGCCGGGGTCGCGGCGACACCGGCTCGGCCACACCGTTCCGAGGCTGGCCAGCGCTCCGGTCAGGAGCGAATCGGGGCCGCGGCTGACGAGGCGGTGGCGTGGTCACCCGGCCCGTCCGCGGGCGGGGCCGGTCGGCAGCCGAGGTAGGCGTCCAGCGCGGCGGCGCCGGTGAGCATGGCGCGGCTGCGGGCAGCGAGGCGGGCCTGCCAGTCGCGCAGCATCGACTCCACCGGTGCGACCCCTCCGGCGGAGCGGACCTGGGCGATCAGCGGGGCGATCTGCTCCAGCCGGTAGCCGCCCCGCCTGAGCTGGTGGACGAGCAGGGCGTCGCGCACGTCGGCCGCCCGGTAGACGCGGTAGTCGGTGTGCGGGTCGCGGCGAGGTTGGACCAGGCCGGCGCGTTCCCATTTGCGCAGGGTGGCGGGGCGGATGTCGAGCCTTCTCGCCAGGGGGCCGACGAACGTGTCGCCGCGTTCCCTCGGCACGGGATCGAGGTCGCGAAGCGCGGCTTCGACGGCCTGGAGGGTGCGGCGGTCGTCGAGCAGTTGGGCGTGGCTCTCGTCGACGAGCCGAAGCGCGTCCTCGGTGGCCCCCCGGTTGACCGCCTGCATGATCGACGTGGCCGCCTGGTGGCCGTGTCCGGGTATGAGGGCGAGGAACGCACGCAGCGCCTGCGCGTGCAGCGGCGTGTAGGTGCGGTAGCCATGCGCGGTGCGCTCGGCGCCCGGCAGGATGCCGGCCGCCTCGTAGTTCCTGATCGCCTGCGTGGACAGGCCGTGCGCACGCGCCAGGTCAACCGGCCTGAGCCGCTCACCGTCTTGAGGGTTTCGCTTCAATGGTCTGCCAATATCGCGGAGAAGTTTCAACCGTTGGTTCAACGATACCGTTGAGGGTATGAATCCTGCCGTCAGAGACGCCGCCCATGTCGTCGACGCTGCCAGCGTCATGGGGTTGCTCGCGACCAGGCCGCGGCTGCTCGCCCTGGGTGAGCCCACCCACGGCGAGGAGGTGTTGCTCGACCTGCGTAACGATCTCTTCCGGCAGCTCGTCGAGCAGGAGCACTACCGGACGATCACGATCGAGAGCGACTGCATGATGGGCCTGGTCGTGGACGACTACGTCACGTCGGGCACGGGCACCCTCGACGAGGTCATGGAGCGCGGCTTCAGCCACGGGTGGGGCGCGTACGCGGCCAACCGCGAGCTGGTGCGCTGGATGCGCGCGTACAACGACGGCCGGCCCGCGTCCGAGCCGCTGCGCTTCGCCGGTTTCGACGGCCCGCTGGAGATCACCGGCGCCGCGAGCCCCCGGCAGTCCCTCACCGCGCTCCACGCCTGTCTCACCGCCTGGGTCGACGCCGACCTGCTGCCCTGCGCCGCGGACACGCTCGACCGCCTGCTCGGCGCCGACGACCGGTGGACCGATCCCGCCGCGATGATGGACCCGTCCCGGTCCGTCGGGCAGACACCCGAGGCCAAACAGCTGCGGCTGCTCGCCGACGACCTGGCAGCCCTGCTCTACGCGCAGGCGCCACACCTGCTCGCGGCGTCCTCGCGGGACGACTGGGACCGGGCACGCATGTACGGGCGCACCGCCACCGGCCTGCTGCGCTACCACTTCTGGATGGCCGACACCTCACCGAGCCGCATGGCACGGCTGCTCGGCGTGCGGGATTCGATGATGGCCGCCAACCTGCTCGCCATCGCGGAGCGGGGGCCGGCGCTGGCGAACGCCCACAACGGCCACCTCCAGCGGAACAAGAGCCGGATGCGGATGGGTGGCCTGCCGGTGGAATGGTGGAGCGCCGGGGCGATCGTCAGCGCCCGGCTGGGAGAGGGATACGCCTTCCTGGCCACGGCCCTCGGCACGATCCGCCATCAGGGTGTGGAGGCCCCGCCCCCGGACACCGTCGAAGGGCTCCTGTACGCGCTCCCGGAGGACCGGTACGTCGTCGACGCCCGCCGACTGGCCGCTGTCGTCGACGACGTGACGCCCGCTCCCCGCGTGTCCCCCTGGTTCGGCTACTCCCCGCTGGACCCGGCCCACGTG
This sequence comes from Micromonospora sp. NPDC048170, assembly GCF_040652795.1. Classification (NCBI taxonomy): domain Bacteria; kingdom Bacillati; phylum Actinomycetota; class Actinomycetes; order Micromonosporales; family Micromonosporaceae; genus Micromonospora; species Micromonospora sp. NPDC048170. The sequence continues at coordinate 196,784 of NZ_JBEZMR010000010.1, forward strand.
GCCGGCCATGACGGGATCGTGTTCGTCAGGGACGCCCGGCCGAGCTAGCGCCGCGACCGCCCGGATCGGCCGGGTTCGATCATGCCGGGTGGCGTCACCCGGCCGGCCGGCGTTCCCGCTCGGAGCGCTGGGAGCGGAGGCGGCGGACGAGTTTGCGCAGGCCCGACTGCCAGCCGTCCGGGTCCTCCGCCCTGCGGAGGGCGTGGGCGGCGACCTCCGGGTGCGGGAGGATCAGGAAGCGCTCCTCGGCGAGACCCGCCACCACCGCGTCCGCGACCTGGTCCCCGGTGAGCACCGCGCCGGAGGCGGCCACGACGCGGGCGCCCAGGTGGCCGGCGGCCAGCCCGCCGGCCAGCATGGGCGTGTCCACGCCCTGCGGGCACAGCGCGCTGATCCGCACGCCCTGGTCGCGGTAGGTGACGGAGAGCCACTCGGCGAAGCCGACGGCGGCGTGCTTGGTCGTGGCGTACGGGGCGTCGCCGACCGAGGTCAGCACGCCCGCCGCCGAGCAGGTGTGCAGCAGGTAGCCGCTGCCCCGGGCCAGCATCGCCGGCAGCACCGCACGGGCCGCGTAGACGTGGGAGAGCACGTTCACCCGCCAGGCCCGGTCCCAGCCGGCGTCGGGGACCTCCATCCCACCGCCGGAGGTGACGCCCGCGTTGGCGCAGAACAGGTCGATCCGGCCGTACCGCCGCTCGGTGTCGGCCACCAGCACGCGGACCTGCTCCTCGTCGGTCACGTCCAGCGCGACGGCGTGGGCGACCGGGCCGATGCCGTCGGCCACCGCACGGGCCGCGTCGGCGTCGAGGTCGGCCAGCACCACGGTCGCCGCGCCCTCGGTGGCGAAGCGGCGGGCCAGGGCGGATCCGATGCCGCCGGCGCCACCGGTGATGATCACCACCCGGTCGGTGAGGTTCACCGTCGCTCACCCCCGCCCAGCCGCCCGATCAGCTCGCCCAGCGCCGCCGCGCCGCCGCCGGCCGCCTCGGGGGTCGGCAGCAGGGCCAGCACCGGGACGTCCACGCCAGCGTCGGCGTAGCGGCGGACCTGATCACGGCAGTGCTCCGGCGAGCCGTGCAGCACCAGCGCGTCGACCACCTCGTCGGGCACCGCCGCACCCGCGCCACGCCGGTCCCCCGCCGCCCAGGCCCGCCACATCGGCCCGAGCGCCTCCCCCCGGCCCAGCCAGCGGTGGAACTCGGCGTACGCGGGGACGGTGAGATAGCTGGTGATCAGCCGGCGGCCCAGGGCGCGGGCGTGCGCGGCGTCCTCGGTCGGGCAGACGAAGATCCGGGCGACCACGTCGAAGCCGGGGCGCCGCTCGCCCACCTCGGCCAGGGCCTGCGGCACGTCGTCGGCGGAGAGCCAGTTCAGGATCACGCCGTCGGCCTCGTCGCCGGCCAGCCGCAGCATCCCCGGGCGCAGCGCGGCGAGCAGCACCGGCGGCGGCACGGCCGGCTTCCGGTCCAGGGTGAACCGGCGCACGGCGAAGGTGTCGAAGTCGCCGTCGACGGTCTCGCCGGACAACGCGGCGCGCAGGAAGCGCAGCACGTCGCGGGCACGTCGGAACGGTTCGTCGAACGGCACCGCGTTCCAGTTGCGGACGACGACCGGTGAGGACGCGCCGATGCCGAGCGCGAACCGGCCCGGGGCGGCGTCGGCGAGCGCCGCCGCGCTCATCGCCAGCAGGCCCGGGCCCCGGGTGTAGACCGGCGTGATGGCGGTGCCCAGGCGCAGCCGGGGCTGCCAGGCGGCGGCGAGCGCCAGCGGGGTGAACGCGTCCGCCCCGTTGACCTCGGAGGACCAGACGTCGGTGAAGCCGGCCCGGTCGAGGGTCGCGTAGACCGCGGCGTGCTCGGCGAGCGGGATGCCGTCCAGCGGCACCGTCATGCCCCATCGCGTCGTCATCGGTCGATGGTGCCCGCTCGCCGCGCCGCAGAGCAAGATCCCGTCGGGGATCCCACTCGCACCGAGGCCAGCGGACGCGCGCGTGGCTGCGAAGCGGTGGCGCGAAGGTCGGCCCGGATGACCGGACGCAACGGCGGACGGGCCTCGGTCGGCTCTACCGCAGGACGCCCTCGTGTAGCGCCCGCAGCACCGCGTTGGTGCGGTCCCGGGCGCCGAGCTTGAGAAGGATCGCCGACACATGGTTCTTGACCGTCCCCTCCGCGAGGAAGAGCAGGCCGGCGATCTCCCGGTTGGTGTAGCCCTCGGCGACCAGCCGCAGCACATCCAGCTCCCGCTCGGTGAGTTCCTGCGACGGCGGAGCGCTCACCCCGATCGGGGACGGCGCCGAGCGGATGGCGCGCAGGAGCCGATCGGTGATCGACACGGCGATGAGCGTTCCGCCCGCGGCGAGGGTCTCGACCGCCCGGGTCAGCTGCTCCAGTGTGACGTCCTTGAGCAGGTAGCCCCGCGCTCCGGCGCGTAGGGCGTCGAGGACGAGGGTGTCGTCGTCGAAGGTGGTGAGCACCAGCACCGGTACGTCCGCCCCACGCTCACGTAGCCGTCGAAGGGCCCAGATGCCGTCCCGACGCGGCATGCGCAGGTCGAGCAGGACGACGTCGGGCCGGGTCGCGTCGATCACGTCCAGGGCCGCCTCGCCATCGTCCGCCTCGCCGACCACCTCGATGCCGGCCATGTCGAGCAGGGTGCGGATGCCCTGCCGGACCAGCGTCTGGTCGTCGACCACGACGACCCTGGTCACGCCGGCACTCCGGTCGTTTCGGCTGCACGGTCGTCTGGATGGACCATGCCGGTCACCGGGCCGGCATCCGGGCGGTCACCCGGAAGCCCGAGTTGCCGTCGTACGCGATCTCCCCGCCGAGTGCCGCGAGCCGCTCCGCGAGGCCCCGCAGCCCGTTGCCGGGGATCACATCTCGAGCGCCCTGCCCGTCGTCGACCGCGGTCAGTCGGATCGCGTCGTCGTGGCGGGCGATCGTAACTTTCAGCTCGCGCGCGCAGGCGTGCCGGAGAGTGTTGGTGATGATCTCCTGTACGGCCCGGACGAATGCCGCGGTCTGTTCCTCGTTCGCCTCGACGTCCTCCCCCACCTCGACCGTCACGTCGAGTCCGGGGATGTCGCGGCCGACGTCGCGCAGCGCCTCCGCGAGATCGGCGGCGGACCCGGCGCGCAGCGCGCTGACGGTGTCGCGGACGTCGGCGAGCACCTCACGGGCCACCCTGCCGGCCCGTTCGACATGCTCCCGTGCCGGGTCGCCCCCACGGTGTCGGGCCGCCTCCAGCTCAAGGGTGAGGACGGTGAGCTGGTGACCGAGCAGATCGTGCAGCTCGCGCGAGATGCGCAGTCGTTCCGCCGTGCGAGCGGACCCGGCCAGCAGCAGGCTGGCCGCCCGCAGCTCCACGTGTGCCCGGACAAGCTCCCGACGGTGCTGCTGCTCCCGTCGGACCGCGGTCACGCTGAACGCCGTCGCGATCTGGATCAGCCCGTAGAACACCCCGGCGGTGAGCGGCTCGACCGGGTCGTCGCGGACCCGGCTGACGGTCAGGGCGATCACGGCCGTGTTCAACGCGACCACCAGCAGGTTGACCGGCAGCCGGACGCCTTCCGGCCCGAGTGCGGCAATCACCACCAGCAGGATCGGCAGCATGCCGGCACGGGGGGCGGTCGCGACCACGCCCCAGCCGGCGACCACCGCCGTGCCGTAGACCGCCCACCTCAACACCCCGCCGCGGCGCCGGTCGAGGGCCCCCCACAGCGCTCCCCATTCGGCCACGGCGACGAGCGCCGCGACCAGGGTGACCACGAAGAGCCCTATCCACACCGGCGCCGGGATGTCGGGTTCGACCAGGCCGAGCATCACCGGCGACCCGACGCCCACGCACACGACGAGCATCACCAGGCCGGACCACTCATCGAGTCCGAGCCGCCGCATGCGGCCACCCTAGCCGCCGCGGCCGGCTTGCCACGGGTGCCGAAAGTCATGGCCCTCGAGGCTGACCTCCGGCACAGGCGGCGGGCGGGTGGTGTCGACCAGCATGGGGAGCATGACGCAACCCGCCATCGAGGTCGAGAACCTGCACAAACGGTACGGCGACATCGTCGCCGTCGACAACGTCAGCCTGACGGTGGCCTCCGGTGAGGTGCTGGGTGTCCTGGGCGTCAACGGGGCTGGCAAGACGACGATGATCGAGCTGATCGCCGGCCTGCGTGTCCCCGACCGGGGACGCGTCCGGGTGCTCGGCCGGGACCCGCGTCGGGATCGCGCCGCCGTACGCCAACTGCTCGGCGTGCAGTTGCAGAAGGCCGAGCTGCATGCGGCTCTGACCGTCGGTGAGCTGCTCGGCCTCTACCGCAGCTTCTACCCCGATCCGTGGCCCGCCGACGAACTGCTCGACCTGGTCGAGCTGCGGGGGCAGACCAGGACGCGATTCGAGAAGCTGTCCGGCGGCCAGCAGCAGCGCCTCTCCATAGCTCTCGCCCTGGTCGGCCGCCCGCGGGTGGTGATCCTCGACGAACTCACCACCGGGCTGGATCCCCGTGCCCGCAGGCGCATGTGGGCGGGTGTGGAGGGGCTGCGCGACGAGACCGTGTTGCTGGTCAGCCACGCGATGGACGAGGTCCAACGGCTCTGCGACCGGGTAGTGCTGCTCGACGCCGGCCGAATCGTCGCCCTGGACACACCGGCCGGACTGGTCGCCCGGGCCGGCGTCGCGAACCTGGAGGAGGCGTTCGTCCGCCTCACCGGCAAGGAACTCGTCACGGAGGAGGACGCATGAACGAGGTGACCACACGTCGGCCCGGGGCAGGATCGTGGCTGACCCTGATCGGGTGCGAGGCGAAGATGGTCGTCCGGGACACGGCCGGGCTGATCGTACCGATAGGGCTGCCACTGTTGATTCTGGTCATGAATGCCGCTACCGCCGGTGATCAGGAGGTTGCCGGCGGGCGCTCGGCGCTGGACCTTTTCGTCCTTCCGCTGGTCTTCACCATCGTCCTCGCCACGATCGGCATCGTGAACATGCCGAGTTTCCTGGCCTACTACCGCCGCAGCGGGGTGTTGCGCCGGCTCGCGGTCACCCCGGCGTCGCCGGCGATGGTGCTCGTCGCTCAGATGGTGGTGAGCCTGGCGCAGGTGGTGGTGGGGATCGGGCTCGCGTACGCCGTCGCTGTCGTCGGCTTCGACGCACGTCCGCCGGTCGACGTCGGCATCGCGCTCGCCGTGGTCGGGCTCTCGGTGGCCGCGATGTACGGGCTGGGCATGATCGTCGCCTCGGTGGCACCCACCCCGAATTCGGCGGTCGCCATCGGCCTGATCGCCTTCTTCGCCCTCGGGGCCGTCGGCGGGTTGTTCGGCGGCACCGCTTCCCTACCGGAACCGGTGGCCCGGGCCGCCTCGTGGCTGCCGTTCGGCGCGACTGTCGAGGCGCTCTCCAGCGCCTGGGCGGGGGGCCCGGTCGACGCATCGAACCTGGCAGGTCTGGCGATCACCGCAGTCGTCGGTACGACCGTCGCCGCGTTCCTGTTCCGCTGGAACTAGTCTTCAGACGTGACCTTCTCGCTCGTCGCCCGCTCCGATGACGGTCGGCACCACGGCGTCGTCGTGGCCAGCAGGTTCCTGGCCGCCGGTGCCCTGGTGCCGGCCGCCGAGGCCGAGATCGGGGCGCTCGCCACCCAGGCCCACCTCAACCTCGCCTACCGGCCGCAGGGGTTGGCGCTGCTGCGCACCGGGGTGGCCGCGACCGACGTGGTGGCCGGGCTGGTCGCCGCCGACCCGGACCGGGACCATCGCCAGCTCGGCGTGGTCGCCGCCACCGGCACGGGCGCCACCTGGACGGGCCCGAGCTGCCATCCCTGGGCCGGGGGCCAGGCCGGGGACGGCTGGGCGGCACAGGGCAACATCCTGGCCGGCCCGCAGGTGATCGAGGCGATGCGGGACGCCTGGCTGGGCGAGGGCGCGCTGCCCTTCCCCGACCGGCTGCTCGCCGCGCTGCGCGCCGGGGACCAGGCCGGCGGCGACCGGCGCGGCCGGCAGAGCGCCGGGCTGCTGGTGGTCGAGCGCGGCGGCGGGTACGACGGCGGCGGTGACGTCCTGGTCGACCTGCGGGTCGACGACCACCCCGACCCGGTGACCGAGCTGGGTCGGCTGCTCGCGGTGCACACCCTGCTCTTCGGCCGGCCCGACCCGGCCACCCTGCTCGACCTGACAGGCGCGGTCGCCGCCGAGGTCGGCGCGCTGCTGGCCGCACTCGGCCACCCGGTCGACCCGGCAGAGCCGGAGGAGGCGCTCTTCTCCTGGGCCGGCCTGGAGAACCTGGAGGAGCGCCTGGTGCCCGGCCGGATCGACCCGGTCGTGCTGGACCACCTGCGCAGGGCCGCCCCGCACGTGCCCGCCCCGCGCCCGGCGACGGACCCGCTCACCGCCGACGCCTGATCCGCCCGCCGGGGCCGGGCACGGGCCCCGCACGGCGACAGGCACGGACCGCACAGCGGGCACGGGCCATACGCGGCTGCGGCCTGTGCAACAGGCCCGGGCCCGCCCCACGCCTCAGCTCAGCGCCCTGCCCGATCAGCCGCCGAAGGAGAGCCAGCGGAAGCCGGCGTCGTCGACGACCGCCCGCTCGCGGTCGGTGAGGCCGACCCGGCCGGTGGCCTTGCGGATCAGCATGAGCCGGTCCCAGCCCAGGGCGGACGGGACGGCCCGCCCGCCGGTGAGCAGGTCGGCGACGACCGCCGCCGCGGTGGGCGTCAGCCACGGCCGCCGGTCCAGCGCCGCCGCCAGGTCCAGGCCGTGCACGCCGGCCTCCACCACGCGGGTACGCAGGAACTCGCCGAGCGCCATCGCGTCGCCGTGCCGGGTGCGCACCACCCGATCCTGCGGCGCGGCGTCGACGGCGTCGAGGGCGGCCCGCCAGGCCCGGTCGAAGTCCGCCACCAGGGCCGGCCCGTCGAGTTCCCGGGCCTCCCGCCGGCCGCTGTCGATCCGGGCGGCGTCCACGGTCGGGGCGAACTTGGCGGCCCCGAAGTAGCCGGCGGCGTCGACCTGCGCGCGGGGCGGGCCCGGGGCGGCGAGCATGTCGACCAGCCGCCCCGCGCCGGTGCGCACGTGGGCCAGCAACTCGCGTACGGTCCACGGCCGGCAGTCGGTCGGCCGGTCCAGATCCGCCTCGTCGACGCCGCGCAGCACCTCGCCGAGGCGCTCGCACTCGTCCCGGAACGCCGTCCGTACGCTCTCCACGGTTCTCCCTCCCCCGTTCCCAGACCCTCTCACGCCGGTGACCGCATCCCCGCGCGGCCGTTTCGGCGCCCGGCGGGCGGGTACGCGCGGCCGAGTTGACGAGAGGAGCGCCAGGGATGGCCGGAATCATGCTGCGCAGCACCGCGTTCAACGACCACGACATGCTGCCGAGCCGCTTCTCCAGGGACGGCGGCAACATGTCGCCGCCACTGGAGTGGGCGCAGGTGCCGGAGTCTGCGGCCGAACTGGTCCTCTTCGTCGAGGACCCGGACGCCGGGAAGACCCCGTTCCTGCACTGGCTGGTGACCGGGATCGCACCGAGCGCGGCCGGGGCGCCCGAGGGCGGCGTGCCGCTGGGTGGCCGCGAGTGGCCCAACGACTTCGGCACCACCGGGTGGGGCGGTCCGCACCCGCCCCAGGGTGACGACCCGCACCGGTACTTCTTCCGGCTCTACGCGCTGGACCGGCCGTTGGAGCTGCCCGACACGCCACGGGCGGACGAGGTGCACCGCCTGCTCGCCGAGCGGGACATCGCGAGCGGGACGATGGTGGGCACCTACTCGCGTTGAGCGGGTCAGCCCTTGACCCGCGGCACCAGCCGGTGCACGGCGGCGAGCACCAGCGCCATCACCACGCCCATGGTGCCGACGATCCCTGCGGCGCTGCCGGCGTACCCGACGAACAGCGGCCGGCGGGCCAGCTCGCCGGGCGGGGTGCCACGCAGCTCGACCAGCCAGGCGAGGGCGAACCCGCAGGCCACCAGCGCCAGCACGCCGCCGACGCTGAGCACCGTGGCGGCGACGCGGTGGGCGTCGGCCGACTCCACCTGCGCCTGTTCCCGCTGGGTGATCAGCAGCACCAGACCGGCCAGCGCCGCCCAGACCCCGACCACCAGGAACGCGGCCACCGCGTCGCTGGGCCGGTGCCACCCGGCGGAGAGGGTGGCCACCCCGGCGACCGCGGCGTAGCCCGCGCCGACGAACGCGCCGAACACCCGCACCTTGCGCGGCAGGACGAGCACCAGGGCCACCGCGACCGACGCGGCGACCGTGGCGTGCCCGCTGGGCAGGCTGTTGCCGGCGTAGATCCGTTCGGGGTCGATGCCGAAGTCGGGCCGGGTCAGGCCGTACTTGAGCAGCTGGGTGGTGGCGTTGGCGCCACCGATCAGCAGGGTGGCCGTGACGGCCAGGGCGATCCGGCCCCGGATCAGGGCGATGAAGCCGATCACCGCGGTCGCCGCCAGCAGCGAGACGACCGACATGGCGTTGAGGATCCGGTCCACCGGTTCGTCGATGCGGTCCTGCCCGATCCGGTTGCCGGTCAGGGCCACGGTGTCGACCCACTGGCCGACCTCGACGTGCACGGCGACCCGCCACACCGCGAGGAAGGCTGCCGCCTGAACGATCGCCAGGACGACCAACCAGACCGCGGTCCAACCCCTCGCCGTCGCTCGCACCCGCACACGGTAGCGGCAGGCACCCCCCGGTCGGCGGGTGGCCTGCCGTTCGGGGGCGGCTAGGTTGGTGGCGGACGTGAGGAGGGTGCGGTGACGCGTACACCGGAGCGTGGGACGGCCCCGGCGGGTCAGCCGGAGACGCTCGCGGATCTGCTCGGCGGGCGCCGGGGCGCCGTCGACGCCAGTCTGCCGCCGGTGGCGTTCGCGCTCGGTTGGCTACTCGGCGGGCACTCGCTGTGGGGCGGGGTGGGCGCCGCGGTGCTCACCGGCGCCGCGCTGGCCGGCTGGCGGCTGCGTCGGGGCGACCGGCCGCGCTCGGTGCTGGTCGGGCTGCTGGCCGTCTGCGTGGCCGCGCTGATCGCGTTGCGTACCGGTCGCGCCGAGGACTTCTTCCTCGTCCAACTGCTGTCCAACGCGGCGAGCACGCTGGCCTGGGTGGTCAGCATCGTGGTGCGCTGGCCGCTGCTCGGCGTGGTGGTGGGTGCCGTGCTCGGCCAGCGCACCCGGTGGCGGCGGGATCCGGCGCTGCTGCGCGCGTACGGCCGGGGCAGTTGGGTCTGGGCGGTGAGCTACGTGCTGCGGCTGGCGGTGTTCCTGCCGCTGTGGCTCGGCGGCCAGGTGCTCGCGCTGACGGTGGCCCGGGTCGCGCTGTCCTGGCCGCTGGTGGCGGCGGTGCTCGCCGTGAGCTGGGTGGTGGTGCGCCGGTCGCTGCCGGCGGGGCATCCGGGGCTGCGTCACCCGGTCGTGCCGGCTCCGGTCCCGGCGGAGCCGGCCGGAAAGTAAGGGAGAGGCCGCCACGGGGGGAGCGGCCTCTCCGGTGACGTACGTTACTCCGTTCCGGCCCCGCGCGTGATCCCGTGGTGGCCGGTTTTTCGGGCGTTTTCGCGGCGGGTGCGTATCCGGGTGGCGGGACGGGCCGGTGGGCCTCCGGGTGGACGGCCGCGCCGCCCACCCGGAGGAGTCGGTTCAGCCGTTGGGGAACAGCTTGCCGTAGTCGGCGTACGCCATGGCGACGTCCGCCTGCGCCCAGAACCGGTGGTACCTGAACTCCGGCTCGGGGCCGCCGTCCAGGTACGCCTGGACCTTCGGCCAGGCCGGGTCGTTCTTGTAGAAGGAGCGGATGTCCACGAAGCTCTTGCCGGCGGCGATGGCGTCACCGTTGGGCATCGTCCCCGTCCAGCCCGGCGGCACGTAGAGGCCCTGGCCGGTGCCGGCGTCGTAGACGTCGTCGAAGCGGCGGTAGTCGCCGCGCTTCTCCACGGTGGAGACACCCTGGGCGTCGCTGGCCGCGTGCAGGGCCTCCAGCAGCCCCTTGGCGGTGTTCTTCGCCGCCGCGTTGCCCGACCTGGCCGCGTACGCGATCAGGGTGCGGGCGTAGGCGGCGGCGATGCCGACGTCCTGGCCCTTCACCGTGACCTCGACGTGCAGGTTGGTGTTGGGCTGCGGGTTGGCCGGGTTCCAGGTGGTCGGCTGGCCGGTCCACCTCATGTCCGACGGGATCGACCAGTTGGCGCCCAGCGTGGTGTTGGCGATCGCCCACGGCACCCACTTGTCGAGCAGCGCCTTGGCCTTGGCGTTGCCGGTCTCCAGGTAGAGCTCGGCGATGCGCTGCATCGACCACGCCTGCATGCCGAACCACTGGTTCGACGGCGGGTCGTTGTAGACCGGGTCGACGTCGTAGTACATGCCGTAGAACGTCGACGTGCCGGCTGGCGGCTGGCCGTAGTGGCCGCCCCAGCTGTTGGTCGCGCCGCCGGCGATGCCGCCCTCGGCGGACTGGAGCCAGGTGTAGAACTCCAGTTGCCGCTCCAGGCTCTTGGTCCAGTCGGTGACCGCGGTCGGCGACTTCGGCTTGAGTTCGTTGACGTTGGTCAGCGCCCAGGCCGCGAACGGGTTCTGGTAGCCGAAGTGGTTGTGGCTGGAGCCGATGCGCCACGACCAGTTCTGGTTCGGCTCGTACGCGCCGCCCCAGGCGTAGTACCAGGACATCAGGTAGTGCGCCGAGTCCTTGCCCGTGCCGGCCGGGCAGGTGGCGGCGCCGACGCAGTTGCCGATCTTCTTGAAGTACTTGTCGAACATGGCGTACCGCAGGTAGTCACCCATCTTCGCGGCCTTGGCCACGGTGGCCGCCACGTCGGCCTCCCTGCCCTGCGCCTTGGCCCAGGTCAGGGCCCAGTACGCGGCCTGCACGGCGCGGGCGTCGGCGTCGGGGGCGTTGGTGTACTTCCACTGCTTCGCCGGCGCGTTCGCCTCCTTGACGAACAGGTCCAGGTAGCCGTTGCGGCCACCGTGGGCGAAGGTGTCGCAGGACGGCTGCGGCACGGTCTCCCACACCGACTCCTGGGTGCCCCGCTGGAAGGTGTTGATGTACGCCGGCCGGCTGGTGCCGTCGCCGCAGCGGCCGTAGCCGTAGGTGTTGTCGACGTCGAGCAGCCAGTGCATGCCGTAGATGTCACCGGTGCCGTAGGTGTTCTGGAGCTCCGCACGCAGCGGGTCCTGGCCGACCGGCACGGACGGCTCCAGTTGCGACGGGTACTGGCTGGGCAGGTCGTGCTCGGCGGCGTACTGCGCGGTGCCGGCCGAGCCGGCCGTCGGCTGGTCTGAATGATTCGGAATTATATATTTCTCCATCACCGTCCAGGAGTTGTTGAACGGCGCCCAGTTCTGGGTCACCCGCCCGTACTGGGCCTCCAGCCACAGCCAGAAGCTGAACGCCTCGGAGGTCGTCTCGTGCCCGTGGTCGGGCGCCTCGACGATCAGCGTCTCGATGGAGTGGTACGGCACGCCCTCGGGGCTGAAGTAGCCGGAGTTCTTGATCTTGCCGTACTGGTCGAGGAAGCGCTTGACGTAGGTGTCGTCCCCGCCGCCGGTGTCGTTGTCGATCTCGGTGGCGGTGATCGCCAGCGGCGCGTAGCCGGTGGCCGAGGCGGTGACGGTGGCGGTGCCGCCGAGCGTGTCGGCGTCCTCGGCCGCCGCGACGGTCACGTTCACCCCGGTGTTCCAGTTGCTCGGGGTCAGCGTCACCGAGGCCGGCGAGACGGTGATGTCGGTGTCGCCGGTGCGGGCGAGGGACACCGGCACGTTGGCCGTCGGCGCGGCGCTGAGCTTCAGGTTGACCGTCGAGCTGCCACCCTCGGTCACGCTCACCGCCGACGGGGTGGCCACCAGCACCGGCCCGGACGCCGCCGTGACGGTGAACGACCTCTCCGCGGTGGCGGTCAGGTTCGCGTTGTCGTACGCCTTGGCCTGCACGGTGTACGCGCCGGCGGGCAGATCCTCCAGCGTGTAGCCGTACGGGGCGGTGGTGTCGGTGTTGACCAGCAGGCCGTTGCGGTAGAACTCGACCTTGCTGATGGTCCCGTCCGGGTCGCTGGCCGTGGCGCTGAGCGGCACGTCCGCGGGGGCCTCGAACGGGCCGGCCGGCACGCTCAGCCCGACCGTCGGCGGCTGCTGCGGCGCGCCGCCGCAGGTGACGCCGTTGACCGAGAAGGACGTCGGCTTCGGGTTGGTGCCGCCGTGCGTGCCGTTGAAGCCGATGCTGGTCGAGGCGCCCGTACCGAGGCCGCCGTTCCAGGACTCGTTGGTGGCCGTGACCTCGTTGCCGGTCTGGCTCCACCTGGCCGACCAGCCCTGGGTCACCCGCTGGTCGCCGGGGAAGGCGAACTTCAACGTCCAGCCGTTGATCGGGTCACCGAGGTTCTTGATGGTGATGTTGGCGGTGAAGCCGTTGTTCCAGTCGCTGGTCGCGTAGACCACGTCGCAGGCGGGGGCGGCCTGCGCGGCGCCGGCCGGCAGGGTCACCCCGCCGACGGCGAGCACGGTGGCGGCGACCATCGCCAGGCGGCGACGTCTTGCCAGATCTCTCATGTGCGCGGTGTCTCCTCGGACCTGGCCGGGGACGGAAGGCCCCGGCGGGGCGCCCTCCCGCGAACGGGGATTCGAAGGCGCCCGGGGATGGTGGTCGCCCCGGCCCGGGGCCGGGGTGCGGCGGGCGCCCACCCCTGCGGGGCGGCAACTCCACCGACTGCGTCGGATGCCGTACCGGAGACACCGGCTGCCCTCGGCGACCCACGCTTGCGCGATCTGGCTCCGCGTCGCGGTGGCGACAGTGTGCCACGCATGGAAACGCTCCCACAATGGTCGGCAGCGCGCCGGATCAGCAACATGTTTCGATCTCGTTTTGGGGCTTTCACAAAGCCGTGACGGGCGTTACAGTCGCAGCATCGGTCGATGGGAGCGCTTCCATCGACAGAGATGCAACTGGAAGATCACCCGGGATTTCGTCGACGACGGAACCCGGGGAGTCAGCCCGAAGGGCTGACGACGGGCCAGCCCGGACACCGCCGTCAGCCATCCCACCCACATTGGAGGGAGGTGGATCCGCCAGCCACTCGCGTGGCCCGGCTCCCGCGCGACACGCACGACAGGACGCCAATTCCGCCCGTGCGTGTGCAGCACCGGTGGGGACGGGGGTTGCCCTCCCCCGTCCCCACACTAAACCCCCGTCCACGACGGGAAAAGAGGCCGACGGAACTGGCCGTGTCGCCGTTCCGACCGGCCTCGTCCGCTGTCCGCCCGCACCGCCCGGTCGACGCCCCGCGCCCCCGGCGCCCCGGCGTCCCGCGGCCGGCCACCCGAGCGAGCTGCCACCGCGCACCCCGCTCCCGGGCCACCGTCACGGGCACCCAGGACACACCTTTTCGCCATCCCGCTCGCCCCCGCCCGGCCCGACTCGGGCGGAGGCGACCGATCGACGGCTCCTACCCTATGCTGGGAGCGCTCCCGGCCCGGCGGCGGCCACGCACACCATGAGGAGAACCGATGTCGATGCCCACCCCGCGCCCGCCCCACGGCACCGCGCCCTCCGCCACCACCGGCACCACACCGGGGGCCGTCGCGGGCGGCGGGAACCGGTCCGCCGGCCCGCGAGCCGACGGGACACCGGCGGACGGGCTGCCCTTCCCCCCGGGCTTCGTCTGGGGAGCGGCCACCTCGGCGTACCAGATCGAGGGTGCGGCCAAGGAGGACGGTCGGGGCGAGTCGATCTGGGACACCTTCAGCCACACGCCGGGACGCACCCGCAACGGCGACACCGGCGACGTCGCCGCCGACCACTACCACCGGTACGCCGAGGACCTGGACCTGATGCGCGACCTCGGGCTGCACAGCTACCGGTTCTCCATCTCCTGGCCCCGGGTGCAGGCCGACGGCACCGGCGCGCCCAACCAGCGGGGGCTCGACTTCTACCGCCGACTCGTCGACGGGCTGCGCGAGCGGGGCATCGCGCCGATGGCGACCCTGTACCACTGGGACCTGCCACAGGCCCTTCAGGACGGGGGCGGCTGGGAGTCGCGCGACGTCGCCCAGCGCTTCGCCGACTACGCCGAGATCGTCTTCCGCGCACTCGGCGACCGGGTGCCGGTCTGGCTGACCGTCAACGAACCGAAGACGGTGGTGCAGAACGGCTATCTCGAAGGACACCACGCTCCGGGCCGGCAGGACCCGGACGCCGCGTACCTGGTCGCCCACCACCTGCACCTGGCCCACGGGCTCGCCGTCGCGGCGCACCGCGCCACCGGCACCGGCCGGATCGGCCCGGCGCTCAACCTGCACCCCTGCTACCCGGCCGACGACTCGCCCGAGGCGGCCCGGGCGGCCCGGCTCTACGACGGGTACGAGAACCGCCTCTACCTCGACCCGATCCTGACCGGCCGCTATCCCCAGGACGTGCTCGACGACCTCGGCCCGGGCAGCCGGCTGGCCCGCGGCATCCGCGACGGGGACCTGGCGACCATCTCCGCGCCGGTGGACCTGCTCGCCGTGCAGTACTACACGCCGTACTACGTCACCGCCGACGGCACGACGACCCCGCGTTGGCCCACCTCCCAGGCCCCCTGGCAGCAGATTTACCCCGACGGGATGTACGACATCCTGACCCGGGTGAGCCGCGACTACGGCCCGATCCCGCTGACCGTCACCGAGAACGGGCTGCCCAGCCCGGACACGCTCGGCGCCGACGGCACGGTCGACGACACCGGGCGGATCACCTTCCTGCGCGACCACCTCGCCGCCGTCCACCGCGCCGTGGCCGCCGGCGTGCCGCTGGAGAGCTACCACGTCTGGTCCCTGCTCGACAACTTCGAGTGGGACGCGGGATACGACGAGCGCTGGGGGCTGGTCTACGTGGACTACCAGACGCAGCGGCGCGTACTCAAGCGCAGCGCCCACTGGTACCGCCAGGTCATCGCCGCCAACGGCATCTGAGCGCCGGACCCGGCCAGGCGCCGGCGCGCGTCGATCAGCTCGCCGGCGCCACCCGCCACTGCGATCCGACGACGGTCAGTAGCCGCAGCGCCTCGGCCGACCGGCTGCCCGGTGTGGTGGTGTGCAGCACGAGCCGCTGCCCGCTCCCGGCCAGCTCCAGCACCTCGCGGTCCATCGTCAGCTCGCCCACCGCCCGGTGGGCCACGCGAATCCGGTCCGGTCCGTCGCGTACGCAGACCCCGTGGTCCCGCCAGCGGCGGTCGAACTCGGGGCTGTCGGCGCGCAGCCCGGCCAGCAGCCGCTTCAGGGCCGCATCGTCCGGGTAGCGGCCGGCCGCCGCGCGCAGGTCCGCCACGCACCGAGCGGCGACGGCCCACGCGCCGGCCTCGTCGACCTCCGGGGCCGGCCGGCCCCGGAACATCCGCCAGGCAAGGTTGCGCTCGCCCGGCGCCCAGTCGTCCGGGTCGCCCAGCACGACCACCGCCAGCGAATTCCAGGCGAGCAGGTCGTACCGGGCGTCGATGACGTAGGCGGGGGTGTCGGTGAGCCGGTCGAGCAGATGCCGGAGCCCGTGCGGCACGACGTCGTCCGGACGGGCCGGTGGATCGGGCACCTCGCCGGCCAGGCGGAACAGGTGCGACCGCTCGGTCGGGTAGAGCAACAGGGCGCGCCCCAACGCGGCGAGCACCTGCCGGGACGGCCGGGGCGCGCGAGCCTGCTCCAGCCGGTTGTAGTAGTCGACCGAGATCCCGGCGAGCTGGGCGACCTCCTCCCGGCGCAGTCCCGGAGTACGCCGGCGCACGCCGGGAGGCAGCCCGACATCCTCCGGGCCCAACCGGGCGCGACGGCTGCGCAGGAACTCGGCGAGCAGGGGGCGGTCCATCCACCCATGGTGGCTCGACCGGTCCGGGTCAACCAGGGACCGGTGATCCCTGGTTCGACGAAGCCTTCCGGGCCCGGACCCCGGCGCGCAGGGTTGGCCACATGAGTGCACAGGTCGCCCTCGTCACGGGGGCCAACAGGGGAATCGGCTACGAGATCGCGCGGGGGCTCGCCGCGGCAGGATTCCGGTTGCTGATCGGCTCCCGGTCGGCACAGCGCGGCCGGGAGGCGGCCGAAAAGCTCACCGTCGCCGGGTACGACGTGTCGACGGTGCCCCTCGACGTCACCGACGCGGAGTCGGTCGCCGCCGCAGCCCGGACCGTCGAGCGGGCGTACGGCCGGCTCGACGTGCTGGTCAACAACGCCGCGGTGCTGCTCGACTTCGGGATCGCGCCGAGCGCCGCCCCGATCGAGGCGGTGCGGCGCACCTTCGAGACGAACGTGTTCGGGATGGTGGCGGTGACCAACGCGCTGCTGCCGCTGCTGCGCGGGGCGCCGGCCGGACGGATCGTCAACCTGTCCAGCGAACTGGGCTCGCTGGCGCTCACCACCGATCCGACGTCGCCGTACTCCCGGATGCCGATGGTGGCCTACAACGCCTCGAAGAGCGCGGTGAACGCCGTGACCGTCTCCTACGCAAACGAGCTACGCGGGACACCGATCAAGGTCAACGCGGCCGATCCCGGCTACTGCGCCACGGACATGAACGACGGCGAGGGTGATCGCACCCCGCAGCAGGGGGCGTCGGTCGCCATCCGGCTGGCGACCCTGCCGGCCAGCGGGCCGAGCGGGGGCTACTTCGACGAGAACGGGCCGCTGCCCTGGTGAGCGGTTGGCGACGCACCGGCCGTCCTGTACGGACTCCGGTGCGTCGCCGACCGCGGGACGCCGGCGGCCCAGCGGTCCCGGCGTCAACACCGCACGTCCTCCGTCAGCGGGGCAGGGCCTGCTGGAGTTCCGCCCGCAGCGCCGGGGTGAGCATCTCCCCCGTCTGCTTGGCCAGCCGCGCCATCTCGTAGCCGACCACGCCGATGTCGGCGTCCGCCCCGGCCAGCGTGGCCAGGATGGAGCCGTCTCGCACCTGCATGACCAGGAAGTAGCCACGCCCCATCTCGACGACCGTCTGCTTGACCACGTCCCCGTCGAACATCTGGGCCGCTCCCGCGGTGATGCTCATCAGTCCCGAGGTCACCGCGGCGAGCTTGTCGGCGTTGTCCCGGGGCAGGTGGTCGGATATCGCGACCAGCAGGCCGTCGGAGGAGACCACGATGGCGTGCACCACCCCCGGCACCCGCTCCGCGAACCCGCTGACCAACCAGCTCAGGTCAAGAGCCTCCCGGCTCAACGTCGTCATCGCTGTCCCCCTTCGCTGAGTATGCCGCCCGGCGGCATGAAAATCTCGGTGGTCTCCTCGGCCTCTGCCCGCCGTACCCCGCTGTAGAACCGGGACAGCATCCCCCCGACCGCCTCCGGGTCCGGGT